>NZ_CP026363.1:540000-845000 GCF_004117055.1 Brevibacillus agri
CAACTGAGCTACAGCCCCATTTTCCAAAAAATGGAGAAGCGATGTCGCATCCGGCGCTATCGCCTTGTATAAGTGGTGGGCCTAGGCTGACTCGAACAGCCGACCTCACGCTTATCAGGCGTGCGCTCTAACCAACTGAGCTATAGGCCCGTATCACTTCCTGGATCTTTAATCTAGCATACATTTTAATTCATTGCAATAGAATTTTTGATTTTTTTATCGTGCGGCAGTGAATTTTTTTGCAAGAAGGCAGACTCAGCTATCCAAAGCTCAGCAAAATAATAGCTTCGTTCAGCGCAAACCGCCTGTTGAAGCCATTTTCATACCGCCTGGATCGCTGAGCCTTCTTGCCATATACCGAATCTATTTCAAAGCTTAAATGTCCAAATCCCTTACAGATGCCGCGTGTTGCTCGATAAACTCCCTGCGCGGCTCTACTTCGTCGCCCATGAGCGTCTCAAACACCATGTCTGCTTCCATGGCGTCTTCCAGGTTCACTTGCAGGAGCGTGCGCATGGCAGGGTCCATTGTCGTCTCCCACAATTGGTCAGCATTCATCTCGCCCAACCCTTTGTAGCGCTGGACGCTTGGCTTCGGTGTAGCCTTGAGGGTCGCGAGTATTTCATCGCGCTGCTTGTCGTTATACGCGTAATGCAGCGTCTTGCCTTGCTTGATGCTGTAGAGCGGCGGCTGCGCGATATAAATGTACCCCGCTTCGATGAGCTGACGCATGTAACGGTAGAAGAACGTCAGCAGCAGCGTGCGAATATGCGAGCCGTCCACGTCCGCGTCCGTCATAATCACAACTTTGTGGTAGCGCGCTTTTGTAATGTCAAAATCTTCGCCTACCCCGGTGCCGAGCGCAGTAATAATCATGCGAATCTCGTTGTTGCCGAGAATTTTGTCCAAGCGCGCTTTCTCTACGTTCAGCACTTTTCCACGCAAAGGAAGAATGGCCTGGAAATGGCGATCGCGGCCGGACTTCGCAGAACCGCCCGCGGAGTCCCCCTCAACGATGAACAGTTCAGATTCCGAAGCGTCCTTCGAAGAGCAGTCCGCCAATTTACCCGGCAAAGCGCTGACTTCGAGCGCACTTTTACGGCGAGTCATTTCACGGGCTTTCCGCGCTGCTTCACGAGCACGGGAAGCCATCAGGGCTTTCTCCACCACTTTTTTCGCTACGCCCGGATTTTCCTCCATAAAGGTGCTGAAGCGATCGCCAAAGACAGATTCGGTAATGCTGCGCGCTTCCGAATTGCCGAGCTTGGTTTTCGTCTGCCCTTCAAACTGCGGCTCCTGAATCTTCACGGAAATGATCGCCGTAATCCCTTCGCGCACGTCATCGCCGGAGAGGTTCGGATCTTTTTCCTTCAGGAGATTGAATTTGCGGCTGTAGTCGTTAATGACACGGGTAAGAGCTGTCTTGAAGCCTGTTTCGTGCGTTCCGCCCTCATGCGTGTTGATGTTGTTGGCGAACGAGTAGATGTTGCTCACATAGCTGTCGTTGTACTGCAGAGCAACCTCAACGAAAAGGCCGTCTTTTTCGCCCTCGCAGTAAATGACCTCTTCGTGCAACGGTTCCCGGTTTTTATTCAAGTATTCCACGAACTGTACGATACCGCCCTCATAGTGGAACGATTCTTCTCGCTCCTGGTCCGGGCGCGTATCCTTCAGCGTAATGCGCAGCCCTTTGTTGAGGAAGGCGAGCTCGCGAATACGTTTTTGCAAAACGTCGTATTCAAAAACAGTCGTTTCCGTAAAAATCGTCGGATCTGGCTTGAAGGTGACTTTTGTTCCCGTCTCCTCTGTCTCGCCAATGACGGCAAGATCAGCATCAGGCGTTCCGACTGTAAAGCGCATATAGTGAATTTTGTTGTTTTGCTTTACTTCTACTTCCATCCATTCAGATAGCGCGTTCACTACCGAGCTACCTACCCCGTGCAGACCGCCGGAGACTTTGTATCCGCCACCGCCGAATTTTCCGCCGGCGTGCAGGACAGTCAAAACCGTCTCAACGGTTGATTTTCCGGTTTTTTCATGGATGCCGGTCGGGATTCCCCGGCCGTTATCAGTTACAGATACGGAGTTGTCCGGATGAATGACCACCAAGATGTTGTCGCAATAACCGGCAAGCGCTTCGTCGATAGCATTGTCGACAATCTCCCATACCAGGTGATGCAAACCGCGGCTGCTGGTCGAGCCGATATACATGCCGGGACGTTTCCGAACAGCTTCCAGACCTTCCAGAACCTGAATCTGACTCGCATCATAGTTTGTATCGTTCGTCGTCACTTGATCCACTACTCTGTCAACTCCTCCACTTCAGCTTGTACAAAGGGAAACTGATCCAAGCTGTCCACGAACTGAGCGCGTCGCTTTAGCGTCAGAGAAGAAATAGGTGAACAGTAAATGGCGTCCTGGGTGATTACATAAGATTTTGTTTCTTCCACGCTGTGATCGACAATCGTTTTCCGCTTTTCCTCCAGGAAAGCCTTGTTGACCTTCGAGGATTTCACGGTTTGATGGTCGAGGATGGAAATAACTTCCTTAGTGCTCACCACAGTATCTCCACCAATGTGAATAAACATCCCTGACCCCTACCTTTCTCCCGAGATTGTCCCTTCCTTCACGTAAAACCGAGAGGCTTGCTGGAGAACCTGATGCTTTAAGCCTTCCACACCTGTCGTGCTTACAAACGTCTGAACCCGATCCTGAATGGTTTCGAGCAGCAGGGTTTGCCGATGTTCATCCAACTCTGACAAGACATCATCCAACAAAAGAACGGGGTATTCCCCGACTTCTTCTTTAATCAGCTCAATTTCGGCCAATTTGATGGACAGGGCGCTCGTGCGCTGCTGCCCTTGCGAACCGTACGTCTGGACATCCATGTTGTTCACTTTGAGTGAAAAATCATCGCGGTGCGGTCCGATCAGCGTGCTTCCGCGCATAATTTCCCGGTCGCGAACCTCTTCATAGGCAGCCAGCATTTTTTCAACCGCTTGCTCTGCCGACATTTCATCCGTAACGGGCGATGAGTTCACGTAATGCAAAGAAAGCATTTCCCTGCCGTTGGTAATGCCGGTGTGGATCTCCTGCGCCCACACCTCCAGCTTGCGCAGAAACTCAAATCGCTTCCTCAACAATTTTACCGCTAAATCGGCCAGTTGGGTATTCCAAATTGCCAGCATTTCCAGCGAATGGCTTTTTTTCATCGCCAAGTCCTTCAGCAGTTGGTTCCGCTGAGCCAGCACCTTGTTGTAGTTGCTCAAATAATACAGATAGGTGGGCGAAACTTGGCCAATTTCCATGTCAATGAAACGCCTACGCTGGGCAGGCGCTCCTTTTACAATGGACAGGTCCTCCGGCGCAAACATGACTACGTTCAAAGCTCCCACGTAGGCGCTCAGCTTTTGCTGCTCCATTCCGTTGATTTTGGCCCGCTTTCCCTTGGTTGTCAACTGCAGCTCCAAACGAACAGAACCGTAGCGACGAAGAACATCGCTACGGATCGTGGCGTAATCGGCATCCCACGCAATCAGCTCCTTGTCTCGGGGCGTGCGGTGGGATTTGGCCAGAGCCAGAACGTATATCGACTCGAGTGCATTGGTTTTCCCTTGGGCGTTGTTCCCGATGAACAACTGGATCGGTCCGTCAAAATCCAAGGACAAGGATTGGTAGTTGCGATAGTTGGTTAGCGACAGGTTCTTGAGAAACAAGAATCACGCTCTCCTCTCAGCGGCGTACCACTTGAAAGCGGCCATGGCCTTCAATCGCCACTTCATCGCCAGGATATAGCTTGCGGCCGCGCCGGTTGTCCAACTCGCCATTGATCTTGATCGGCACTTCTGCCAAAAACGCTTTAGCCATGCCGCCTGTGTCAATGACGTCAGCCAGCTTCAAAAATTGGCCGAGCGCAATGTATTCGGTGTTGATGGAAACCTCACGCATGGTTTGGCTCCTTTCTTTTACGAAAAAGAACTTTTTTACGAAAAAGACCTAGTAAGTACGGACTGGCAGGATCAAATGCAGCATCCAGTCGTGGTCTGTCGGACGAATCACGAACGGACTCATCGGGCCGGTAAAGCTGGCTTTGATCTCGGCGCTGTCGATCGCACGCAAGGCGTCAATCATGTACTTCGCGTTGAAGGAAATCTTCAGCTCTTCGCCGTTCGTGGCTTTTGGCGTCAAAATGTCCGTAACTTTACCGATTTCCGGTGCGTTGGAAGTGATCTCCACGCTGCCGTCCGGCAATGTAACCAGCTTGACCACGTTCGATTTGCCTTCGCGGCTGAGCAAGGAAGCGCGCTCAATTGATTGCAAAAATTCCTTGGTGCTGACGGTAATCTCGGTTTTGCTGCCTTGCGGGATGATTCTGGTCGTGTCCGGGTAAGTTCCTTCCAGCAGACGGGAATAGAACAGAATGTGCTTGGACTTCACCAAAATCTGATTGTCGGCTACGACGATGTCAGCCGGGTTTTGGTCGTCATCGAGAATTTTCACCAGTTCGTTGCAGCTTTTTCCTGGCACGACTACGTTGTGGAAGGACAAGTCTTCCGGGCATTCTACCATCGCAGTACGGCTGGCCAGACGGTGACTGTCAGTAGCGACAAAGCGCAGCTTGCCTTGTTCCAGGGACCACATGAGTCCAGTCAAGATCGGACGCATTTCGGAAGTAGAGACGCCAAAAACGGTTTGCCGGATCATGGCTTTCAGCAAGTCACAGGGAACGCTGAAAACTTTGTCTTCTTCCAGATGCGGCAGTTGAGGATACTCGCTGGCATCCATTCCGTTAATGGTGAATTCGGCTTGTCCCGAACGGATTTGCGTAACGAGACGGTCGTCTACCTGAATGTGAATCTCATTGCTTGGCAGCTTGCGCACGATTTCGCTGAAAATGCGCGCTGTCAAAACAATGCTCCCATGCTGATGGATCGTTACTCCCCATTCTCCCGCTTCTTCCAAAGGAATCTGCACCTCGATGGATACATCCGAATCGCTTGCAGTCAGAGTAAGTCCCTCATCATCCGTCTTTATCTTAATCCCTGTCAAAATCGGAATGGTGGTTCTGCTGGAAACCGCTTTGCTGACATGTGACACGGCGTTAGACAGCTTGTCTCGCTGAACGGTAATATGCATCAACGTGATCCTCCCTCTATCTGCGCCATTTTTTAAGTGGCTATGCATAATGGCTGCGTCTTTATCATATCTTATTAGGATAAATCTTTTTAAACAGAAGTAGTAATAGGGCCTGTGGATTTGTGGATATGTGGATTGATAACGTAAAAGATAGCCTATACACATGTGGGTAAGTTGTGTATAGGCTTTTTGCGTTATGCACAGGTTTAATGGTTTGCTTTTAACTTTTCAATGAGCGACTGAATCGTAGTCTGCATCTGCGGGTCGCTTGCCAGCGCCCGAGAGATTTTTTCGTGTGCGTGAATGACGGTCGTATGGTCGCGTCCGCCAAATTCGTCCCCGATTTTCGGCAAAGAGGCATCTGTCAGCTCGCGAGACAAATACATGGCAATTTGCCGCGGAAAAGCGACGGTTTTGGTTCGCTTTTTCGCCTTGAAGTCTTCCAGCTTGAGGCTAAAGGCTTCTCCGACTGCGCGCTGGATGTCCATGATCGTAATGACGCGAGGGCGAGAAGACGGAATGATGTCTTTCAGCGCTTCAGCGGCCAACTGCGTATCAATGTCGCGATTAATCAGCGAAGAGTAAGCCACGACGCGGATCAGGGCGCCTTCCAGCTCGCGGATGTTGCTGTCGATCTGGTTCGCGATGTACGCCATTACCTCATTCGGGATGTCGAGATTCTCAGCTTTTGCCTTTTTGCGCAAAATGGCAATCCGCGTTTCCAAATCTGGCGGCTGAATGTCGGTAATGAGTCCCCATTCAAAGCGGGAGCGCAGACGATCCTCCAGAGTCGGAATCTCCTTGGGAGGCCGGTCAGAGGAGATAATGATCTGCTTGCTTTCTTCGTGCAGGGCATTAAACGTATGGAAAAACTCTTCCTGCGTCGATTCCTTGCCTGCCAAAAACTGAATATCATCAATTAAAAGAACGTCTACACTCCGGTACTTATTGCGGAATTCGACGGCCTTGTTGTCGCGAATAGAGTTGATGAATTCATTGGTGAACTTCTCTGACGACAAATAGACCACTTTCGCCGATGGATTGTGTTGAATGACATAATGGCCAATTGCGTGCATCAAGTGGGTTTTGCCAAGTCCGACTCCTCCGTAAATGAAGAGAGGATTGTAAGCTTTAGCAGGAGCTTCAGCGACCGCAAGCGAAGCGGCGTGAGCGAATCGGTTCCCGGCACCGATGACGAAGGTGTCAAAGGTGTACTTGGGATTTAAAATGCTGGGTGGCTGGTCATCCGCTGCTGAGGGCGGAGCGCTCATTTTCACCCGCGGGGCTGGTTGTTCTTCGGCAAATGCGGCGTCCTGATTTTGCAGGGCGACGAATTTTACCTTCATATTGATACCTGTCACTTCATATAGTGTATCGGTAATCAGTTGAGCGTACCTGGTTTCAAGCCAATCCCTCGCAAAGTCGTTGGGCGCGACGACGATCAGTGCATCTTCTTCCAAGGTTGTTGCTCTCGTCGCTTTGAGCCAGGTATCAAAACTTGGTTTGCTTAGCGATTTTTCTATCTTGGCGAGAACTTTGCGCCATAGTTCGCTAATCGCTGCATCCAACCAGAATCCCTCCTTTTGGGCCGTCCGAAAAATAAAATCACCGATAAGAAACAAACGATAGCAATTGCAAAAAACCTCATATGTGTGACCCAATTGTCAACACGGTCGTTTACAGCGACTGTGGATAAAAAAAGTCGAAAAATAGGGATTCCGCTCGTAGAAGAGAAAAAAAGCAGACGGTTATCCGCATCCCTGTGAGTAACGACATACACATAGGAAGGAATCTGTCCACAAACTTATCCACACCCTGTGGAAAAACCGATTAGCCTATCGGAGTTATTCACGCTTCAAAACAAAAACATAATAACAGATATAAGGCATGGCATCAATGGTTTTTTCATACTTATCCACAAACACAACCACTGGTACCAGGCACATATTCACATATCTATATTTTGTGTACAAGCTGTAGATAAACTTGTCGAAATCTGCTTTTGTGGATAAGATGATATCCACAGATCCGGGAAATAGTTTTATGGGGATATTTGCCTTGGTAACGAAATTCCACTGTCGCTTGACTTTTTTACTATATGTCCTTATAATGCAAAAGAATGTCTGTGCGAGACGGAGGTGTAATACGAAATGAAACCATCTTTTAATCCTAACAATCGCAAGCGCAAAAAGGATCATGGATTCCGTAAGCGCATGAGCACAAAAAACGGCCGTAAAATTTTGGCTGCTCGTCGTCAAAAAGGTAGAAAAGTTCTTTCCGCGTAAGGCCACATTTCCAGTGGCCTTTTTGTTTGCGCAATGATGTCGGAAAATTCTTTTTAAGGTGTGAAGAGGAAGTCTAACCGCGATGTGGAACCTTTCTTGGGGGAGAATCATTACCTAGCTATGGAAAGGCTCTTGCAGCATAGCAAAGAGCGGGAGGAACCGATGAAGCCTTATAAGGATGAAACCGACTTTTTTATTGAGTTGGGCCGTGACTTTGTCGAGCAGCTATCGCTTTCGGGGATGGTATGCGCCTATGCGGGCGGTTCGGTCGGGAGGGGGGAGGCAGACGCCTTCAGCGATCTCGACCTGAATGTGTTCATGGAGGGAGCCTCTGAACATCGAAGTGAAAACCGCCAGTTTCGCGGGCAACTGATTCAGCTTCACGTGCATTCAGTGCCGACGATAGAGGACGTGCGTGCCAACCCGTGGGCGTGGCGGTATTTGCAGGAGGCCCGGCTGATTGCCGATCCCACGGCTCGTTTTGCGGGCTGGTTTGTGCAGATGCAAGATTACCTCGAATCGGAAGAGGCTCGGCAAAAGATGATTGGCCAGGTGAAGGCGGCGATTGCGGCGTATGAGCGGAGCGGAGATGAGGCGCTTGCAGAAGGACGCTTTTATTCAGTTGCCCTGCTTGAGTGGGCCGGCTGGTTGGAAGCTTTGCAACTGATCGCTTGCGTTTCGCATGGAAAGCTCAGCGATCGTGCGCTGTATCAGTTGCTGCGGGAGCTGGGCGAATGGACAGCGCTTGAGCAGTGTTTTGCGGAGACGTATCAGACAAAAGAGGCGCTCATGGATGGGCTGGCGGTGCTTGCGGCCTATCGTGCCCATTTGAAAACGCGCCGCGGTCAGGAGACGTTTTCGCTGGGAGCAGAGAATGACGTTCTATTGAAGCGAAAGATCGACAGGCTGCTGCGACAAGGCCAGTACGTAGAGGCGGGCTTTCTGCTGTTTTCCGAGGCCGTGTGGCTGTATTCCAGCACGGACGAGGGCAACTGGTGGGAGGAGCATTGGGGAGAGCTGCCGCCCGAGTTGGGCGAGGCGCTTTTGGAACTTGGTTTTTTCCAGATGGATGAGCTGGGAGTCTCTGAGCTGCGCAGGGCAAAGGCCGAGCTGATCGCAAAAATAGACTAATTTTCCCTGATTTTCCCTGGTGTTTTTTGATTTTCGCACAAAGTGCGCAGACTTTGGGAAAAAAGTGGACGAAACAAGGATATACTGGTAGATGCTGTTTACGTTTTCTACTATAATTGTGATGTTAGGGGTTGTTTACCTTGCATCGTTCACACCGGCTCAAAAAAAATGAGCACTTTCAAGCAGTGTTTCAACGAGGAACTTCGGCTGCCAACAAGCAATTTGTCCTGTATTCAGCCAAACAAGAGGGACAGGCTGCTTTTCGCGCCGGAATTTCTGTCAGCAAAAAAATTGGTAACGCTGTTATCCGCAACAGAGTCAAACGGCTGATTCGCGAAGCGGTAGCGCGGCTGGAGTCAGACATTCCACTCGGCCTCGATCTTGTCATCATCGCCCGTCCGGGAGTGGAAGCCATGTCGCTTGAAGCCATTGAGCAATCTCTGTTGCACGTGATGAAGCGCGCCAAAGTAATCAAACGGGCACCCGTACATAATGGAAAAAGAGGGTGAAACGATGATTGCGAAAGTCATGGTTTGGTTGATCCGCGGATACCAGTTGTTTATTTCTCCGCTGAAACCTCCTACATGCAGATTCGCGCCCACCTGCTCGCACTACGCTATCGAATCGGTTCGCCGGTTTGGGGCGTGGCGTGGAGGCTGGCTGGCTCTTCGTCGCATCCTGAAATGTCATCCGTTCCACCCGGGCGGGTTTGATCCAGTTCCGGATCAACGCAAATAAGCATACCTCATTGAAGCGGGGAAAAGGAGGATCACCCTTGAGTAGACGTACCCTCAGCATGCTAATGCTGACTATGCTGGTTCTTGTGCTGTCAGGCTGTAACCCGGCGACTGCTGAGCCTATCGGCCCTGACGCAACCGGCTTCTGGGACAAGTATCTCGTATATCCCTTGTCCTGGTTGATTAAAGAAAGCGCTTTGGTGCTTGGAGACAACTACGGTTTCGGTATCCTGGTAGCGACAGTCATCATCCGTTTGATTGTGCTGCCATTGATGGTTAAGCAAATCAAGAGCTCCAAGAAAATGCAAGAGCTTCAACCGGAGATGCAAAAAATTCGTGAGAAGTATAAAAACGATCCGCAAAAAGCGCAACAGGAAACAATGGCTGTCTTCCAGAAAAACGGCGTCAATCCACTCGCGGGTTGCTTGCCGATGCTGGTGCAAATGCCTATCCTGATCGCCTTTTACCATGCCATCATCCGGACGGAGGAAATCAAGACGCAAACGTTCCTCTGGCTGACTTTGGGTGAAAAAGACCCGTACTACATCTTGCCGATCATCGCTGCGATTACGACGTACTTGCAGTCGAAAATGATGGGACAAGCGACACAGGGCAACCCGCAAATGCAAATGATGCTGGTCATGATGCCGCTGATGATTTTGGCCATCGCCGTCACATTGCCATCTGCGCTGTCTCTGTACTGGGTTTACGGCAACCTGTTTACCATCGTACAAACGTACTTCCTGTATCGTGATAAAGGCAATAAGCTTACTCCCAAGGAGGGAACCTCCAAGTGAAAAAGGTGGTAGCTACGGCAAAAACGATAGACGATGCTGTGCAAAAAGCTTTGCTGGAATTGGGTGTACCGCGTGAAAAGGCGAGTATCCGCGTTCTGGAGGAGCCGAGCAGGGGCCTTTTTGGACTGATTGGGGCCAAGGACGCCAAAGTGGAAGTGGAATTTCATTTTGACCCGGTTGCACAGGGACGTGACTTTCTTCAAGATGTTTTGTCTAACATGAAGGTGAACGCCAAAGTGGAGACTCGTACTAATGAAGAGGGCATCCTGTTTGATATCCAGGGCAGCAACCTGGGAATTATCATTGGCCGCAGAGGGCAAACTCTGGATTCCTTACAGTATCTCGTAAACGTCGTAGCGAACCGTCATGCGGACAAACATGTACGCATCACCTTGGATGCGGAAAATTACAGGATGCGCCGCAAGGAAACATTGGAGCAGCTCGCTGACCGTGTCGCGAAAAAGGCTCTGTCGACCAGGCGGGACGTGCGGCTGGAGCCGATGTCAGCCGCGGAGCGCAAAGTAATTCACGCCTTCCTGCAAAAAAGAGCGGATGTCGTCACCTTCAGCGAAGGAGACGAGCCAAACCGATATATCGTCATTGCACCGAAAGAAGCCTCTCGTTAGGCTTCTTTTTTTGGCTTCGCTCGAAATAGACGGAGAACGGTTCGCCAGTTGGAGCGGGCGCGAGAGCGAGGAAAATCGACAAATTGCGACGTGCGCGCTTGCAGCGTGGCCGCCAAAAACAGTTGTCCACTGTGGATAAGCGCGGGAAGGGTTGAGCTTTTCGCAAAAAGATCATACTGTGGATAACGAGAACGGACAGCAACCTTGGACGGCGGGGTTGCTTTTTCTGGTTGGGGAAGGAGAGCGTGCAAAATTTGCACTTTCATTTGGAATTTTTCAGGGCGATCTGTTAAGCTAGTAAGTTAGTGGCTGACTTGTCTGATTGGAAAGCTTGAGGTGAAGGTCATGAAATTCGATACAATAGCAGCGGTTGCGACACCGATGGGCGAAGGCGGCATCGCCGTCATTCGGGTAAGCGGTGCGGAAGCGATCGACGTTGTGGATAAGATATATAAAGGAAAACAGCGGTTGTCCACAGTGGATAGCCATACGATTCACTACGGTCACCTATACGATCCAGAAACGGGTGAACGGGTGGAAGAGGTGCTTGTGTCTGTGATGAAGGCTCCGCGTACGTTCACGCGAGAGGATGTAGTGGAGGTAAACTGCCACGGAGGAATCGTGTCCGTTGAAAAGGTGTTGGAGCTGATTCTGGATAACGGCGCCAGACTGGCGGAGCCGGGCGAATTTACGAAGCGTGCGTTTTTAAACGGACGCGTCGATTTGTCTCAGGCTGAGGCCGTGATTGATTTGATCCGGGCGAAAACAGACAGAGCGATGAAGGTGGCTTTGAACCAGGTAGAGGGCAAGCTGTCGCGGCTCATTCGACAGTTGCGCCAAAATTTGATTGAAGCCATGGCGCATATAGAAGTAACGCTGGACTATCCCGAGCATGACGTCGAGGAGTTTACGCAAAACTTCCTGCGCGGAAAATGCCAGGAGGTAAAAGGCGAGATTCAGCGGCTTTTGCAGACAGCCAAGCAAGGGAAAATATTGCGCGAAGGCTTGTCTACGGCGATTATCGGGCGGCCGAATGTAGGAAAGTCCTCTCTTCTGAACAGTCTCGTTCAGGAGGAAAAAGCAATCGTCACCGATGTGGCCGGAACGACTCGTGACGTGATTGAAGAGTACGTCAACGTGCGCGGGGTTCCTCTGCGTCTCATTGATACGGCAGGGATTCGCGATACGGAAGATATCGTGGAGAAAATCGGGGTGGAAAAATCGCGTCAGCTTTTGCAAAAGGCTGATCTTGTTCTGCTCGTCGTCAATTACAATGAGCCGCTCACGGCTGACGACTATGCGATTTTTGAAGCGGCAAAAGGCTTTCAGGTCATCGTGATCGTAAACAAGTTCGACTTGCCGCAAAAAGTGGACCTGGAAGAGATCAAGCGTCATTTCCCGCAGCAGCCGCTTATCATGACCTCCGCGCGTGAGGAGAAGGGGATCGACTTGCTGGAGCAGGCGATCGGGGACATTTTCTTCAGTGGACGCGTGCAGCAGGATGATTTGACCTATGTGAGCAATGCCCGTCATATTCAACTGCTTCGCCAGGCTGAAAAAGCGATTGACGAGGCGCTGGCCGGAATTGATGATTTGATGCCTGTCGACATGATCCAGATCGACATCAAAAAGTCGTGGGAGCTGCTCGGCGAAGTGATTGGGGAGAGTGTCGGCGAAGATTTGATCGACCAGATTTTCTCTCAGTTTTGTCTGGGCAAGTAATCGAAGCGAAATGGACGCAGCATAGAAGTATTTGGAGGACACATCGTCCTGTTTAAAAGGAAGTCGTGTGCGAGAGAGTCACTCACGAGTAAGGGGGAAAACAAAAATGAACGTTGTACCTGCGTATGAAGCGGGCTCGTTTGACGTCATCGTAATCGGGGCAGGTCATGCCGGCTGTGAAGCGGCTTTGGCGGCGGCGCGCATGGGCTGCAGCACGTTGCTTTTGACGATCAACCTGGACGCTGTTGCGTACATGCCGTGCAACCCGTCGGTAGGTGGACCGGCAAAAGGCCACGTCGTGCGGGAGCTGGATGCCCTCGGCGGCGAAATGGGACGCAATACCGATAAAACGCACATTCAAATGCGCATGCTCAATACGGGAAAAGGTCCTGCTGTACATGCTTTGCGCGCGCAGGCGGACAAATTCGCCTATCAGCATGAAATGAAAAAAACGATTGAAAATACGCCAAATTTGATCCTCCGTCAAGCGATGGTAGAGGAGCTGCTCGTCGAGGACGGTGTCTGTGTAGGGGTTATCACCCAGACAGGGGCGCGGTACAAGGCAAAATCGGTTGTTTTGACGACCGGAACGTATTTGCGCGGAAAAATCATTCTCGGCGATTTGCAGTACGAGAGCGGCCCGAACAACATGCGTCCGTCGATTCGCCTGGCCCATCATCTGAAAGAACTCGGCTTTGAAATGACGCGCTTCAAGACAGGTACGCCTCCGCGCGTGCACAAAAACAGCGTCGATTTTTCCAAAATGGAGATTCAGCCTGGAGACTCGGTGCCACGCGCCTTTTCGTATGAAACAACGGAGTTTATCATGGACCAGTTGCCTTGCTGGCTGACATATACCAATGAGGAGACGCACGGGCTCATCAATTCGAACCTGCACCGTGCTCCGATGTACTCGGGCATGATCGAAGGGACCGGACCGCGTTACTGCCCGTCTATTGAGGACAAAGTCGTGCGCTTTAACGACAAACCGCGCCATCAAATCTTCCTGGAGCCGGAAGGGCGGAATACGGAAGAAATGTACGTGCAGGGCTTGTCTACAAGCTTGCCGGAAGACGTGCAATTGTCGATGCTGCGTTCGATGGCGGGGATGGAAGAAGTCAAAATGATGCGCCCAGGCTATGCGATCGAGTACGATTCGATTGTGCCGACGCAACTGTGGCCGTCTTTGGAAACGAAAAAATTGCCTGGCCTGTTTACGGCCGGTCAAATCAACGGAACTTCGGGGTATGAAGAGGCAGCGGGCCAAGGGCTGATGGCGGGCATCAACGCAGCGCGCCGGGTTCAGGGCAAACCGCCAGTCATTTTGGGCCGGGAAGAGGCGTACATTGGCGTTTTGATCGACGACCTGGTGACAAAAGGGACACATGAGCCTTATCGTCTGCTTACTTCCCGCGCCGAGTATCGTCTGCTTTTGCGTCATGACAATGCCGACCTGCGTCTGACCGACATCGGCTACGAAATCGGCTTGATTAGCGAAGAACGCTACAAGCGTTTTACCGAAAAACGCCGCTTGATCGAGCAGGAAAAGGAGCGCGTGGAAAATACGCGCGTGCGTCCCGACATGGAGCATGTACAGGAAGTGTTGCGTGCAGCGGGCTCGCCAGAACTGACAGAAGTGATTGAGCTGGCGCAACTGCTGCGCCGCCCGGAGCTGACTTATAGCCATATCGAAGCGATGGTTCCCGCGCCGCAAGCGTTGCCGGAGGAAGTGAAAGAGCAGGTAGAAATCCAGATCAAATACGACGGCTACATTAAAAAGTCTTTGCAGCAGGTCGAACGGATGAAAAAGATGGAGGAACGCCGCATTCCGGCAGACATCGACTACCATCAGATTTCCGGCTTGTCCAAAGAGTCCCGGGAAAATATGTCCAAAATCCGTCCTTTGAACATCGGGCAAGCGGCGCGCATCGCAGGGGTAACTCCTGCAGACATTTCCGTTTTGATGGTGTATCTGGAGTATAAACGCGCAGGTGCAGCGGAGTAAGGAGATCAGCTAAATGACCAAAGAACAGTTTGCCGAGGCTCTCGCAGCGCAAGGCATTTCGTTAACGGATCGTCAGAAGGAGCAGTTTGACCAATTTTTCCGTCTGCTTGTGGAATGGAACGAGAAAATGAATCTGACGGGCATTACCGAAGAGGGGCAAGTGTACATCAAGCACTTTTACGATTCGATCACGCCTGCCTTTTACTTCCCTTTTGACCAGGTAAAGTCGGTCGTAGATATTGGCGGCGGTGCCGGCTTCCCGAGCATCCCGCTGAAAATTTGCTTCCCGCATCTGAAAATGACGATTATTGATTCGCTGAACAAGCGCATGAGCTTTTTGCAGCATGTGGCGAGCGAATTGGGGCTGGCAGATGTTCATCCCGTCCATGGACGGGCAGAGGATCGCGGACAAGAGGCCGGCTATCGCGAGCAGTTCGATCTCGTAGTTGCCCGCGCTGTGGCACGGCTGAACTTGCTGGCTGAATTTTGTCTGCCATTTGCCCAGCCGAAGGGCCATTTTATCGCTCTCAAAGGGGCAGATATTACGACTGAGCTGAACGAAGCGAAAAAGGCGATCAAAACGTTGGGCGGCAAAACGCGAAAGGTGGAGACGTTCCAACTGCTGGAGGACGCAGGGGAGCGCAACATCGTCATCATTGAAAAAATAGAGGCGACGCCGAAAAACTATCCGCGCAAGGCGGGGGTTCCGGCTAAGAAGCCGTTGGTATAGTAAGAGGATTGGAGAAGATCGCAGAGCGGGGCTGCGGTCTTTTTTTGTTTTGGGAAGTGGAGAGAGAGTTAGGGGAAGATGAGCGGGGATAAGGTGGTTTTTATTGTTTTAGGGGGCTAAGGGAGTTAAAGGGTTTTTGGTGGAGTTTTTTTGCTATCGGTCGTTATTGGTCGGGAGAGCGTAAGTCGGTATTGGTGGGATTGGAACGGAGGGGGTGGGCATGTGTTGTAAGTGGGGAGGTGTTTTTGAGCGAGGCGGGCGTGGTCTTGGGGAGTTAGAGTGGCTAGCGGCCTGGGGAACAGGCTGAAAAGCGGTCTGAAAAGCAGCCTGAAAACTTTTGGGGCTTTTTTGCTTAGGTCAAAGTTCTTTTTCTTATATGGCTATGGTGCGCGAGGAACGATTAGCGCGAGGTTAAAGGGGATATGTGTGTGTAGAGAGGAAAATTGGAGTGTAGGTGGTTGTGGGGTGGGCGAGCAGGCAGACAGACAGGCAGACAGGCAGGCAGGTGGACAGCCAGCCAGACACCAGCCAGACATTCGGACCCATAAGCTGTTTTGGCTTGGTTGGCGAAGTTTTCTTTTCTCACGGCAGAACGTTTGGAACGAAGCGACTTACTCTCGTGAGCAGAGGCGAGTTCGGGTGGAGGTAGTCGTGGCCTGCGCGAGCGGACAGTCGACCTCCAAAGCTTCTTCGGTCCTTTATGAGAAGTCCTTTTACCCGCGACCAACCAACATTCGAGTCCTTACACGCCAAAATGAATCTACCGCTTAGGCGCATGCAGCTCTCTCAGGGCGCATATACATACGAGTAACAGTGACGATAACGATTACCGTTCTGAGAGGATGATAGATATGGAAGAAGCGTGGACTTCCCTTTTTCCACCGGAGCTTCCGACTATTTTGTTGCGGCTGTTCCTTGCCTTTTTGGCGGGAGCCATCATGGGGTGGGAGCGGGAGCGTTTTATTAAGGACGTGAGCAGGCAACGAGGAGCTGGCTTTCGGACTTACAGCCTCGTTTGTTTCGGATCTTGTCTGTTTGGACTGGCCTCCATTTACGGCTTTCAATCCAGCGGGGTGAACAACGATCCCGGCAGGGTAGCTGCACAGGTGGTTACGGGCATGGGTTTTTTGGGGGCGGGGGCGATCATCAAATTCAACGGCTCAGTGAAAGGCTTGACGACTGCGGCCGGGATGTGGGTGGCGTCGGCGATCGGACTGATGTTTAGTGCGGGCATGTACATAACGGCGATTGTAGCTGCATTTTTTGCTTACCTGACTCTGGACTTCCATCGGTTGTTTCCCAAGCTCTTTTCTGTCACCAAGATTTCACATCCTACCGATGAGAGCATAGGTGGGGAAGAGCGGGGAAAACACAGTGGCAAAGCCAATTTCTATGACCACGATCACGATTGATGTTTCACGTGAAACGTTTTTCCCAAGCAGGAATTGGGCGAAGCTTGCAGAATTACTAATATAAAAGAAAACTAAGTCATTTACAGAGAAAATGGCAATAGGTCAAAGGGGATTTTTCAAAACGATCGGATAGGCAATACGAGTCTGGCAGGAAGTGCATCGTGTAGTGCTTGGGAACCTTGTTCGCGGGTGTTGACCGCAATTCTCCAATGAAAATGGGGGAATGCAAGGAAGGGGGCATTTCTGCGTTAAGTGGCTAACGATCTGAAAGGCGAGGGGGACGGAAACTAGCTCTGAAGAACTAGCCTCGTTTCACAGTGGACACCGGACAGCAGCATCCACTTAACGGTATAGGGAGACTCTATCAGTCCCATGCAACTCTGAGCGGCTGCTGGCAGCATAGCGGAGGGTTTTTAGCGAAAAAATGCCTGAAGCGGGCGCTGATGCACTTCGTCATGCCTGACAAAATGGCAAGGCGCGCGGACTAGCGAATGTGTATATGTTTTAACAGTCAATTCCAGCCGATATTTACACCAGAAAGACAAATAGCTTTTTGCCGAGATTCTGCCATGTGAATGGACAGGACCTTTTTTTCACGTGGAGGGATGTTTTTCGTTTTCACCACGCAAAAATTTGTACAGGATTGCCTGTTTAAGCAAAACGGTTGATTACAGACAGCTTTTGGCGTCGCAGGATTACTTTTTGCAGGTGATGATGCAAAGGCAGCGCAGCTAGTCGCGTCGACTTGGCGGCGAGGCTTGGAATGACTGATGAAGAAGCCCGTGCCGCTTGGCATTCAGTTCTTCGGCAGATGCTTAGAGAGCTGGAGTCTCGAAAGCTTTACGCACAGAGCAGCAGTGGTTTTACATTAGCGCGATGGAACGGGTAGAAGTGGGGGATTTTTCTATGGCAGTGAAGGATTCATTTTCTCGGATTTTTGGATTGACAGACAAGACAGATAATGAAGAAATCAGGCAGCTTCCAGTCGAAGAGATTGTGCCAAATCCATATCAGCCTCGAACGGTTTTTGATGACGAGAAAATCGACGAGCTGTGTCAAACGATTCGCACTCATGGGCTGATTCAACCGATCGTTGTCCGGGTGAGAGACGGCCGCTACGAGTTGATTGCCGGAGAACGGCGTTTGCGCGCAACAAAAAAGTTAGGCATGGAGAAAATTCCTGCGATCATCAAAGATTTCAACGATGCACAAACAGCTTCGATTGCCTTGATTGAAAATCTTCAGCGCGAAGGACTGACGGCGATTGAAGAGGCTGTTGCCTATCAGAAGCTGATCGATTTGCACGATTTGACGCAGGAGAGTCTGGCGCAGCGTCTGGGAAAAGGGCAGTCGACCATCGCCAACAAGCTGCGACTTTTGCATTTGCCGCAGGAGGTGCAAGATGCGCTGTTGACTCGCCAGGTGACAGAGCGCCATGCGCGAGCATTGATTCCACTCAAGGACGCGGAACTGCAAGTAAAAGTGCTGGCAGAAATCCTGGAGCGAGAGTGGAATGTCAAGCAGACAGAGGTGCGCGTCAAGCAGCTTCTGGAAGCGGCGGAAAATCCAAAGGCGGAAAAAGAGTCAAAACCGCGCTGGAAAGCATTCTCCAGAGATGCCCGCATCGCGATCAATACAGTGCGCCAGTCGATTGACATGGTCATGCAGACGGGCTTGCCAGTAGAGACGAACGAGGAAGACCATGATGAATTTTATCAATTCACCATTCGGATTCCGAAAAATAACAAGTAGGAAGCAAGTGTACGAAGTATGGTAGGCGAAGGGCTTAGCTGCCTTCTCTTCTATGAGAAGGGCTGTTTTTGCAAGAAGGGCGTAGTCGATTTCGGGTAGTGGCTTTTGGGCGAGATGGGCTTCGTCATGAGTTGTGGGCATGGTGAATCGTGTCCTAGCGAAAGCCTACGAGTTGAACACGTATTGAGAATCGCGGCCTTGCAAAAAGTCTGCGATTTGAAGGCGGTTTTGATCGTTGCCTTGCGCAAAGCTTGTGAGTTGAAGTTGCGTTGTGAATGGTGGACTTGGGAAACAGCTTGCGAGTTGAATAGCGTCAAAAATCGTAGACTTGGGAAAAGCTCGCCAGTTGAAGTGATATTCCGAATCGTGCCCTTGCGCTAAGCCTGCGATTTAAGGGCGGAGCGTTGCAAAAGTTGTCGAGTTAAAAGGGCGGCGAGAATGAAGGCTGTGAGAAAAGATTGTGGGTTGAAGTGCCGTCGTGAATGGTGATCTTACGAATAGATTTCGAATAGAAGCGGCGCTGTGAACCGTGGCTTGCCAAATGGTTACGAGCTGAAATGGCGTGTGAATCATAGCATTGCCAAAAGCTGACGAGCTAAAATGGCGTGCGAATCATGGCATTGCCAAAAGCTTGCGAGAAATGGCGTTGTGAATCGTGTCCTCGCGAAAGCCTACGAGTTGAAATGCCGTTGTAAATCTGGCATTGCCAAAAGCCTACGAGCGATAGTACCGTTGAAAACGATGTCCTTACAAAAACCTAACGAGTTGAAGTGACGCTGCGGATCATGCTTTTGCAAAAGCTTACGAACTAAAGTGCCGTCGTGCCCGCCCGCGTGACCTCGCGAAATCCATGCGAGTTGAAATCAAATCGTGTCCCGTACCCTTTAGAAAGCCAACAGTCCGAAAAAACGCCAAGAATCGCAACATAAGAGCATGAACGGCAACACCTGCCCCACTATACCTCTGTCTCTATAATAATAGATAATAGAGAACAGAAAGCCACTCCCATAAAAAAAGAACATATCAAAACATAAAACGAAAAAACGGCAAGGGCGTGGCGACAGGGTCGCCTTTCTTTTTGGGCAAATCCGAATGAGAAAAGTAATAGATCGGAGCAGCGAGCACTTACGACTGTGCCCGACTACCTGCACGACCGATTCTTTTTGGGAGTTTGCATGCGCGGCCTTGACCGTTTTTTCCAAGCTTTGCTTGCGTAAGAAGCATCTTTTTCTGGCAAAAAGGGGACAATCGGAACTGTTCGGACAAAATTAAGGACAAATTGTCTCAATATCAAAAAAACAGCGTACGGGCAAGCAATAAATCTGGTAACATGGGTAGTACCAAGCTTTTTTTACGTTTTGGGGTAGTCGTTGTTTCGCGATGAGGTTTCGTTTTGTGTATAACAGACAAGCTAGCGCAGCTTTTTGCTTCAGAAGGGGAAGTTTGGAACGGATGGAAGCCTGAAAAAGCTGTCCGAAAGCTTCTTCCTGGTTGGAAACAACAACCGCCATCCCGCAAAAAGCTTTTCCATAACGCTACCTGATACACACATTTCAGAGGCAACGTCACAGGCCCCACATTGAAAAGTTCTTAGATAGTTAAAGAATCTGCCCGGGTCCAGCCGGATCAGGCAGAGCATAGGCAGTTGAAGATAACCGATCACGAGTCTTTTGGCACAAACCAGATATTCTTGAAGGCGTTCCGGAAAGCTGGCGATTGTATCTTGCTAGGCAAAATCACAAGCTTTCCTACACGAGAAAAATGAGGTGGAGAAGTTGGGTAAAATCATTGCGGTTGCGAACCAGAAAGGCGGCGTCGGGAAAACGACTACGTCCGTCAATCTAAGTGCTTGTCTGGCCGCATTGGGGAAAAAGGTGCTGCTGGTGGATATTGATCCACAAGGGAACGCAACCAGTGGTATCGGAGTAAACAAAGCCGATGTCCGCTATTGTATTTATGATGTTCTCATTAACGACATCAGCCCCGTAGATGCGACTCTGCCTACCGAGATTGAAGGATTGATGATTATTCCGGCGACGATTCAATTGGCGGGAGCAGAAATTGAATTGGTTCCAACGATATCCCGGGAGGTTCGTCTGAAAAAAGCCTTGGAGGTTGTGAAGGACAAATACGACTTTGTCATTATCGATTGCCCGCCTTCCTTGGGAATTTTGACAGTCAACTCCCTGACTGCTGCTGACTCGGTCTTGATCCCGATTCAATGTGAATACTACGCATTGGAAGGATTGAGCCAACTGTTGAACACAATTCGCCTGGTACAAAAGCATCTCAATTCGCAATTGGCGATTGAAGGCGTCGTGCTGACCATGCTGGATGCACGCACGAATTTGGGGCTGCAAGTGATTGAGGAAGTGAAAAAGTACTTCCAGGAGAAAGTGTACAAAACGATTATTCCGCGAAATGTTCGTTTGAGCGAAGCGCCATCACATGGACAAGCCATTATAACGTACGATCCACGCTCGCGTGGTGCAGAAGTTTATTCTGACTTGGCGAAGGAAGTGGTAGGGGTATGAGTAGAGGTTTGGGAAAAGGGCTGAATGCACTTATTACGTCCAATCTCATTGAAGAAGGGGAGCAAGTAAAAGAGGTTTCCGTCAGTGAGATTCGTCCCAACCCGTATCAGCCCCGTAAAGAATTCGAACAATCGGCTATTGATGAATTGGCAAACTCGATACGGGAACATGGCATTATCCAGCCGCTGATTGTCCGGAAAAGCATCAAGGGTTACGAGCTGGTAGCGGGAGAAAGACGCTTGCGTGCAGCGAAGCTCGCGGGCTTGAAGCAGGTTCCGGTAGTCGTCAAAGCCTACACCGATCAGCAGTTGATGGAAATTGCGCTGATTGAAAATCTGCAGCGGGAAAACCTCAATCCGTTGGAAGAAGCGGAAGCATATGAAAAGCTGATCGCGCACCACGATTATACCCAAGAGCAGCTTGCTCAGCGAATCGGAAAAAGCAGACCGCATGTAGCGAACATGCTGCGGCTGTTGCAACTTCCGGAAAGCATTCGAAAAATGGTTTCAGCAGCAGAGTTGTCCATGGGCCACGCTCGGGCGCTTTTGGGTGTCTCAGATGAGAAAGTGCAAAAGCAGCTTGCGAAGGATGTAGTGGAAAAAGGGCTGAACGTGCGACAACTGGAAGAGTTGGTCAAACAGTTGAGTGTTTCACGTGAAACAAAGAAGAAAAAGCCGGCAAAAAGCGAGCCAATTTTGGTTGAGCTGGAAGAACGGCTGCGCAGTCGCTTTGGAACCGCCGTGAAAATTAAAAAAGGCGCGAAACGCGGCAAGATCGAAATTGACTTTTATTCGCAGGAAGATTTGCAGCGGATCATTGAGATACTGAATGATGAGAAGTAAGTCCAGGAGGTAGTCATGGCGATCATCTATTTGGATAACGCAGCTTCAACTTGGCCGAAGCCACCCGGCGTGAAAGAGCGGATGGCTGAAGTCATCGAAGATTTTGCCGCCAACCCTGGCCGGGGTGGACATACCTTGGCGATGAAAGCGAGCAAGACCGTGTTTCGGACACGAGTGCAGTTGTCGCGGTTGTTTGGGATTCAAAACCCGAATAACCTCTTTTTTTATCTAAATGCGACACAAGCACTCAACCAGGCGATCAAAGGGTTTCTAAAGCCGGGCGATCATGTGATTTCTTCGTCAGTGGAGCATAATTCAGTGAGACGTCCTATTGAATATATGCGCCGCGTCCATCAGGTAGAAGCTACTTTTGTCGAGCCTAGAGGCGATCATCTTTTTCATGTTGACGATTTTGCCAAGGCGATCCAGCCAAACACGCGTCTGCTGGTCGTAAGCCACGCTTCCAACCTGACAGGTGTTATTTTGCCGATTGCAGAGTTGGGCAAACTGGCCAAAGAGAAGGGTATCACGTTTCTGGTAGACGCCTCGCAGTCGGCGGGAGTGCTGCCTATTCACGTCGAAGAAATGAATATTGGCATGCTGGCGTTTCCCGGGCACAAAGGGCTGTATGGTCCACAAGGGACAGGCGGATTGTATGTGCACAGCGACATTGATCTGGAGCCGTTGCTGCATGGGGGAACTGGCAGTCAATCAGAAGCGATTGAGCAACCGACTACGCGTCCGGACCGCTACGAGAGCGGGACGTTGAATACAGTCGGTTTGGCAGGATTACTGGCCGGGGTCGAATTTGTCCTGGAAAAAGGCGTGGAAAACATTCGCCAGCATGAATGGGAGCTTGCCAAGCAAACGATCACAGGTCTGCAGCAAATTCCTGGAGTAGAGGTGTACGGTCCGGGAATTGAAACAGAGCGGGTCGCAGTAATCGCGTTCAACATCGGGCAGGTGGATGCATCGGAGGTATCCTTTATTCTCGATCAACAATACGGAATCGCAACGAGATCGGGCTATCATTGCACGCCGCTGGGGCACCATACGGCAGGGACCGAGCAGCGGGGAGCGGTGCGGGCCAGTTTTGGGATGTTCAATACAGAGAAAGACGTAGAAGCTCTTATGAACGCTGTTAGAGAGATAGCATCGGCGTTTTCGTAAGGTAGCGGTAGGAGGACACACACGTGATCTTGTTAGGAACCCTGGTAAACGCTGGCGCCATCATAGTAGGAGCTTTGTTGGGGAGGCTCTTGACGAGGATTCCCGATTCGATCCGACATACAGTCATGCAAGGAATCGGGCTGGCTGTGATGATTTTGGGCGTCAAGATGAGCCTTGGATCGGGCAACTTCTTATTGGTGATCGTCAGCATTGTTTTGGGGGCAATTATAGGGGAATTGATGGGGATTGAAAAAGGCTTGAATCGTCTGGGGCACTGGCTGGAGCGGAAGGTTGGCGGCGGAAAAGGCAGTATTGCCACCGGGTTTGTAACAGCTACTCTGGTCTATTGTATCGGCGCAATGGCTGTTTTGGGAGCGATGGACAGCGGGTTGCGAAACAACCACGACATTTTGTTCACCAAAGCGCTTCTGGACGGCTTTTCCGCGATTATTTTCACTTCGACGCTAGGGATTGGCGTCATATTTTCAGCAGTACCTGTGTTTTTGTACCAAAGTGTGCTGACGTTGCTGGCTACCCAAATTTACAGTGTGGTGAGCCAAACGATGCTCGATGCGATGCTGGCAGAAGTAACGGCAGTGGGTGGCTTGATGATTATCGCGATTGGGATCAACATTTTGGAGATCAAAAATATCAATGTAGCGAACATGCTGCCCGCACTGGTGATTGCAGCATTGGGAGTTCCGATTAGCCAGTGGTTGTCCAGTTTTTTATAAGATGGCAAGATAGCGGGAAAAGACTTTTTCTGTGCGCGGGTAGCGTGCAGGAGGGGTCTTTTTTTCATGCAGGGCGATGGGGCGCGTAGAACTCAGGGCGGACATTTTAAAGATGGGAGCAGGCAAAGGCAAAGCTGTAGGGGGAGTCGGGGGTTCGGAGTAAAAGCTAGGGAGCAAGTAGGAAGAGTGGGGAAGAGAAATGAAGCAGGACAAAGGGAAAAGGCAGAAAGAAGAAACCAGAAACCAGAGAGCATGACAGGTAGCCGTGCGCTGTGCCGTTTGAAATGACCTACTGCAAAAGGCACACACATAGCCATTTGATTTCAAGGGACTGTCCACAACAACTCGCAATAATAGTGTGAGACCAAGTAAACAGTAAACGGAGCTGCTGAGACTTACTTTTTTTGACGCGACGAACGGGCCATGCCACTGTAAACCATACAGCGAGGAACAACGGAGCGAAAGGAATGCGACATGTAAGTTTGGCATAAAAAAAACCGCTATCATCAAAAGAAAATGTCGTGCGATAATGACCATTAGAACGGAAAGCGTCTTGTGGGGAGAGAAAGTCAATGGTGGGTTTTATCGTCAATCCCGTGGCGGGAAATGGCAAAGGGAAGAGAGTATGGGAGAGGATAGAGCCTGCTGTAAATGGCTTAGGAGCGGTTTTTTCCGTGAGGGAGACATCGGGAGAGGGAGACGCGGAAAAGCTGGCAAAAGAGTTGATTCAAAAAGAGGGAGTAAATAAAATCATTGCAATAGGGGGAGACGGAACCGTTCATGGCGTGTTGAACGGGATCTATCAGTCCGGACAAGCATGCAAGTTTGGCTTGGTGCCGGCTGGATCAGGGAACGACTTTGCCCGGGCGCACGGCATTGTCAACGATCCGAGCGAGGCAGTGGAGCGAATTTTGTCAGAAAAAGCAGAAAGACGGATTGATCTGATGCTGATGAACGGGCGAATTGCTGCAAATTCGATTGGAGCAGGCTTTGATGCGCAAGTAGCGAAAGCGACCGATGCAGCGCAATATAAAGCGTGGCTGAACCGATACGGACTGGGTGGACTGGCTTATGTCATTTCCGTTTTACGGGAGCTGCGCAACTTCAAGCCGGGCCATCTGAGCTTGCAGGTCGACGGGCAAACGATCGACAAGTCGGGAGTTTGGCTTGTGACAGCAGCCAATATTCCGAATTACGGCGGGGGAATGAAAATTTGCCCTATGGCGGTCGCCGACGATGGCCTGACGGATATTTGCGTCGTCAGCAATGCAAGCCGGGGAGAGCTGCTGCGCGCCTTTTTGAAAATATACACAGGCACCCATGTCACGCATCCGAAAGTTTCCTTTTTCCGCGGGAGCCAGGTCACGATTGAAACGGCTGTGCCGCTCATGGTTCATGCCGATGGCGAATTGATGGGGGAAACCCCCGTTCAGGTGAAAATGCTTCCCGGTCAACAGGTGATTTTCGTCTAAAAAAAGAGACTTGCCATCCGCAGAGGGACCGGGCAAGTCAAAGAAAATGGCTATTGATTTGAAAAGGTCGAGGGAAGATGGTCAGTCGTGCAAAACACTATCCAAACGGTTCGGCGCAGCAGCGAGTGTCGCGGCTTTGGCCAAACCAGAGGCAATAATCTCGGCCATGTTCATGACGACGGCAAGTCGCGTGTTTTGGAGTACGAAATACTCCATGAAGCCGCCGACATTGACGATTCCAGTAATGTGAAACGTACCGACAGGCGGCAACTCCTTTTTGACCCCGGCACCTGGCTTTAGCGGACCGCTGATGACATTGATGTTGCCGACGTGGCTGAATTGGCCCAGACAGGCGTCTACGGCAATCAGTGTAGCGCTGGGGTGGTTCGTTTGGATGGAATCGAGTTTTTCCTTGAGATTCATCGCATGCACCGGATCGTCCAGCGTTCCGTACACTTGCAAATGACTGGGCGCGGCAGTTTGCAGCTTGGTTCCGACGAGCGGCCCAAGCGCGTCGCCTGTCGAACGGTCTGTGCCGATACATATAATTACAATGTCTTCATCATACGGTTTTAAGCGAAAGCGCTGCGCAAGGTGTCTAGCCAGATGATCGTCTGCGTTTTCACTGCGGTATTCCACTTTAAAAGGTGGCAAAGAACAGCTTTTGAGATTTTCAAATGTACTCATGGCTACCCCCACTCTTGCGGACTTGGCCTAAACGTTATAGAAGAGTATTCACAGTATAGTACCGGGAAGTCATTTTTATACCTGCTAATGGGAAGGTTGTGGAGGTTTTGAAAAATCAGCGAAGCTGGCAAGCCGGAAATTGAACGGGTAAAATAAGAGAAGCACGTCAGCAAAGCCTTGTGAAAAAGAAAACAAGGACGCGAAGGAGGGAGAGGGATGGAAGGAGAGACTGTACTGATTGCATTTGATTCCACACAGCAAGCTTTGCGTGCAGAAATGCTGCTGGAGTACGAAGATATTGATATCGACACAAGACCGACGCCAAAAGAGATAACGGCTGGCTGTGCCCTTTCCATTGAGTTTCCTTTGCCCGACTATTCTCGCGCGAAAACGATCATGGAAGAGCAGCAAGTAGTCATTCGAGGATATTTTCGTCAGTTTGCTGGCCGATACCAGGAGGTTGACGAATACGGCAGACAGAAGGAGAGGACAGAATGAATACTACAAATGCAGAAGGCTTTTTTCAAAAGCTGTACAACCAAATTTACGACTATCTCACAGATGCCGACATGTGGGTAACTGTAGGGATGGTGCTGGCGAAAATTTTGGCGATCATCGTTGCCTCGCGTATCGTTGTTTCGTTGTTGCACGCGACAGTCAACCGCATTTTTCATCATCGCCACGGAGGCGGCAAGCTCCAACTGGATCAACGCCGTGTCGATACGATGCGCGTGCTCGTTAACAATATCATTCAGTACACGATTTATTTCCTGGCGATTTTGATGATCTTGCAACTGATCGGGATCGACTTGCGGCCTGTGTTGGTGAGCGCAGGGGTGCTCGGGCTGGCTGTCGGCTTTGGGGCGCAAAGTCTCGTGCGCGATATTATCACTGGTTTCTTTATCATTTTTGAAGACCAGTTTGCTGTAGGGGATGTCGTGACGATCAATAACATGACCGGGACCGTACAGGAGATTGGCCTGCGGATCACACGCGTGCGCAGTTGGACGGGAGAAGTATTTATTTTCCCGAACGGAACCATTACGCAAGTGACCAATTTTTCACTGCAAAATACGTTGGCTGTTGTGGATGTCTCGGTAGCGTACGAGGAAAATCTGGGTCAGGTTGAAGAAGTGCTGAAAGAAGTGCTGGCAAAAGCGCAAGCCGAGCTGACAGATATCGTGGCGGAGCCACAAATTTTGGGCGTACAAGCATTGGGGCCGTCTGAGGTCGTCATGCGGGTGACTGCCGAGTGCAAGCCGAACACCCACCACGGCGTCAATCGCAACCTGCGGGCGATGATTCGCACCGAGTTTACCAAACGGGGCATTCAGATTCCGTATCCGAAAATCGTCGCGATGTCGGGCAAGGCACAAGGCCAAGCATAGAGTAGAGGGGAGAAGAGAGATGGAAAGGAAGCAATTTGGGCTGGGGGACATCGTACAAATGAAAAAGCCGCATCCATGCGGAACAAATGCGTGGAAAGTCATTCGCATGGGCATGGACGTGCGAATCAAATGTACGGGCTGCGACCACAGTGTCATGATCGGTCGTCTTGAATTTGAACGCAAACTGAAAAAAATATTGGTGCGCGCAGAGGAAGAGCCGAAAGAGTAAAGCAAAAAACTTTTGAAGGAACCGTCTGTCTTTTTCTACACTGTCCGTAAACAGTGGTGGAGCTGACCAAAAGCTTTCGCCACGCAGACGAAAGGGATGGTTAGGATGAGTGCCAGACGGTTGTGGATGCAATGGATCGCTGTGCTGGGGATGCTGCTTGCGTTTTCACAGGCGGCATGGGCGAAGGACGCAAGCAACTGGAAGATAAGCGTCTCGCCGACGGACAAAGCGACAGAGGTAGCAGCAGACGCTGTCATTACGCTGACGTTTTCCGGGACGGTCCGTTTGGCAAATTCGCGTGACATCACGGACAAGTCGTTGCTGTCCATCGTGCAGCTTGGGGACGAAAAGAAAAAGAAAGTCCCGTTCACAGCCAAGTGGAACAAGACAGCGAGAAGCATCGTGATCGACCCTGTGGGTAACCTGGAGGCGGGAAAAGCGTATCGCGTCACACTGCCCGCCAAAAAGCTGAAGGATGCGCGAGGGGAGCTGAACCCGGAGCTGTCCGCTGCGTTCACGACAAAAAAGCCCGTGGATAACATTGCTCCGCAGGCGATTATTTTGCCTGGTCATGGCGCCAAGCAGGTGAAGCTGGAGGAGAAAGTGACGCTGCAGTTTGCGGAGGAAGTGACTCTGGCAAGCGGAGGAGCACTCTCCAGCAAAACGGCGGCAGGACTTGTGCGCTTGACAGATGAAAAAGGCCAGGCTGTCCCGCATACCGTCACCTGGAACAAGAGCAAGCGAATGCTGTCGATCAAGCCAAAAGGAAAATGGCAGCCGCATACGAGCTATCAGGTCAGTCTCGCTGGCGGCCTGCTGCAAGATCAGGCGGGCAATGTGAATAAGTCACAATGGTCGAGTTTCACGAGTGGCGCGAAGTAATGGAAGTTTGGTTGTGGATAAAAAAAGGATGCAACCCGTAGCAAGCGGCGCATCCTTTTTTCCTTTTTGTACGATCAGATGTATCTCCCGGTGATTGTACTTTAAGGTTATGACCGATCATTTTCCGTCGGCTGCGTAGCCAGTCAATGATCTATGTGGAATGGGGAAGGTAAGATGCATGGTCGTGCAAGCTTACCTTCAGATAGGCCGGATGGCAGCGGGAAGCTTAGTCGCAGTCACAACCTACGATTACGAGAAGGATGAAAAGAACCAGGATCAGCGCGAAATCGTCGAAGCCGTTAAAGAGACCCACTTGCTAACACCTCCTACCCTAGTTTCAATACTCATGCTATGTAGGAACATGAAAATGGGTATGGGCGAATGCCCTGGTTCCGACGAAAATAAGTTATTCACACTCTATCCACAGAAAATGTGGACAACTTTTTGTCGAAAAATGCAAAACGGAAAAGGGGGTTGGGAATAAACAAGCTGTGGATAGACAGTTATCCACAAAATTATCCACAAATCTGAATTTTCTCTGGATAAATTGACTGTTGTTAGTAAATATTTAAAATATTTTTCTTAATAAGAAGGAATTTGGACGTGCAACAACGTAATTACACTAACTAGAAATTGGAAAAGATAAAGAGTAAGGAAAAGGGGCGATTGAGATTTGAAAAAGCAAGTGTTTGCATCAGTTACAGCTTTGGCTATTGCGTTTTCGGCCGTATCGGTACCATTTATTCCGTACAGCACGCCGGCAGTCGCTTTTGCTGCGGAAAAGCCAAATTATCAGACCCGCGCTGAAATTCCAGACCAATATAAGTGGAAACTGAATCATATTTACCCGACTGTTCAGGATTGGGAAAAAGACGTAGTCAAGGTGGAGGCTTTGGCGAATGCTTTTACCAAGCACCAGGGCAAGCTGGGGACTTCTGCTGCGGCGATGCTCGCTGCTTTCGATGATTACGTGGACATGATGCGGCTCAACGACAAGGCGTATGTGTACGCCAACATGTCGCTGGACGTAAACTCGGCCAACTCTGAGCTGCAGAAGCTGGCAGACCGCGCCGAGAAAATGTACACGCTTGTTTCGGAAAAAACGGCATGGCTCCAGCCAGAAATCGTTGCCATTCCGGATGAGAAAATGAAGAGCTTGCTCGCTGACAAGTCTTTGGCGCCGTACAAGCTTTTCATTGAGGACATGCTGAGAACCAAGCCGCATTCGCTCTCCACAGAGATGGAGGAGCTGCTGGCAAAATCCTCTCCGCTGGGCAATGCGCCAACCAACATTTACAGCATGCTGTCCAAAGATGTGAAGTTCCCGAAAATCAAGGATGAGCAAGGCAAGGAAGTCCAACTGACGCGTGCCAACTTCATTTCGTATATGGAAAGCAAGGACCAGCGTGTGAGAAGGGATGCTTTCAAGGCATACTACAGCGCCTTGATTGACTTCCAGGATTCGTTCGCACAGACACTGGCAGCAAAAGTGAAGGCAGACAATTTCTACGCGCAGGCACGCAACTACAACTCTGCGCTGGAAGCGAGCCTGACGCCGAACAACATCCCGACCAAGGTGTACGATGAGCTGATCGACACGGTCAACGACAACTTGCCGCTGCTGCACCGCTATATTGCCTTGAAGAAAAAAATGCTCGGAGTGAAGGAGCTGCACATGTACGACATCTATGTGCCGATCGTTCCATCCGACGACAAATACATTTCCTTCGAGGAAGGAAAAAAAATCGTCGCCGACGGATTGAAAGCCATGGGCGACGATTACGTGAAAGTGCTGGCGGAAGGACTGGATGGCGGCTGGGTAGATGTCTATTCCACCGACGACAAACGCACCGGCGCTTACCAGTGGGGAGCCTACGATACGCATCCGTACGTGCTTTTGAACTATCAGGGCACGCTCGATGACGTGTACACGATCGCCCACGAGATGGGCCATGCGATGCAGTCGTACTACACGAACAAGAATCAGCCGTACATTTCGTCCAACTATCCGACCTTTACGGCGGAAGTGGCTTCCACGATGAATGAGACGTTGCTGTTCAAGAGCATGTACGCGCAGGCGAAGACGAAGGAAGAGAAAATGTATCTCCTGAACCACTACCTGGAGAACTTCCGCTCGACCTTGTTCCGCCAAACGCAATTTGCCGAGTTTGAAAAAGCCATTCACGACAAGGAGCAGGCAGGAGAATCGCTCAACGCCGAGGCGATCAAAAAAATCTACCTCGACATCAACAAAAAGTACTACGGCAAAGACATGGTTTCCGACGAGGAAATCGCGATGGAGTGGGCGCGCGTTTCCCATTTCTTCAACTATAAGTACTACGTGTACCAATACTCTACGAGCTTTGCGGCGTCCCAGGCGCTGGCGAAACAAATCCTGGATGAAGGACAGCCGGCAGTTGACCGCATCCGCAAAAACTTCCTTGAAGCGGGTAACTCTGCTCCGCCAATCGAGGTGCTGAAGGCAGCGGGCGTAGACATGTCTACATCGAAGCCGATCGAGCAGGCTATGGAGATTTTTGAAGAGACTTTGAATGAGCTGGAAAAACTGGTGAACGAAAAGTAAAGCGTTTAGCGCTGCATAAACAAAGCAAAGGCTCCCTGTCTGTAAGCGGCAGGGAGCCTTTTTTGGGCAATCAAAGGACTTTTCAGCTGCGAACTGTGACACAATAGCTTATGCCACGAAGAAACAAGAACAAGAACGTTTTTCTTGTTAGGACCGTATTTACGGGGACGTGGCTGTACGTCTAGCCGTACAAAATAAAACAATCCAAATAAACGTACTGCAAAGAAATCCGGTAATAGCCATGATCGTATCGTATTTGTGATAGTTGTACATGAATGATTGAGTCATGGAAAAGCCCCAAAGAAAGGTAGGAAATATAAGGAAATAATATAGTGGGTTGCCGGGAGTCAGTTTCACGTAAAGGACAGCAATGGCTGTAGAAACGAGAATGGCAATAATTTCGCTTTTCATCTCCTCATAACTGATGTTTATGGGAATATCACTGGCAAGCAGCATCTTGTTACACCAAAGGAGAAAGAACCATATGGCGATGATGCTATTCGCGCATACTAGCAAAAGTTTTTTTATCATTTTCCCTCCCACATAAAGTGACACATCATTTTGAGCTATTTAATAGGACGGAAAAAAAGGAAAAGGTTTCGTGCTTCATTCAAACGGTAACTAATAAGCAATCCCTACCCGTACACGCAAATAATCAGAACTGCCGAGCTGCCTGTACGTAAACTCCGCCGTATCGGGAACGGAAATTTGCATGCCATCTGCAGGCAAGTAATCGGCCTCGACCCGGTAATTGCCTGTGTAGCTGCCGTCAGGCAAATAGGTCGGGCACACAATCGTCCAGTCCAGTCCGGATTGTTGCAGGAGCAAGTACGCCTTGTGGTGCTCCTCGGCGGCCCTGGTCAGCTTTTGCCGCGATTCGCTGGACTGGTAGCGGAGCAAATCGGGGGAGACTCTGCTTTGCAAAATTCCCGCTGTGCCTACTGTGACAATTCGGGAGACGCCTTCCTGCTTCATGGCATGCAGGATGAGCGGCATGCCCTCCGACAGTGTGGTCGTGCCATCTGTGCCAAGGGCGCTGATAACGGCATCGACGCCCTGCATCGCCAGTTTGACGTCCTGTTCATTCAAGACGTTTCCCGTAAGCACGCGCACGTTTTCGGGCAAAGGCTGGGGGAGCTTGTCCGCAGAGCGCACCAAAATCGTAGCTTCATGGCCATCTGCCAGCGCGTGCCGTAAAATATGGCTGCCGACGCGGCCGGTGGCGCCGAAAAGCAAAAGCTTCATTATGTATTCACCTCATGAACATGAATGAGTGATCGGGTCAACAGTTTTTTTGCTAGTGTAAGTCTAGCATTTCTTTTTTTGTCCCACCACCATCAGCTATCGTGGAAGTGGAAAGGGGGACATTCCGACAGCACGGTGAGCTTCCTGTCAGGGCCCAAAGTTGCCACAAGGAGACAATTGTATTCTTAAATCCAAATCTATATACTTAAAAGGATGTTAGGACGATGACAAGGGAGTGTATATAGATGGGTGCATCTTGCGGTATTGTTGGGCTTCCCAACGTGGGGAAATCAACACTGTTCAATGCCATTACACAAGCGGGTGCGGAGTCGGCGAACTACCCGTTCTGTACGATTGACCCGAACGTGGGGATCGTAGAAGTTCCGGATCCGCGTCTCACAAAGCTGACAGAGATCGTAGTGCCGAACAAAGTCGTTCCGACGGCATTTGAGTTCGTGGACATTGCCGGCCTGGTAAAAGGCGCGAGCAAAGGCGAGGGGCTTGGCAACCAGTTCCTCGGACATATCCGGGAAGTAGACGCGATCGCGCATGTCGTTCGCTGCTTCGAGGATGAAAACATCACGCACGTGGCAGGCCGTGTCGATCCACTGAGCGATATCGAAACGATCAATCTGGAGCTGATTTTTGCCGATCTGGATTCAGTCGAGCGCCGTATCGACCGTATCGCGCGCAAGGTGAAATCCGGCGACAAGGAGTCCAAGCAGGAGTTGGACGTGCTGGAAAAACTGAAGGCTGCATTCGAAGAAGGCCAGTCCGCGCGCAGCGTGGAGTTGGACGACGAAGAGCGCAAATGGATTCGCGACCTGCACCTTTTGACGATCAAGCCGATGCTGTACGTGTGCAACGTGGCAGAGGACGGAATCAATGACGCAGACAACAATCCTCACGTGCAGGCTGTTCGCGAGCATGCGGCGAAGGAAGGAGCAGAGGTCGTTGTCATCAGCGCCAAGGTCGAGGCAGAAATTGCTGAACTGGAAGGCGAAGACAAAGAAATGTTCCTGCAAGAGCTTGGTTTGGCCGAGTCCGGTCTGGACCGCCTGATTCGCGCTGCTTACAAGCTGCTCGGTCTGGTTACCTACTTTACGGCAGGGGTACAGGAAGTGCGCGCGTGGACCATTCGCAAGGGCACAAAGGCTCCAGGTGCGGCAGGCGTGATTCATACCGATTTCGAGCGCGGCTTTATTCGCGCAGAGGTTATTGCTTACGACGACCTGGTAGATGCTGGATCGGTTGCGGCAGCCAGAGAGCGCGGGAAGTACCGTCTTGAAGGGAAAGAGTACGTTGTGGCTGACGGAGATGTCATGCATTTCCGCTTCAATGTTTAGTACGAAATAGTTGCTTCACTATAGGCGTTTTGCTATAATACGATAATGCGAGTATTTATGGAGTGCATGTTTTGTGCGTTTCGTTTTAGCACTCGCTCCTTGCCCGTACAGGGCCGCAAAGTCCATAAGGAGGTGAAAAGGTATGCGTCAATACGAAGTTATGTATGTATTGCGTCCAGACCTTGAAGAAGAGAAAGTAAAATCCAATGTAGCTCGTTACAGTGAAATTGTGACCAACTACGGTGGCGAAATCTCTAAGCTTCAAGAAATGGGTAAACGTCGTCTTGCGTACGAGATCAATAAGTTCCGTGAAGGTTACTACGTTCTGATGAACTTCAAAGCGAACGCTGATGCTGTTGCGGAAGCTGAGCGTCTGATGAAAATCAACGACGACGTAATCCGCTTCATGTTCGTTCGTGATGAGAAGTAATCATTGTCGCGGTCAGAGGGGGAACCAAGATGAATAAAGTTATTCTCATCGGCAACCTGACGAAAGATCCTGAACTTCGCTACACGCCGAATGGCGTTGCCGTTGCTACTTTTACCGTGGCTGTCAATCGTCCTCGCACCAATCAGGCAGGCGAGAGAGAAGCCGATTTCATTAATATTGTCGCTTGGCAAAAACTTGCCGATCTTTGTGCAAGCTACTTGCGCAAAGGAAGACAAGCTGCCATCGAAGGACGCATTCAAACGCGCTCCTACGATAATAAAGAAGGAAAACGCGTATATGTAACAGAGGTCGTTGCGGAGAACGTTCAATTTTTGGGCGGTCGAGGCAATGAAGGCGGCGGAGACAACGCAGGATACGATCCAGGACCAGGATTTGGTGGCGGAAACAAGCCATCCGGTCAGAGAAACAATGACTTTGATCCGTTTGGTGATCCCTTCGCGAGTGCAGGCAAGCCGATCAACATTTCTGATGACGACTTGCCGTTCTAAGAATCGTAAAACTTTCACATTCCTAAGAAGGAGGGACTATCATGGCACGCAAAGGACGTCCTAATAAGCGTCGTAAAGTATGCTTCTTTAAAGTGAACAAAATCAAGCACATCGACTATAAAGATGTAGACTTGCTCAAAAAATTCATCAGCGAACGCGGCAAAATCTTGCCACGTCGTGTAACTGGTACTTCTGCGAAGTATCAACGTGCTTTGACAATTGCGATCAAACGCGCTCGTCAAGTAGCACTGCTGCCTTACACGGCTGAATAATTTACACAAGCGATAAAAAGGGGGACACAATTGCGTGGCCCTCTTTTTTCCATATTTTTCGCTACTCGCAAATGAGGTGCTGACATGCCTTCCAAAACGAAGCAATTGGCTGAAAATGCCCTGATGCTGGGTATTGCACTGGTACTGTTGTTCCTTAGTACATATACCGTACTGGGAGCACTGGTCAGTTTCCTTTTACCGCTGCCGTTTATTTTCCTGGCCGTAAGCCGCAACGTGTCGATTATGGTGTGGATCTCTGTCGTGTACACGTTCCTTGGCTGGATCATCGCAGGACCGATCGCTGCTGCGATCGCCTTGAGCGGAGCGGTTTGGGGCTCTGCCATGGGAATTGTTTATGCGAAAAGAGGGAAGGCACTTCCGGCGATTGTAGCCGGAGCTGGTGTTGTGTTTCTCAGCACCGTTTTCGGGCTTGCCTTCATGGCATTTGGAATGAACCTGAATTTCCAGACCATGCTGGAACAGACCGCTCAAATGCGCCCTTCCTTCGTGACAAAAGAGCAATTTGACCAGACGGTTGCTCTTATCAAAATGGTGCTGCCTACGAGCATCGTGATGTTCAGCTTTATCTCCAGCGCGATCACACATGGATTGGCCAGCCTGATTGGAAAACGGATCAAAAAGCCGATTCCGGCGTTGAAGCCAATCCGGGAGTGGAGTTTCCCGCGATCTTTGCTGTACTATTATTTCCTCGCCATGATTAGCATTCTGGTGTTTGGCGGCAGCATGCAGGGAACGTTCTGGGAGACCGCCATCATGAACGTAAAAGTCATGCTGGACGGGATTTTTACACTCCAAGGTTTGAGCTTCTGCCTGTTTGCAGCGTACCTGTACGGGTGGAAGAGATTGACTCCAGTGCTTGTTGTCTGTCTATTTATTTTTCCGTTCTTAAGCACTATACTTAGTCTGGTAGGGATATTTGACTTAGGGCTTCGTTTGCGTGAAAAACTGGAAACAAGAGTGAAGAGGGGCTGAGGAGATGCCCAAATTCCTGTTAAAGCGTTGGTACGGGATGCACATGGTCCTGGCACTCAGCTTTAGCTTGCTGTTGTTGGGGATTTTGACCCTGCACCATTGGATGTACGGGGCGATCGGCATTGTTTGCTTGATTGGCCTGGTTCTATACGCCCTTCAAGCAGAAAAAGGATTTCAGCGGGACTTGCGCCTGTATTTGGCGACAGTCACTCACCGCGTGAAAAAAGCCGGAGAAGGCGTTATTCAGGAGCTGCCGATCGGAATTCTCTTATACAACGAGGAAAAGGCAATCGAGTGGGTCAACCCGTTCATGACACATATGTCCGGGGATGAGTCGATGATCGGGAAGAGCCTTCAAGAGGTATTCCCCCAACTCGTGTGGAAGCCGGAACAAAAACGGCTCGAATTTACTTACAATGAGCGGGTTTACGAAGTCATGGTTCGGTCCGATGAGCGTCTTTTGTATTTCAAGGACATTACGGACTTCAAAGAATTGACGACGCGTTACCATCGCGAAAAGGCTGCTCTCGCCATTATTCACCTCGACAACCTGGACGAGGTTGGACAAGTCATGGACGATCAGAGCCGTACGCTTTTGTCGACAAGCGTGGCTGGTGTGATTACAGAGTGGGCCAACAAACATGGCATATACCTTCGCCGAATCACGGCTGACAAATTTTTGGCGCTGATGGAACGGGAAGCCCTTGATAAATTGGAAGAAACGCGTTTTGACATTCTCGATGTGGTTCGGGAAATGACGGCTGACAACAAAATTCCGATTACGCTCAGTATCGGGGTTGGGGCAGCGGCGACGACGTACATCGAGCTGGGGCAAATGGCCCAATCGAGCTTGGACATTGCGCTGGGCCGCGGTGGCGACCAGTGCGCGATCAAGATCGGTAACAAGCTCACCTTCTACGGTGGCAAATCAAATGCGGTAGAAAAACGGACGCGCGTTCGGGCACGGGTGATCGCCCATGCGCTGCGTGATTTGATCCACGAGGCTGAGCATGTGATCGTAATGGGCCACAAACAGCCAGATATGGACTCCATCGGTGCTTCGCTTGGTGTATTGAAGGCCGTGCAGTTGCACAACAAGGCAGCCTATATCGTCATGGATGAAGGCAACAACTCTGTCGAACGCTTGATGCGGGAGATTTACGCCAATGAGGAATTGGCTGAAACATTTATTACGCCGGAGCAGGCGATCAGACTGGTGACGGGCCGCACGTTGCTCGTGGTTGTCGATACGCACCGTCCTTCGCTGGTCATTGAGCCGAAGTTGCTCGGTGAGACAAGCCGGATCGTCGTCATTGACCACCATCGACGCTCCGAAGAGTTTATCGAGCCGGTTCTGTTGTACCTCGAACCGTATGCGTCTTCGACATCTGAGCTGGTCACAGAGCTTTTGCAATATCAGAGCGAGCGCTTGAATATCGACAATCTGATTGCCACCGCACTGTTGGCAGGGATTGTGGTAGACACGAAAAGCTTTGCGTTCCGTACAGGCTCGCGCACGTTTGAAGCGGCGTCCTTCCTGCGGCGCAACGGGGCCGATACGGCTGCTGTTCAACGTTTGCTGAAGGAAGATTTGACGCAGTATGTGAAGCGGGCACGCATCATTATGAACACGGAAACGTACAGAGATAATATGGCGATTGCCATTGGGGATCCTACCGAGAACTACACGCAAGTCCAGGTGGCCCAGGCGGCCGAGCAGTTGCTTACGCTCTCGGGCATCCAGGCATCTTTTGTCATTGCCGAGCGGGGAGACGATACGATCCTGATTAGCGGACGCTCTTTGGGCGACATCAACGTGCAAGCGATCATGGAGCTCTTGGGCGGTGGCGGACACCTGACAGGAGCCGCCACGCAAATTCAGGGCATTTCCGTGAAGGAAGCGACTCGACGTTTGAAAGAAGCGATTGATTCGGTCGTGTAGGCCAATTTGAAAAGGGGGAAACGATGATGAAAGTCATTTTTCTTCAAGATGTAAAAGGCCAAGGCAAAAAAGGCGAAATCAAAGACCTGTCTGAAGGCTACGTACGCAACTTCCTGCTGCCGCGCAAGCTGGCGAAGGAAGCTACAGATAGCAACATAAAAACGCTGGATGCGCAAAAGCGCAGCGAAGAGAAGCGCAAGGAGCAGGAAAAGCTGGAAGCACAAGCGCTGGGCGCGAAGCTGAGCGAGCTGACAGTAAAAGTAACAGGAAAAGCCGGCGAGGGCGGACGACTGTTTGGCGCAATTTCGAGCAAACAAGTGGCACAAGCGCTGGAAGAGCAGTTCAAAATCAAGCTGGACAAACGCAAGCTGGAGATGGACGCCATCCGCGCGCTTGGCGTAACGCAAATCAAAGTCAAGCTGCACAACGAAGTAACTGCGACACTCAAAGTTCACGTGGTAGAAGAATAATGACGCAATCCTGGAGGGTGTGACGTGAGCGACCTGTTTTTGGATCGTGTGCCGCCGCAGAACAAGGAAGCGGAACAATCAGTGCTGGGTGCCGTGTTCTTGTCTAAGGAAGCTTTAATCACGGCCATTGAGATTCTCCGTCCGGAGGATTTTTACAAGACAGCGCATCAGCGCATCTTTCAAACCATGGTGGACCTGTACGAAAAGGGCGAGCCAGTCGATCTGGTTACCGTAACCGCTGAGCTGCAGGACCACAAGCTGTTAGACGAAGTCGGCGGCGTCACGTATTTGACCGAAATCGCCAGCTCGGTTCCGACCGCGGCCAATATCGAATACTACGCCAAAATTGTAGAAGAAAAAGCGCTGCTACGGCGCTTGATTCATACGGCAACAAAAATTGCGAACGACGGTTACTCCCGCGAGGACGACGTAACGGAGATCATTGCGGATGCCGAGAAGTACATCATGGAGATCGGGCAAAACCGCAACAGCGGCGGTTTTACGCCAATCCGAGACGCGCTTCTGGAAACGTATGAACGGATCGAGTTTTTGAGTCAACGGCGTGGAGACATTACCGGGATTCCTTCCGGATATACCGATTTGGATAAAATGACCGCCGGATTTCAGCGCAGTGACCTCATCATTCTGGCAGCCCGTCCCTCTGTCGGGAAGACGGCTTTTGCCTTGAATGTCGCGCAAAACGTCGCTGCACGAGCTGGAGAGACTGTCGCCATCTTCTCTCTGGAGATGGGCGCTTCCCAGTTGGTACAGCGTATGATCTGTGCCGAGGGCAATCTGGACGCCTCGCGGATGCGTTCCGGTACGCTGGAGGAAGACGACTGGCAGAAGCTGACGATGGCGATTGGTACGTTGGCGAAGGCACCGATTTTTATTGATGATACGCCAGGCGTAACCGTGCAGGACATTCGCGCAAAATGCCGCAGATTGCAGGCTGAACGCGGCCTGGGCATGATTCTCATCGACTACCTGCAATTGATTCACGGCCGCGGCAAGGGAGACAACCGCCAGCAGGAAGTATCGGAAATCTCCCGTACGCTCAAAGGAATCGCCCGTGAGCTGAATGTTCCCGTAATCGCTTTGTCCCAGTTGAGCCGTGGCGTAGAGCAGCGGCAGGACAAGCGCCCGATGATGTCCGACATCCGCGAGTCCGGTTCGATCGAGCAGGACGCCGATATCGTTGCGTTCCTGTACCGTGATGACTACTACGACAAGGAAACGGAAAACAAAAACGTCATCGAGGTCATCATCGCCAAACAGCGAAACGGCCCGACCGGGACGGTAGAGCTGGCATTCCTCAAAGAATTTAACAAATTCGTAAGCTTGGATCAGCGCTTTCGAAATCAGGCTGGATAATAGAGCAAATGGAGAAAAAGCCGGAGCAATTCCGGCTTTTTTTTCTTGCTTGAATTGCCGAACATATAATCTTTGCACTATTTAAATGTTCGTATTTTCCGTTGACATGCAAGAAATGGTTTAGTACACTTAGATTGTTTCAGGCCCAAAAGGACATGATGATATCAGGAGGTGTTTTTCGATGTCAACAGTCGTTGTCGTCGGAACCCAGTGGGGCGATGAAGGTAAAGGTAAAATTACAGACTATTTGGCTGAAAGCGCAGAGGTAGTGGCACGTTACCAAGGGGGTAACAACGCCGGCCATACCATTATTTTTGATGGTAACAAATATAAGCTGCACCTGATTCCATCCGGAATTTTCTATACTGACAAGACCTGCGTAATCGGAAACGGTATGGTAATCGATCCGAAGGCATTGGTAAAAGAGCTGGAGTACATTCACAGCTTCGGTTTTTCCACTAGCAATCTGAAAATCAGCGATCGCGCGCATGTCATCATGCCGTACCACATCAAGCTGGATGGCGTGGAAGAAGACAGCCGCGGTGCAAATAAAATCGGTACGACCCGCAAAGGGATCGGCCCGGCATACATGGACAAAGCAGCTCGCATCGGCATCCGCATTGCCGATCTATTGGATCGCGATGAGTTTGCCCGCAAGCTGGAACGCAACCTGGCAGAGAAAAACATGCTGCTGGAGAAAATGTACAATACGACTGGCTTTGACCTGCAAGAAGTACTGGATGAGTACCTCGCTCTGGCAGAAATCATTCGTCCATACGTAACCGACACATCTGTTGTGCTCAACGATGCGATTGACAACGGAAACCGTGTTCTTTTTGAAGGGGCCCAAGGCGTACTGCTCGACATCGACCAAGGGACGTATCCTTATGTCACCTCCTCCAACCCGATTGCGGGTGGCGTGACTATCGGTTCCGGCGTGGGACCAACCAAAATCAATCAAGTAATCGGTGTAGCGAAGGCGTACACCACTCGCGTAGGTGACGGTCCGTTCCTGACTGAGCTGACTGACGCTACTGGCGATCACATCCGCGAGGTTGGCTTCGAGTACGGTACGACAACCGGCCGTGCCCGCCGCGTAGGCTGGTTTGACAGCGTAGTCGTTCGTCATGCCCGTCGCGTGAGCGGTATCACTGGTCTGGCTATCACCAAGCTGGATACGCTCTCTGGTGTTGAGACTCTGCGCATTTGCACAGCGTATAAATACAATGGCGAAATCATTGAATCGTTCCCGGCAAACCTCAACCTGCTGGCAAAATGCGAGCCTGTTTACGAAGAACTGCCAGGCTGGACCGAGGACATCACCGGTGTTCGCAATCTGAACGACCTGCCAGAAAACGCTCGCCACTACATCGAGCGCATCACACAACTGACAGGTATCCCAATGTCGATCTTCTCCGTAGGGCCAGATCGCGAGCAAACCGTTGTTGTGCGCGGCATCTGGGGATAAGCCTAGTTCCAACGTCGTAGCAGAAAAGTCGGCCTGACCATTTTCATGGGCAAGCCGTATGAAAAAAGCTGTCGATAATTCGGCAGCTTTTCCTTTTTTTACGGACAGACAAGAAACGGCACCCTCTGGGCATAAGGTTAGACATAAGGAGAAATGGAGAGGTGATCGTGATGATGGGGTTTGACCAAAAAGCCAAGAAGCTGCTGGGGAAAAACGTACAGGTGAAAATGATTAACGGCGTCGTTATCAAGGGGACCATGACTCATTTCAACAACGGTTACCTTTGCTTCATCACCACTTACAAGCAGCAAAACGACGCAGAGAAAACGACGATTCGCAGACTCGCCCTGAAAGACGTGACATCAATGCAAGAGGTGTAAGCCTGGATGCCTGAGACGAAATAAGCCATCTTTCCTCCAAAAAGGGAAAGATGGCTGTTTATTGTGTTTCACATTTCAGATCAGGCCGCTATGAGAGCGGATGATGGCGATCGCTTCGTCCCCCCGTTCTTCCGCAACGACTGCAGTCAGCAGCACCGTACGGGTCAGATTATCGTCACCGCGATCGGACAGCCCGCTGGCATCCGGATTCGCCGCTGCCAGGATGCGTGCATCCGGTCCGCTTGGAAAATCGCCAGCCAGTGTCAGCACCCCTACCCCCGGAAAATCGCCGGAGAGCGGGGTGGTGATCTGTTCTAATCCGTCCCCTGGAAATTGGCCGATTTTGTCGATTTGAATGGTCGTAAAGCCGGCTTGTCGAAGCGCATTTTCTGCCTGTTTCGCCTCATCCTCGGTATGGAATCCAGCCAAAATGTTGCGTTCTTTCACGTAATCAGCCTCCCAGTAATGAAAAAAACCCCCAATTGTATGTCCATATGGTGACGCTTCGTCATATTTTTTATTCGACAGCAATTTACACTTGATGTTGTCGTGAAATTTATGGTAAAGTCGACATAGTTGGTTTCTTTAGGCATTTTGGCAGATAATTGGTAACTAAACATTGGGATATATGACCTAGTCGGTATATTTAAAATTTTCAGGAAATGGAACGAGATAGCTGTATCTGTTTTCAGGAGGGACAAGTTATGCAATGGTCTGAGTGGAAGGCCAAGCTGCAGGAACGGTCCGAACGCATCGTTCGGGATTGCAGCGATCTGGCGAAACGTGCAATGAAACGTACAAGCTCGTACATCCAGGGACATAAAAAGCAAACGGTTTCCATCGCAGCGGGATTGCTGGTGACGGTGGCCGCCGGAGCTTCGGCGCAATATTACTATACGAGCAATGTCACATCGGTCTATCACGTCATCGTAAACGGACAGGAAATCGGTGTGGTGAACGATCCTAAGGTCATTCAGGATTGGACGGCAGCAAAGCTGGCAGAAGAAAAAGCCAAAAAAGGGCTGAATCTGACGCTGGCGGATTACATCACCTTCAAGGAAGAGCGCCAGTTCAAGGCTCCTTTTGACAACGATGCCGCAGTCAAAGCGCTGGCTTCCGTGGCAGACATCAAGGTTCAGGCAGTGAAGCTGGTGATCGACGGCAAAGTGGTTGGCTACTTGCCCGATCAGCAATCGGCTGAAGAAGTGCTGGCCGAAGTGAAGCAAAAATATTCCGGCGTGCCTATTCTCACTGGCAAAAAAGCCGCAGTAGCGGCGGCGTCCATGGCGGAGATGAAGGCAACCCCGATAAAAGAAGTGACTTTCAAAGAAAACGTAGAGTTGCAGACGGAAACAGTACCTGCAGCTCAAATTTTGCCTGCCGAAAAAGTCGAAGAGCTTTTGGTCAAGGGCACCTTCAAGGAACTGAAGCACACGGTAGTTGAGGGCGATTGCATCGGCTGTATTGCCAAAAAGTACGGAATTACCACAAAAGACATTTATGCCAATAACCCTGGCATTACGGAAAACACGCTTTTGCAGCTAGGACAGGAAATCAACGTCACAGCGATTCGCCCGTTGGTTACGGTACGGGTGAAGGAAGACGTTTCGCAGCAAGAAGTCATTGCATTCCCTACCCAGATCAACAACAATGACAAGCTTCCCAAAGGGGAAACAAAAGTTGTTCAAGAAGGCAAAAACGGTACGAAGCTCGTTCAGTATGAAGTCGTGAAAGAAAATGGACAAGTTGTCGAGCGCAAGGTTGTCAAACAAGAAGTCATTGCACAGCCAGTCGCAAAAATCATGGAGCGCGGAACAAAGGTTATTCCTTCGCGTGGGACAGGCCGTCTGAGCTGGCCTGCAAGCGGATATATCAGCAGCGGATTCGGCTCTCGCTGGGGCCGACTGCACAAAGGAATCGACATTGCCGGATCAGGGTCTGTCATGGCGGCAGACAACGGCCGCGTCAAATTCGCGGGCTGGGACGGCGATTACGGAAAAGCGATCATCATCGACCATGGAAACGGGATGGAAACGCTGTATGGCCACTTGAGCACGATCAGCGTGAAGGTCGGCGATGTAGTTGAACAAGGGAAGAAAATTGGCGTAAAAGGTTCGACCGGAGACTCTACCGGTGTCCATCTCCATTTTGAGGTTCATCAAAATGGACGAGTTCAGAACCCGATGCGTTTCTTAAAATAGACATGTAATTTTTGGATAGAAAAGGGCGACTCTTTGGAGGAGCCCTTTTTGCTATGTCGGCACTTTGACGATGCGAAAGGCAGGGAGTGGCTGGCAGGGGCTTCTATGCCGGGTGGACATGGTGTATTGTAGAGGAATAGCGATGTTCGAAGTGGAATCCTTATAGAGAAAAGGAGGGAGCGGGATGGCAAAACTCCTCGTGGTAGACGATGAAAAGCCGATTGCAGATATATTGAAGTTCACGTTTGAAAAAGAAGGGTATCAGGTCGTGTGCGCCTACGATGGCGACGAAGCGCTTGTTGTCGTTCAGGATGAGCGGCCGGATTTGATTTTGCTCGATGTCATGCTGCCGGGCAGGGACGGAATGGACGTCTGTCGGGCTGTCCGGCAAACGCACGACGTGCCGATCATCATGCTGACGGCAAAGGACTCGGAGCTGGATAAAGTGCTGGGGCTGGAGCTGGGAGCGGATGATTACGTGACCAAGCCTTTCAGTACCCGTGAGCTGGTGGCGCGGGTCAAAGCGCATTTGCGCCGCCACCGCCCAAGAGCCGAGGAAAAAGACAGCCAGCATCTGCTGCGTGTGCACGAGCTGGAAATTGATTTGAACTCGTACACGGTGGAGAAGGCGGGAGAACCGCTGGATCTGACGCACCGCGAGTTTGAGCTGCTGATGTACTTGGCCCGTCATCAGGGACAAGTTTTGACGCGGGAGCACTTGCTTCAGTCGGTGTGGGGCTTCGACTATTTTGGCGATGTACGGACGGTGGACGTCACGATCCGCCGCTTGCGCGAAAAGATCGAGGACGACCCGAGCCAGCCGAAGTACATTATTACGCGGCGCGGATTAGGCTACACCATGCGCAATCCCGGGGTGGGAGGCACGCCTGGATGATGAGGCGGCTGTTCAAAACGATCCAGTGGAAAATGGTCGTCATCTACATGCTGCTGATTCTGCTCGCCATGCAGTTCATCGGCGCTTATTTTGCCAGGGAAGTGGAGAGCTATTACATCAATAACTTTTCAGAGGCGCTCAATGCCCAGGCGAGCCTTTTGGCGAGTTTGCTGGAGAGCGATCTGCGGCCGCGCGACGGGAAGGAGCCGAGCGCGGAGCAAAACCGCCAGGACATCGACAACCTCATTAACAACCTGGTGAAAATAAACGGCGCCAATGTGCAGGTCATCGACCAGACCGGAACAGTGGTCAGCACGACAGAGGACAAGAGCACGATTGGTCAGCGCACCTCGCAGCCGGAGGTCACAGTAGCTTTGCTCGGAACGCGCAGTGAGTCGATGCGGATTGACCCGCGCACCGGAGCAAGGGTAAAGGTGCTGGTGCTGCCCGTAAAAGGCGACCAGATCGTCTATGGCGCAGTCTACATGATGGCTTCGATGGAAGGCACCTACACGACGATTCGTAAAATGAACGGGATTTTGGCGACGGGCACGATGTTTGCGCTCGTCATTACGGCGGGCCTGGGGGTCGTGCTCGCGCGAACGATTACCAAGCCGATCAAGGAAATGACCAAACAGGCAAGGCTCGTTGCCGACGGCGATTTCAACAGCAGCGTGCGGGTGTACAGCGACGACGAGATCGGCCAACTGGGAATGGCCTTTAACCACATGACGCTGCGGCTGCAGGAAGCGATTTTGCAGCAGGAGGAAGAACGGGAAAAGCTCGCGGGTATTTTGAGCAACATGACGGACGGCGTGATCGCGGCCAATCGCAACGGGCAGATTATTTTGTTCAACCGCGCAGCGGAAGAGATGCTGCAAGTGCGCATGGCAGATGTTTTGCGAAAAAAAAGGACGCTGGCCGATCTGCTCAGCCTGCCTCCCGAAGAAGAGATGTCTTTGTACGCGCAGGAGGAGCCGCTGTTTATTGAAATGCGCCTCCCGAATCAGGAAGAAGTCATTTTGCGCGTGACGTTTACGCCTTTGCAGCACGACAGCGGAAAAAAGGGCGGGATCATCGCGGTAGTCGCGGATGTAACCGAGCAGCAGCGACTGGAGCAGCAGCGCAGGGAGTTTGTCGCCAATGTCTCGCATGAGCTGCGCACTCCGCTGACGACGATCAAAAGCTACGTGGAAGCCTTGCTGGACGGTGCAGTAGATGAGCCGGAGCTGTCCAATCGCTTTTTGAAGGTGACCATGTCCGAGACAGAGCGGATGATTCGCCTGGTCAATGACTTGCTGCAGCTTAGCCGCTTCGATTCGCAGGGCGTGCGTCTGCACTGCAAGGAGGCGGACATCAGCCGGCTTTTGCGCTATGCGGCCGATCGCTTTTCCATGTTCAGCGAGCAGCAGGAGGTACAGCTTACTGTTGATGTGCCAAACAAGTTGCCGCCTGTGTACATTGATTTGGATGCGATCAACCAGGTGCTGGACAATTTGCTGTCCAATGCGATCAAATATACGTCCCAAGGCGGCACGGTCGTGCTGTCCGCCAAAGAAAACCGCAGTCAGAAGCGGGTGCAAATCTCGATTAGCGATACAGGGATCGGGATACCGGCCCGTGATTTGAAGCGAATTTTTGAACGGTTTTACCGGGTAGACAAAGCGCGCTCGCGTGGACAAGGCGGCACAGGTTTGGGACTGGCTATCGCCCGCGAACTGGTTCAGGCTCACGGCGCAGATATCGAGATTACCAGCGAATGGAACGTGGGGACGACGGTGACGTTCTGGGTCCCATTTGCCCAAGGAGGTAATGCGGGATGAAGCGGATGCTGGAGCCTGCCAAGACCGTCTTGCTGATCCTGCTGGTCGTGGCCAGCTTTTGCCTGACAGCTATGCTGTGGTCGAACCAGCCCAATTTGCAGTTCATCGAGCCCGCACAATACACAGAGTCCAAACCGGTTAAGGAAAAGACGCTGGAGCAATTGGTGACCCCGGAGTCGGTCGTGTTTCATTACGGGGAAGAGCGCCATACGCGTGCAGTAGCGACAGATGCGCCTTACAGCCTGATCGTAAGCGAGATGTCGAAATGGATTTTCCTCGATTTCTCCCCGTTTGCGCTGTCCAATGAAAAGTGGGGGGAAATTGCCCGGGAAAAGTTGGGGCTGGAGGTCCGGTTTCGCAGTACAGTACCGCTGTCGATCGTATCGCGACTGGTCACGTTTCGCGACGAGTATGACAGCGGCATCAAGGGCATTGACCGCTTGTGGCTGTACTACGAAAAAGACGAGGACGTCGTCTATGCGCTGTTTCTCTCGACAGAGGAAGGTCGCATGATGCGTTCGCGTACTTCGATCAGCCCAAAAGATTTGCGGGAGTCGTACTTGGCTTCCGGCAGTTCTATGCCGGAGCAAATCATGAAGGTCGTCAGGCCGGAGCGGACTTATTCGGTACTCGAAGGCCCGACGCCGATCTGGAGCATGTATTACTTGCCGAAAAACCAGATGCGGATGCAGCAGTTCCGCTACAGCTATGTGCCTGTCACCAACGAGCGGCTGATGGAGGCGTATTTTATCGACCAGTCGCTGGTCAGACAAATCATGGAGCGGGACAAAACAGTCATTTTCACAGACGGCAGCAGATCCATCCAGTTGAGGGCAGAGCAGCAGGCGATCACCTTCACAGACCCGGCTTACCAGCAGCGGGCGCAGGAGCTGTCTGACGAGGAAAAAGTCCAGAGTGCGGTTACGTTTATCAACAAGCATCTCGGTTGGCTGGACGATTTTCATTTTGAACGAATCAAGAAAAGCTACAATGAAAAAGATTTAATCACCTTCCGCCAGTATGTCGGGGCGTATCCTCTGGTGAGCACAAGTGAGCCGATCCAGATTGATACGATCCAGATTACATCGGAAGCGGGACAGGTTGTAACGATGAGCCGTTCCCTGCTCGATCTGGATAAATACATCGGCAACAACGAGCAGACGATCATGTCGGGGCCGGAGCTGTACAAGCTGATCCGGGACAAAAAGCTGGCCGATACGGAACAAATCACAAATGCCTACCTCGCCTATCAAACGGTCATAGGAGACGGATACGTCGATCTGGTTCCGACCTGGATCGTCGAGCTGGCGAATCAGGGGAATCTGTACATTCTCGCGCGAGTGAAGCAGGGAGGAGGAGGGGCGCATGGATTGGAGTAGAACGAAGACCATTCTGATCTGGGCCTTTCTTCTGCTCGATCTGTTTCTTTTCTATCAGGTGTACGTGACGCGCATCAGCCTCTGGAATGACAAGGAAGTGGCGCAGGGAGAAAAGTGGAATATGGAGCTGTATCTGAATCAGCAAAATATTGCCCTGGACACAGAGGTTCCGCAAGAAACTCCGGAGATGGCTTATCTCGATGCGGAATACGTCGGAATCAGTCCGATTAACTTGCTTGAGCTGCCTGGCATTCAGGCTACGGTGGAGAAAATGTCGCTTGCGGCAAGGCTGGATCCGCCGATTCAGATTCGCGGCCAACTGACGCCGAATGAGCTGCTGCGTCAGATCGGGCCAAGGCTGATGTACGCCGAGCAGTACGGGCCGGATTCGTACCAGTCGAATCAATCACGGCTGCTGTACTGGCAGGTTCACGAAAAAATGCCGATCTTCGTCGCCCCTTTGGAAGTGTATTTGGAAAACGGAGCGATTTTGGGCTATCGGCAAACGTTTTTCCACGTGCGGGAACAAAAAGGCGGGCGGCAGGTCATCTCCGGCTACAAGGCGCTGCTCTCGCTGGTCGAGAAGCAAATTATCCAGCCGGGTGAACGGATTGAGAATGTAAGCCTGGGCTATTACGGTTCATACGATGCGGATATTCAGGCGCTGGCTCCGGTATGGCGGGTCGTCCACGATGGCAAGCAGCATTTTGTCAACGCGTTCACCGGGGCTTTGGAGCGGGCGATGGTCACGCAGCGATGAACAAATAGACAGCCAGGGAAAGCGACGGGAAGAGGGATGTTCGGTGAGATTTAGTGTGTTGGCAAGCGGGAGCACAGGCAATGCCATCTACGTGGCGACAGACCGTGTTTCCGTGCTGATCGATGTGGGGATTACAGGCAAGCAGGCAGAGGCGGCGCTGCAAACAATCGGCGTCAATCCTGCCGATTTGAGCGCGATCCTCGTTACCCACGAGCACGTCGACCATATCAAAGGGGTCGGCGTCATGGCGCGGCGATACGATTTGCCGATTTACGCCAATGAAAAAACGTGGGCGGAGCTGAACGGACAGATTGGCGCGATCAAGGAAGAGCAAAAGCGCCTGTTTGCCGTAGGGGAGAAGCGGGAGCTGGAGGACTTGGGCATCGAGTCGTTCGGCATCTCGCACGATGCGGCGGAACCTATGGGCTTTTGCTTTTATCACGGCAAGAAAAAGCTCAGTGTGGCAACAGACCTGGGCTATGTCAGCGACCGGATCAAGGAGACGATTCGCGGTGCGGACGCGTATGTATTCGAGTCCAATCACGATGTCGAGCTGCTGCGTATGTCGCAGTATCCGTGGAGCATTAAACGGCGCATTTTAAGCGACGTGGGCCACTTGTCGAACGAGGCGGCAGGCGACGCTTTGACCGAGTGTTTGACGGGCGGAGCAGAGCGCGTGTATTTGGCCCATTTGAGCAAGGAAAACAACATGATCGACCTGGCCCGACTGACGGTGAAAAACATTTTGGAAGAAAAGGGGCTGACCGTCGGGGATGACGTGCATTTGCGCGATACCTACCCGGACCGCCCGACCAAGCTGGAAGAGCTATAGGAGCGGTTCGATCCGGGTCTGGCGGCTGCTGATCGCATCGGAGAGCTTGACCATCGTATCGAGCTGAAAGCTGAGCTGGCTGTCGAGCTCCTTTACTTTGGCTGTCAGCTCGTCATGCGTCAGCAGTCCTTTTGCAACGAGGAGGTCGATCAGGGCATGCAGGACAAGCGTATTGTGGTAATCCGTTTCCTGCAGATCGGCGAGCTTGGCGATGAGCTGTACTTCTTTCATACTCTATCAACCCTTTCTTTTAGCTGGTGTCAGAAAAAGCTTTTAATCTATCATATCCGCGCTCTCGGTGAAATATTCCGAGGGCTTTTTGCTTTTTTCATTCCACAACCTTTCCATATTTCTCACGCGATTTTGCCGAAACCAGGACGTATACTAAAGGTGTCAAAAGGAACAGACAGCAACGAACTCATACATGCAATCGGCTGACACAGGGGTATAGGAGAATGAAAAACCTGTAACCCTAGTATTAGTAGAGGAAGAAGGAGAGTGTGAATCATGGGGTTTTACGATGATTTGACTCACGTGGAGCGGAAAAAACGAAGCGGTTCTATCGGTCGCACTGTCTTGACGTCCGTAACGTCGGCGGTGATTGGGGGAATGGTCGTCCTGCTCATGCTGCCGACTCTCTCCAACTCCGGATATATCAATATGGTCAAGCCAGGAGCGTCAAACGTCATGAGCAATCCCGCGGCCAACCTGTTTGCCACGCCTGTATCTGTAAAGGTAGAAACCGGTACAGTAAACGCAGTGAAAAAAGTGGAGAACGCGGTTGTCGGCGTCATCAATATCGGCCGTGCCCGCAGCAATTGGTTCAGCAATACGCAAGATGTCGAGCAGGGTGAAGGTTCTGGCGTCATTTTCGAGAAAAAGGGCGGCAAAGCCCACATCATCACCAACTACCACGTCATCGACCAGGCGCAGAAGCTGGAAATCGCCTTGCCGACAGGGGAAAAGGTGGACGCGAAGGTTTTGGGTGCTGACCCGTACGCCGACCTCGCCGTCCTGGAAATCGACGGCTCCAAGGTAACCGCCGTTGCCGAGCTGGGGGACTCCTCCACGCTGCAAGTAGGCGAGCCGGCGATCGCCATCGGGAACCCTCTGGGCATGAAGTTTTCCCGCACGGTGACACAGGGCATCATCAGTTCTCTGGAGCGCTCCATGCCGATGGACTTTAACGAAGACGGCCAGGACGACTGGGAGCTGGATGTTTTGCAAACGGACGCAGCGATCAACCCGGGCAACAGCGGTGGCGCACTCGTCAACATTCAAGGACAGGTCATCGGGATCAATACGCTGAAAATCTCCAAAGCCGGTGTAGAAGGTCTTGGTTTTGCCCTGCCGATCAATGACGTGAAAGTCATCGTCAGCGAGTTGATGGAAAAAGGCAAGCTGGAACGCGCTTACCTCGGCGTACAGCCATTCGACCTGACCAACGTGCCGCGCGTGCATTGGAAAGAAACCTTGAACCTGCCGGATGAAGTAAAAGCAGGGGTCGTCATCCAAGGCGAAGTCGGCAAATTCTCCCCAGCGGGCGAAGTCGGCCTGAGACAATACGACGTCATCGTCAAAATGGACAACAAGGACATTGCCAACGGCGCTCAACTGCGCAAGTTCCTGACCTTGAACAAAAAGCCGGGCGACACGGTTGTGATTACGTACTACCGTGACGGCTTCAAGAAGACGGCTACTGTCAAGCTGACGAAAACACCGCAGTGATGAGTTGACGTGATATTGTGAGTAACAACAGTAAGGCTTTTGTGGTCGATTAAGCTTATGGATGGCAAGCGTTGCGTTGTTGCTATGGCGTTGCGCTTCCTTTCATAGAGTTTCCATAGATGGAGATGCGGACATGGCATGGCATGGCATGTAGCATGAATAAGGGCTGTGAATGCAAGTCCGCTCCGTGAGTAAAGATCGAGCTTGGCGGCGCTCTGGTGGCTGGTGAAAGACGGAATCCAGAAGTCTTCTGGAAGCCTGTTGCCAAACCGGAGCGTCTCGCCAGCAACAACTGACAGCAATTCCGGGACGATTTTGTCCCGTTTGCATATAAGTAGTTCCCCCCTCTATCTATTTGTAAAATAGATCCCTTCTTTGTAGAGCGTCGAGCTGAGATCGGCGCTTTCTTTTTTTGTGTGGAAACTGGGGTGAAGTGTCAGCTTAGCTTAGTTCGGAGCAGCAAATCAGCACGTCATGGATTTGTTTTGCTGTCGTTCTGGGGTAGAATAAGAAGCGACATGAAAATGCGCGGAAAAGAGGCAATGGAGATGGACAAGATGATGGAAAGCATTCGCATAGAGGGCAAGGAAGTGGAGCTGCAAGCGGGATATCCGGTGCGTTTTTCCTGCATGGAGCATCTGGAGCAGGAACTGGATGACTACGTGAACGACTTCGAGACGGCACCGGACACGTATCCGGCACAGGCGATCGACGACAGCGCAGCCGACAAGCGCTGCCGGGTATGCGGCGAGCCAGGCCAGATTGCGCTTTTGAAAGAGAAAGGAATGTAGACGAACGTGCAAATTTCGATTATCACCGTAGGCAAGCTGAAAGAAAAGTATTTGCGCGAGGGCATCGACGAGTACAGCAAGCGCCTGTCTGCCTACTGCAAACTGCAAGTAATCGAGGTCAACGACGAAAAAGCCCCGGAAGAAATGAGCGCGGCCGAAATGGAGCAGGTAAAGCGCAAGGAAGGCGAGCGCATCCTCGCGCAGATCAAACAGGACCAGTATGTGATCGCACTTGCGATCGAGGGGCAGATGTGGTCGTCGGAAAAGCTGTCGGCGGAGCTGGACAGGCTGGCGCTGCACGGGCGCAGCCAGGTGGCGTTCGTAATCGGCGGATCGCTCGGGCTGGCAGACACGGTGCTGAAGCGGGCGGATGCGCTGTTGTCTTTTTCGAAGATGACGTTTCCGCATCAGTTGGTGCGGTTGGTGTTGTTGGAGCAGGTTTATCGGGGGTTTCGGATTAGTCGGGGGGAACCGTATCACAAGTAGCGGCAACGGTTTGAATTTGATTTATTAGAAAAAGTTCACTACAATTTTGAAAGAGATACTATAGGAAAAAGTACCCCTTTATGGAAAATGGATATAAAATAGATGTGAGAATTGAACTGTTTTTCATATATCAAAAGGGGACTTGGAATTGGAGGAACAAAAATATGTACGTTAAAGGTGTTTTGGAAAAGTTATATACAAGACTAAAGACCGAAGATGTTAAGGAGCTAATTAGCAAATACAGCCCAACTTGGGATGCAGGAAAGAAAATAAAGAAAAAGGATTTAATGCAGGAATTTTTATTACTTGAACAGTTCATAAGGCCAGAAGAAATTAAAGATTTTGTAGAAATGGCTGTAATGAAAAAAGTGATCGGATTGCCTGCTTATACCCACAAATTGGAAAATACTGATTTTCTATATGGAAAGGATTTAACAACATTAAAGACAGAATATGAGAAACTGGATCACCCATTTACTGGAAGGAACACTGTGACTGTTAAGGTTACAAATTTTGAAACTAGTACATTCTCTCTAAAATTTCGTATAAAAGAATTTGAGGGGAGTTGGAAAACTGGAATTAAGGATTTGGATAGCTTAACAGCGATTGATACCGCCAACGTGGTAATTAATTTAAGTACTAAAGTTGTATCAATTAATGCAGGAAGCGATGCTATCCATGATATGGTTCTTAATTATTTGAAATATGTTTGCAGATGGCCCTTATCAACATATAGAATTAGTAAATCAAATTCATATACACACTCTGAGAATGCTAGTTATAAAACTACAATTCTCTTAGACTTGGTCTATAACCGATTAAAAGACCAAGGTATAGATGCTAGATTTGAGGAAATAAAATTCAAAGTTGGAAGTGAAAAAGATGACGTTAAAGATGTAACAATGAATGGAAATCAATTACTTACATCTTATTTGGCATGTGAATATATTACTTTAGGTAAAGATATCATTCAATTTAAGCTTAAGGCCTCATTTAATGGAAATTCGTTTGCAGTTCAATTTTCACTAAAAGGAAAAGATTTAGATTATCTGAAGATAGTTATTGTTGATACAACCAATGAGCAACTAAAAAATAGGGTAATGGAAATTATTCAAGAAGAATATATTAAAATGTGCGAACAAGGGATTGGTGACCTTCTAAGAATTAAGAAATTGTTAAACTCAATTTATGAACGGTTTGCCAAAAAAGACCAGGTCTATACTGAGGTTATTGAAAATAGTGTAATCATTACTATTGAATCAGTAGCAAAATTGCTAAACAAATTAGACAATGAAGATCAAGAAATCAAAGAAGTATTGCAAAGCATTGTTAGTGCAAATGAAACCATCTTACACTCGACTGGGTATAAGGCTGAAATAAAAAGTCTTAGTGATATTAAAAAGTTTTAATTTGTAACCAGAGTATATTAGATATATTTCTTTACCAAGAATACGGAAAGGGGGGATTAATATGTTTGATCTAGAGCGAAATTGTGTGTTCTATAATGTAGATGATATCAATAGAATAAAAAATAGTATAAAGATAAATACTTCTTTGTTTGATAAATTTCAGATTGAAGAAGATTGTTCAGATTACACTAAAGTAACATATACGTGGATTGATCATATTAGGGTGAGGGACAAAATTGTAGGTAGAGAACAAAAAACGGTTAGCTTTTTATTATTGGGACCAAGTAACATAATATGTTTCTTTTTAAATTCAGAAAGTAAGATGGTATTCATAATAAAAAAGTTAATAGACATCTCACAAGTTTCTTTCAAAAAACTAAATCTGTTTAATATTTTTATTAACGGTCGATTAGATGAAAAAAAGACGTTGTTCAAAATAATAAACTACCATGTTAAAAAACCATCTACGACTTATAATGAAAATATTTTTTGGGAAATAAACAATGAAGAAATAGGTAGGAGCGAAATTAGAAATTTTTATGATTCAAATTTAATAACCAATCTTACATTAAAAAGCAATAACATTTATTTTTACTTGGATAGCCAATCAGTAGTCTCGTTTAATGATACAGATGGGATAAAGGAGATCTTGGATGTCATTGTTAAAATTACGGGAAATATTAACTAGGTGGGGTACATTTTTATTTGTTATTTTTTTATCTATTGTAGCAGTTTTAGTGATTGTTTACATTTATGGGGATCAGGATTTATCTAAGGTTAATATAAACGACAAAGCAGAATTGTTAAGTTGGATTTATGCAGGAATAATGTCTTTGGTAGCTATCTTGACGATATTCGTAACATTTTCTTATGAACACAAATTGATAGCCGCAACTGAAATTTTGAACTCTTTCTATAGACCCTATACATTATCACTTGAGGAATTAAGGCATGGACTAATAAAATACCATTCTTTAACAGCGAAAGATAGACTTCTAAATTATATATACTTCATATTACTATTGCTATCATTCTTGTCTTTTGTTTTTTGGGGAACTATAATCTTAATTTATTCTAAATTTTCAATCCTTAGGCTAAATGGCACCCTATCAGTAGAGAGCATTGTTGATTTTGGGTTATATTCCTTTTGGTTTCTAATGGCTACAATATTTATTTTAATTCTTTTTGTTATTAATCAGTCTAGGAATAATAAAAATCCATTAACTAAGGGATATTTGCCAATAGTGAATCAATTGTTAGACGTCGATTTCATTAGTAAGCAAAATATTGATATTAGTGAGCTTTTGTATAAAACCTGTCCGATTGTCGAGTTATACTCAAACCCTGTTGAAAATAATTTGAATAGCTATGAACTAAATATCTATTTTCCAATAATGATGAAGAATTACAGATATGTAATCAATATATTCAACCACAACCATGAAATAATTTTTAAATGTTATGGTACAATTCTAGATATATTTGAAGTAGGAATGATGCACAAAGAGTCTCTAGATTTACTAGAAGATGCGTTTGTTAGTATAAATGAAAATTGCTATGGTGAAATTAAAATCTATAATCAAAATCTAGATGCATTAACTAGGATAAGATTGACTCCTGAGATAAAAAGAGACAGCGTTACATTTACTCCACAAAGAAAAGTTAAAATTAGTACCCATGACAATGATAAAAGCATACTACTACAGCAAGAATCAATAAATATTCAATACGAGAAATTTTGAGTTTAAGAACAAAAAATCCTAAGATTTGTATGAACCAAATTCACTAGCGCTTCTGCCAATAATTTTGTGCTTGACCAACCAAAATATACCAGGAAGTACTTTCCCTAATTGAGACTTTTTTCAGGACAATAGAATACATTGAGTAAGGCGAAGTGTATCATTGTCTTCGCCTTATCTTACAAAAAATACGTTACCCCAGCTAACAATTAATTTAGCATGCTATCAAACTGCCATTCAATACTATCAATTTTCCTATCTTTCGTCACCGTTATTTCCTTAATCAACGCATGGACAAGCTGCTTCCGCTTCGCATGATCAGCCCTTTTAAACACATTCCGAAACTCCCTCAACATACCCTTCAACACTTCAAACGGTATTGGAGCGGCTTCACCAGATTGCAACTGGCACTCGATTTCCGCTTTTCGAGCCGACAACCTCTGCTCCTGTTCCTTTAGCTCCTGAAATCTTGCTTTCAATATTTCAACTTCGAGCATATCGTTTTCGTACAGCCCCATATACTTGCCCATCTTACGCTTAATATCTGCCAGTTCCTTGTCCAGATGTTTCAATTCCTGTACTAGTGGCTCTTTATCCACTTCTTGTCGTTGTCCCAGTTCCCTTGCCACATCTTCTGTGATTTGTGGCTGGCTTACTATCTTCTCTATACGAGCAAGAATCTCTTCTTCAGCATAATCTGCCCTAACGCTATTCGCCCGGCATACCGCAGAGCCTTTATTGGCAAACTGTCCACATTGATAGTACAGTGTGTATTTGATTTCCCCATTCTTGTTTTTACGAGTGGCACGCTGAGCAACCATACCATGCCCACACATAGGGCAGCGCATGACCCCAGTAAAGGGAAAGGAGCCATGAAACACCTGTGCTGGCTTTTCGGATTTTGTCTTGTACATGGCTTGTACGGTGTTCCAGAGTTCTTCAGAAATGATTGGTTCATGCTCACCATCTGCCAGAATGGGGCTGGCATTGGTACCTTTACGTCTTTTAACTGTCCAATTCTCTTGTTTATTGAAACGGATTTTGCCTACATAAAGCGGGTTATTCAGGATGTCTTTAACTGCCACTACACTAAAAGGCTTGCCCCATTTGGTCTTGTAGCCGAGGTGATTTAGTTCATTGGCAATCGCTTTTATCCCTTTTCCACTGGCGTATTTTTCAAAGATCATCCGTACCAATGCCGCTTCTGATTCCACAATTACGAGTCTGGTCTCCTTTCGTTTACGGAATGTACTGCCTTCCACTTCAACAGACTCATACCCCAAAACTTTACCACCGTTCCATTTCCCTTGTCTGGCACGTTGTTTCATGCCCATTTTGACGTTATCGACAATTGTATTACGCTCCAGTTCCGCAACTGACCCCATCATTTGGAGAGCAAATCTGCCCATTGGTGTCTCTGTTTCAAAATTCTCGGTATAGCTGCGGAAGGAAACACCATGTTTTTGCAGTTCGTCTACGATGGTCAACAGATCAAGTTGGTTACGTGAAATCCGGTTAATCTTCCAAACGATCACTTCTTGAAACAGCCCTTGTTTGGCATCTCGCAGTAACTGTTGGAGTTGAGGACGATTCTGTATTGACTTGCCAGATATACCTTCGTCTTTATACTCCTTGGAAACTATATATCGGTTTTGTTTAGCATATTGTCTCAATGTGTCCAACTGAGCCTGTATAGAGTAACCTTCCTCAGCTTGCTCCTCAGTACTTACTCGAGCATAGATCGCAACGGATTTCAAGTTATCAAACATCTACAACGCCTCCCTATGAATCAGTGCATTTCCACACTTGGCAGAGCCTCATCAAACACAAATTTTTTCGATGAGGGAACCGCATCTCAATCCCTTTTTTCGTGAAAATGCTCTACATAAAAGAAGGCGAGAACATCAAAATTTACTCCCTGTATCTATGACGACTGTGAAGATTACAGGCTTTTTGAGATATAGATAACACTTTGAGCCAATTACAGAAGCGGGAGAGTTTAGAAGTAAAGTGGACATGTTTGGAGGGAACGGCAATGACGGGACTGGATGTGTTATGTGTGTTGTTTGGACTGTATTGCTGGGATAGGATTCTACAGCACAGGCTAAAAGAATGGACGGGACAGCATACCACACTTAGAAATCGTGGAAGAAAACGATTTGTCATTCGATCATTTAAGGTAAGAGGAAAATGAGCAGAACTAGAAGGTTTGTATCCTTAGGCGGGTATGGTTATTATCCTGCCGACTTCATCTGCTCAGCAACCAAGCTCATTGCCGAGTTAAGGAGCCATTCCTGTAATGAATGAATTTGGGGTTTGAATAAAAAAAGCACCTTCTGTAAACTGGGAAACGTTCCGTCCAAAGAACAATTACCCGTACAGGAGGTACTCCACAATGAAGTATAAGCAATCGAAAAAGCAGAATCAACGTATTCAACAAATTACCGAATTAACCCTTGTTGTCGGTGCAGATATTGCCAAGAAAACGCATGTTGCCAGAGCTGTCGATTTCCGCGGAATCGAGATTGGTAAGGACTGTGTGTTCGGCAATGACCATTCTGGCCTGACGAAACTCGTTTCGTGGATGAAGGAGCTTCAGCGGCAATACGCCAAGACGGATATCATCTTGGGCATTGAGCCAACCGGACACTACTGGTTTCCACTGGCCGAATTTCTGCATCGAGAAAACATCAAAGTCGTTATCGTGAATCCTCATCACGTCAATAAAAGCAAAGAACTTGAAGACAATTCACCGACGAAGAATGATTACAAGGATGCTAGGTTAATCGCTGATTTAGTTCGCAATGGCAAGTACAGCGAGCCCAAATTGCCTACGAGCGTTTATGCCGATCTTCGTATTCTCATGAACCTTCGAGAGAAGGTGATGGTGAACTTCGGTCAAGTCCAACGGCGTATCCAGAACTGGCTTGATCGCTTCTTTCCGGAGTACAGCCTTGTGTTTAAAGATTGGGAAGGAAAGGCCTCGCTCATCACGCTTCGTGAATTTCCGACGCCACAGGAGATTGTATCGCTTGGCGCGAGTACAATCGTGAACCGATGGAAGGAAGACGTGAAGCGAGCGGTTGGCTCCAAACGTGCAGCGCAACTCCTACAAGCTGCCACAAACTCAATTGGACTTACCGAAGGGCTGACGGCGGCGAAAATCGAGCTCAAGGCCTTACTGGAACAATATGAACTATTCTCAAGGCAACTTGAAGAAATCATGGCGCAAGTGGAAGCATTGCTTGCACAAATTCCAGGTACAAATGAAATGCTGACAGTACCAGGAATCGGCGTTGTTACGCTGGCGGGCTTCTTGGCTGAAGTTGGTGATCTTAGCGGTTATGACCATGGGCAGCAGATCATCCGTCTTGCTGGATTTAACCTCAAAGAGAACAGTTCCGGCAAGAAGAAGGGCAAGTCCACGATTACCAAGCGTGGACGATCCCGACTAAGAGCCTTGCTATTTCGGGCGATGATGCCGATGGTCGCCAAAAACGCCGAATTCAAGGCGTTGCACCATTACTTTACGAAGCGAAGTCATAATCCGCTCAAGAAGAAGCAGTCTATAGTGGCACTCTGCGGGAAGCTCATTCGCGTACTGTACACACTAGGCACGAAGTGCATTCCGTACAATGCGTCCGACGTATTAGGACCTGTACGCCAGTCCCAAATACAGATGGTAGCTTAAATTCAAACGATAATTCTCGTTTCTCACAAGAGCTTGGAAGTAAACCAATGACAACAGAAGCACGGAGCAGCCGCAGGATCTATTCCGTAAGGGCAACGACCCAGTAAAGGAGCAAGAAGCGGCGTCCACACCTTGAGAGGCAGAACGAAGGAATGTAAGGGCGAAGACCCAGCGTGACATGGGAGGGTAAGCCGTCAGGGGAATGGAGTGGATATCCAAATGTGCGGTCATACGATTTACCAATAGATTGGAAAAAAGATTCGAATCTTTATTCCCGCCACCGGCTCATCCAGAAAAATATTCCATAATTACATGCTTCGCCCACTTCTCTGGAATGTTGATGGTTGAAAATCTAAGAATGAGTGAGCAAACGCGAGAAAACATTAATTTATAGTGGGAGTGAACATAATGGCAGGAACAAAAGTGGCACTGAACCGATCACAAAAGATGCTCAGCCAATTGGAAAAGCAAGATCGGGAACAGATACAGAAGAGAATAGCCCGATTAGGCTTTGTTCCAGATGAAGTGCTGGCAACGTTACCACTGGAAAAGAGAGCTACAAGGGCAAGACTGCTCGTTTTCTTGGAATACGAAGAGATCAATCAGGCGTATGCCTGTTCCCATATAACAGAAATCCATTATTCTTGTACCTTTTATCCCAGCGTGATGATCGAATACCTGCATTATATGCTGGATGAGGTAGGGCTTTTACCAGCAGAAGAAATAGACGTTTACAGAGACTTGATTGTGGCTACAAATCCAGACGTAATGCAAAACTTTGATCAGTTGGAAAGGAAGTGGAGAGCATGTCTAGCTCAGGTGTAACCATTGAGACCAAAATACCCTTGCCGGATAAAACGGCAGACTCGCTCACATCCGTCATGACGATAACGGATAAAGAAGAGCGGGGGAAAAAGATCACTACGGTTGACCATATGATCTATCTGGACAAGGAAGTGGGGAATAAGCCGAAACGGTCTGGGAATCAAGCGGCACTACAGCAGATATTTGACAAAGTGCTGCATGGGAAGAAGCTGAATCGTACCGAAACATCGACTCTGTTGAAAGCAATAGCGGCTGTAGTGGAGAAGTAACCCCCCTAAAGTTTTCTTTTTACTGGATAAGAAACTTATGTTTCCTTAGATACTACCATCCCAGCCGTACCGCCCATGATGGAAACGAGTTCAAAAATTACACAATCCCGATCAACAAAAAGTAGGTTTTTCTCCATGAGAAACCTGCTTTTTTCTTATGCTGGGTATTGGAAATGTAAGCTCATCCCCCCTGTTATGTGGCAGATAAGCGGGATGGGTTGTGCCGCCCATGATAAAGAGATGATAACCAATTTTCGCAGAAAAAATTTCTGACGATGAAACACCTTGACGGAACCGATCAGCTAAGCAAGTTGATAGACGAAAATCGCCCAGATCGCTGCCGAATTGGTTCGGGGCTTCCGATTACGGACAGATGGAGCAGATGAAGAACAAGGTGATTCTGCCGTGTCCATATCATCAGTATGTGGTTGGGGTGTGATATGTAGGAGTTCCTAGGAACTTATAGGGCAATTTTCAACGAAACGGTCGAGGACGATAAAACATACCAGCAAAGGCAGATAGCCTATAAAGTTCCTAGGCTAAAATCGGTCTGGTGATGTGCTGAAGAGGGGGAGCAGAGGCAGATTGATTTTTAAGAATAACGAAAGCAATGAAAGGATGGAACTCGGAATGAGCAATATTGTGCGTATTTCAGTGAAAGCAGAAGAGGGTAAGCCAAAGAAGCGGAATGTGTATGTGCAGTCTGCCAGTGATGTGAAACGACTGCTCAATAATACGATCAATGAACTAAGGAATGGCGAGATAGACAGTAAGAGTGCCAATTCGATTGGCTATCTGGCGAACATCTTGCTCAAGGTGTTCGAGACAGAAGAAGTTATCCAGAAAGTGAAGGAACTGGAAGAAAAGTTTACACTGATTACCGACCATAGCCGTCCATAAGGGCGGCTATTATCCTGTAATAAATGACAATAAAACCATTTTGAGTAAATATATTCCTTTTAATTACATCAGTATATAAAATTTACCAGATTGCCCAGCCCAGTATTCTCCACACTGGTCATAGTACGAGGGGGTAAATTTTGATGTTTCGGGTTATTTCTTTTAGATGGATTTTTTATCGGGCTACGTTTTGTACGACAAAATGACCGCTCCATTTTCCATCTACAAATACACAATTGTGGAGGCTGATTAGCATGGCAAAGATCAACATTAACGGAGTTAAGAATGAAAAAGGGACGGGTTTTACGCCCGTACCTGAGGGGGTCTATGAAGCGATCATTACCAGAGTAAATATCACCACATTTAGTTCTGGTAATCCGGGACTGAACCTCATGTTAACCATTCGTACTGATGTGGAGCAACCATGCGGAAATCGTAAACTTTTTGACAATTTAGTACTTGTAGAGAGTTCCATGTACAAATATGATCTGGTTGCTGAGGCTACAGGGTTCCCAGAAGACCAAGAAATTACCTCGTTGGAGCAGTTCAGAGACTATATCTTGCATAAGCCTGTACAGGTCAAGGTACTTCATGAGCCTGACAAATATAATCCAGAAAAAACAAGAGAGCGTATCAGCACATACAAAAAAGGACTGGAGCTTAGCGAAGATACTGAGCTTCCAGCAACTGAGGATGAGGTTATAGACAAGATGACCGAGCAAGTAAAGGACATCATACGTAAGAAACGGGAGAAAAAGGACATGCAAGGATAAGAATATTCGAGTGTCAGCGGGAAGCGGGCGATACCAGCCCTATTCCGCTGAACGGGAAAAAGTGGCTCTGAGAGGAAAGGGAACTGGAGAGGGTACAGGAGAGCATACATTCCCAAAAAGAAGAGAAAACCAAGCGGACATGGGGGCGCAGCCCCCACCCCGCAGGGGAATCAGTAAAACTCTTTTATTTCTCTTTTATTTTCTCTTTTAAACTCTTTTAAGGATTCATCTATCACCGTTCCGTATGGATAAAGGGCTATATTTCCTCGTAAATCCTCCAGTTACCCTCTTAAGTCCACCACCTGTCCGCTTACCTTCTACACCTGTCCTCGTAAATCTTCCACTTGTGAAAGGTAATGCAATCAGTGGGGAATCAGGACGTGGAGATATTGGGAGGAAGGTAGGCTTCCGTAAGAATACAGGGAAATGCCTAGCCTAACTTTATAAGATATATTGCCAGATTGTTTGATTTTTTCATTATCATCGAAAACAGTATCGGAGTGCATAATATGGAAATTATATCCTCAAGCATGCCAAGAGGGCATCTAGCTTTTCATCTCTTGAGTGAGCGAGCATTGGATGCCATGAATCTATGCGGCAATCGGGGCAGGCTTTCTAAAGGAAATTTGCCAGCAGAACGAGTATACCAATCCAGTAATAAAGAGGAGATAAGGTTACAACTGCCTTTTATAGACGGAAAGTACGAAGAAATTACGCAAAATGATCTAGACGTTTTACGGGCGATCACGATCCATTATGCAGAGATAAAGGAAATACATTGCCCATTTGCCACACCAGACCCCACGGAGTGGGTCGATGAATCATTATCAGGTGCCCAGTTAAAAATAGTAGATTCCTCAGACATTTTTGACTTATGGCATGATGGAAAAGCCATTGCGATAGGCATTACTCCAGAACAAATACGGAAGCGGCTTGGCAACGTGACAAATAAACAGCTTCCTACACCTACCATTACCCGTTCCCTACAACGCCTTTCACAGATGAGAGTGGAGGGAATCTATAAGGTACGATCTGAAAAGGGAACACTTGATGTTCCGATCAATGGAACGCTGCTTCATTTTGAGATAGGAACAGGGGGTAACCATAGTATCGTGTACAATATCTATTTTGCGACTCAATGGGGGCGACTCTATTTAAACAATGTCCAGTGGGGAAACCTCATCCGAATATATACACCAGATTATCTTACTCTTTCTAATGGGGCCAAGAATCTGTTCATGACAGTCATGGTATTTCCTAATCCCGTTTTCATTCGTAGGGAAGATACACTACTTTCCATGCTGGGAATTAAGATTGGAAAAAATCGTAATAGAGCAGTACAAAATCTGGTTAGGTATGCAGACGAACTGGAACAACTTCAGATGATAACTTGGCAATGTAAGAACGGAACCTACACCATTGAGCGTTTGATCGACCCTGCCATTGTACCAGGAACAGAAGCAAAAGAAGATCAAGACTGGTAAGGAGTGAGCCAAGCCATGACAGAATGGGATGAAAAAGAACAATATCTGCTGTTTATTAAGCTCCTAGCTGATTTGATACAAGAAGAGGTAGATAAGAGAAATACCGAACAGATTGCCAGCTAAGCAAAAAGGGAACCAACTCAAGATGAGCGGTTCCCTTTTTGCTTTATCTTCTGTCTAATGATCTACATTCCGTTGTTGTATCTGACCAGTTGTTCTTCATTGCCGTTGTCATACTTGGCTAGAACTAAGCCAATATGCGGGGCATAGTATTTGGTTACGGTTGCTTTTCCATCTTTATCAGAAAGCTCTTCCGTCACTTCTATGCAATTTTTGAATGTTCCGGCAGGTGTTGTCACTTCTTGGTCAACTGCAGTAATTTCTCCTGTAATCTTACTGTTTTCGCCCTGATCACTGACCCAGTTAGATTCCGATGTGGTCAATAGAATATGTTCCGTAGAATCTGTACGGTCTAAAAGAGTATTGTAAGACTGAACTTGCATAATCGTGTTTGAGCTAACCGAATACACTGTTTCCAATAGAGAAGTAGGTGTAAGGGATGGGTTATTGTCTGTTATGGTGACCTTTTTTGTGACAGAAAATTGGTTTCCAGCTACCCCATTATTCATGGCGTGAGTAACTTCCAGCGAATTCATGATGACTTTCCCATCTTTATCGTACATATTGTAGCTACGCTCTGACATATGTTTAGTTGGGAAATATTCGGTCAGGTTGATAGCTTCGATTTCTGCTTTACTCGGAGTACCAGAACCAATCAGTAGCCCATAAAGTAAAAATGGTAAGATGGCTGCCGCCACGCCTTTCCAGCTAGTTCCACCAGCGTCTTTGATTTTGTTTAGCAGAGTAGATGGGTCATTTTGCTGGCTCTTAATGGCAGTGATTTTTTTCTGTGCATGGTTATAGTACATGGTATTGCCCAAAAATCCACAAAAGACAGCTAAAGCGGCAGTAGCAGATATGGGACTGTGAAAGAGAAACCGTTCGGCAATGATATAAAAGACAGCAAGAATGAGGACTTGGAGGTACATTTTTCTGTACCCCATCCAATAAATGTTCCCAATAAATGCTGCCCAGTTCCAACTTGCACGATTGCCGCTTGTTTTCTTCCACTTTGACAAGTAGTAATCAGCGTTATGCCCGATAAACAGACGAAGCTCTGTATCCAGAGTGGCAGTCTGTTGGTATGCTAAAGGTGAAGATTCTTGGGTAACCGCCAATGGAATATCTATTTCTTCTCTATTATCCATATCGTTTCGGTTTGTGTTTTCCATATTTAGGAATCCCCCGTATCATTCATTATTAGAATCGTCTATTAGCTGAGCATCTAATTTTATCGAATCTACTTCAAAACCCCTAGCAAACCACTCAGGTAAGAACTTCTCGGTGCATTCGACTTTTGCCCCGTTTTCTTTATTTACCATGACATAGATTTTTGTGTTTTCCATGTTCGCTCATCCCTTCTAAATTGGAAAAAGTAGTATAAAACTAATATACAATACTCATGAGTACAATTAAAGATCTGTGTTTTGACTTCCTGTTACTGTTTTGCATTGTCCCGCTTCTCTAGTCTGATAGAGAGGTGGTTGCGGTGTCGGCATTTCTAAAGTCAGTGGGTGAACGGATTCGTTCTATACGAAAAGCGCAAGACTTAACACAGGAAGCCCTTGCAGAAAAAGCTGGTCTCCATTACTCCTACATTGGCGGTGTGGAGCGGGGAGATCGGAATATCTCGCTTGAAACACTGGAAAAGATTATTGATGCACTGGGAGTATTGCCGGTTGAAATATTCCTGTTCGATTATGCTGATACTGAACAGGAGCAAATTGATAAGAAACAGGTATTGGAAGCTCTCAATTCATTGTTGATTGGACGCAATCTTCAAGAAGTTAAGCTGGTTCATCGGCTCACAAAAGACATACTGGCAACTATTGACGAACAGAAAAACCTATGAATTATAGAAGTGACACGATTAGCCCCATTCCTCAAGCAGAGGATGGGGCATTGCTATTATTGGCGTACTTCAGCCTATGAGCGAGGGTGTTCTTCTCCAGTTTCACATGAAGAAGCTGGAGTTGGGCTTGTTGGTTCTTGTGGTGAATGTCGGTCAGTACGTCTTTGAGCGTTTCAAGGTGCAGATTGCTGGCATTCGTGTAGGCGTAAGTGAGCGTGGATTCGATCATCTGGTTGTAGGTTTCAATTTGTGCTACCAGGTGATCTTCTTCGTCAATAAGATGCTCATAGCGTTCGGAAGCTTTTTGGGTGTTCATTTCAATTCATCCCCTTTTTGCTGATGAAGCGGGGAAATCCCGCTTTTTTGGCATTTTTTCAGCAGGGGAGCGGGAAGTAAAGAGGGGGAGATAATTTTATAGCAAGATAAAACCTGGCGCTTTGTTTACATTTTGGTAATGTAATGAGAAGTAATGAATTGCACAGGTTATAGAGATATTAGGTAAGAGCATAGTCAATTAAATATCATGTCTTGTTATTTGAATATAAATTTTCGCAAATAGCGAAAATTCTATTTACAAATAGGTTTATACATAGTACTCTATAAATGCAGCGAAACGTTGATAGACTGATAGAGTCAACGGGTCATCTCCCATCGGATGGAGTGTACTGTACACTCGAGGAATACTGTAGAGGTATTCTACATTTTAGGGGCCGCATGTGGTTCGACCACCGTCATGCAGCGCCGCAACGTGCGCCGGGAGAGGCGCACGTTCAGAAATAAGTTAGGTAGGTGCCCAGCATGCACCATCTTCTTCTCGGGAGGGAACTAAGCCCAAAATCCTCTTAGTTCCAGAAGGAGAATATTTATGAACAAAAAATTGCTGTCCTTGCTGGGCATCCCAACAGTATCCAGAAATTCCAGAAAAGCTCAGAAAAAAAGTAGTGTGCAATTGAAACGGAAAATCTTTCAATTCTCGTTTAAAAGTCTAGAGGTTCTATCCCTCATACTAAGAATTGCGCACATTATTTTTGAGTTTCTAAAAAAGTAATTAGGATGCTGTGGCATGGGAAACCTACCTAATTTTAATTTTCCCCTTTTTTATTGGTTCGAAAGGATGATTGTAATGATAGGTGATGTGCTAAAAAAAACTCGTGCGATCTATGGTTACAAAGCAACTGAGATGAGTTCTAAACTTGGGATTTCCAGTAGTTACCTATCGGAGATAGAAAATAATAAAAAGCAGCCGTCATTAGAACTACTTCAAAGATACTCGGAAATTTTAGGTATCAGGCTGTCATCATTAATATTACTTTCTGAAAATTTAGAAAACGCAACTAAGCGAAATAAGAGCCAGGAATTTATTAAAAAAATGATGCTTGGGTTAATTAATTCAATGTCAAAAGATGAGGGTGCTTTTGATGAGTTTGAAGAAGAAAAGGTATGATCTTAATCAATGCGCTTTATATAAATGTAGAGGTAAAGGTCGTTTAGCATACCTTCTTCACATGAACAAAGAAGAATTTGATAACCTTGAAAAATTGATAGAGTATTACTCATTTACTACAGATAAGAATGATGGAGATAAAAGACTAATAACCGCTCCTAGAAATAACTTAAAAAAGATTCAAAAACGAATATTAAAATTAATTACATTTGTCAAGAGACCCGAATGGCTTATTTCGGGTGAACGTGGAAAAAATTATATTGACAACGGGAAATTTCATCAGCAATCACATTATCTTTTAACAATGGATATTAAGAAGTTCTACGAAAATTGTAAGAGAGAATTTGTGTATAGATTCTTTCGATATACAATGTGTATGTCTGGTGATATTGCGGAAATTTTAACTAATATAGTTACACTCGAGCAAAAAATACCAACAGGATGTCCGACTAGTCAATTGATAGCGTATTATGCATATCAAGAGATGTTTGAGAATATTAAAAAAATTGCTAACAAATATAATTGTGTTTTTACATTGTACGTTGATGATATGACTTTTTCTAGTAAAAGGCCATTTAATCCTGACAAACTTAGAAATGAAATTGATATTGAACTGAGAAAATATGGGCATAGGCCGAAATATAGTAAAGTTCAATATTATTCAAGAAATAGCAATAAGCTTGTTACTGGCGTTGTTATTTCTAAAGATCATAATCTTTTGGTAGCAAACAAATTACAGAAGAAGATATACGATAATGCCATGAAGTTGAAGAAAGTAAATGGTAATAAAAAAGAAGCTAAGATTGCGTATCAACTAGAAAGTGATCTTCGTTCATTAAAAGGACAATTACAGGCTGCAAGGAATGTGAAAAAGGGAATATTCCCAGAGATAAACCGCTTGGTAGAAAACAGTATGATTAATTTATCGAAATAGTATACATATTGAGCATGCAAAAGGCCGACGCAAAGTGGAACCGAATAATGGGACTTAACTGACCAAAGTGTATTTCATTATAATTTATACATGGAGAATTATTAAAATCTGCGAATCTTGCTGAAAAAGGAATATGGACCACATCTTTGTTTGAAAAGGTAAGAGGTAATAAATAGTGGTTAGCTATACATGTATAAGAAGTGTAAGTTTGAGGAGGGAAGCATCAGACCTCCTCTTTTAGTATTTTTCAGATGTGGGTGGTCAAAATTGGGAGGAAAAAATTTACTAGTCAACCGTATTACGAAGCTTTGAAATCATTTCTTGTTCTAATTCGTACTGCTCAGTAAAATGTTGAAGCCATAAATATCCGATTCCGATAGACACTAGAATAGGAGTGATACTTTCAAATATATTCCCAACAAGCAATGGAGAGAGTGTACCGGAAATTGCGGCGTATAAACTTACTCTAGCCTTCACTTGTTTAACTGTAGCTGTTCCATTTAACAGATGATACATAAACCAGAGGACAGTATTGACACCGCATAACGCTAATATAAGTTTTAGATCAAGACCATTTCCATGTACGCCTGATAATAAAATAGGCGTGTAAATAATGAGTGAAACATAAATCGCGAAGTAACTGATACAGAATAAATACGATCTATGACTGAAAACTTTTATAATCTCAACAGGAATTTTATTGGGGCCAATTATAAATTTGGGTAGCCATACAGGACTAAATTTAAACATTCCAAGTATAAGAACTGTAATCCAGATAGTTGATAGAGTAGAGGCAGCCATTTTATCTGGAATTATTAGTGATTTGTTCATAGGAACTATTATGGCAGCAGAGCCAAACATAACATATACTCCTCGTAGAAAACCAAAATAACTTGGGGTGAAAATCCAGTTATAAAAGCTCTCTAAAAACGAAAAAAAACATCTAAAAAAATATAACAATAGTATCCCTCCATGAATAAAAGAATGCTATATGTTACGAAATTAGAAGAGTTTGGTTTCGTTGCAGATTTTCAAAACTCGGTGAGCTGTGAACGCTCACCAAAATGTTGACCACTTTGCTCATCATAAAGTTACCCACCTGACAGTTTGAGCACACGTCATCATTTTCACACCTAATTGCAAATGTTTTTACTGAGCCAAGGATCGTCAAGGGCTTGCGTAGCAAGGGGTTTACCCTTTATCCTTGACGATCCTTGGTGCAGGAAATAAAATGCTACTTTGTGTGAAAAAAAGCATCGTAGGTGGTCAACTCGAAGATGAGCGTTTGCTCCAAAAATGGTCAACTTTTTGATTAGCATTCACAGTGAGCCGTATCACAAATAGTGGTAAACCAGAAAATAGAATTTGTTGTTGATAAATTCTACATTGAAAAGTTGCTAGAATAATGCCTACCATTTATCAGGAGGGAGTTACTATGATTGAGGTGGTTTGGGGTAGAATAAAAGATTGTGAAGGTCAAGTATTCCGGCAACTTAGAGGCGGAGAATTTTTTTATCAGGTCAAAGGTAATGTTATTGAGTTGAGCAGAACTAACCGTTCAGTATCAAAAAGCACCTTTCAAGAAGCACTAAAATATGTTCCACTTGAAAATACTGTGCCAGTACAAAATCTCCAGGCTCCGTCGTATTTGTTTGCAATTTTAATGGACAATAGGATTAGAAAGGGTGATTGGTAGACTTTATTAACCAATTTGTAGTTTTCCCAAAGTATAACATCATTGAAAAGTAGCCTGTCCAATCTCCTACGAAATTGTTGGGAACCCTGTAGTTTTTTGATATTCTTGGGACTGTAAAATATTTTGTGTAAACTCTCATTCCACATTCCATTACAATGAAACAAAGTGAGGTTGAGAGAACACATGGGACTCATTCCAAAAGACCAGCTGCGCCAACTTATCAAAGAACACAACTTGCAAACCATGGAGGATGTTCAAAAAGCCCTGAAGGATATTTTTGCAGAAACACTGCAAGAAATGTTGGAGGCCGAATTGGATACCGAATTGGGCTATGCCAAGCATGACAGCAAGCAGAAGCAGACGAAAAACAGTCGGAACGGCTATAGCAAAAAAACGGTTACGTCTGAGTATGGGGAGTTGGATCTCACGATTCCCCGTGATCGTCTTGGAGAATTTGAACCTGCGATTGTCAAGAAACACCAGAGACATGTAACGGGTATTGAAGATCAAATCGTCTCTATGTACGCCAAAGGCATGAGCACACGGGATATTCAGGATCATTTGCACAATCTGTATGGACTTGAGGTATCCCCGACCCTTATCTCCAACGTAACAGCTAAACTGTTACCTCTTATCAAGGAATGGCAAAATCGCCCGCTGCAAAGCGTGTATTCCGTTGTTTTCATGGATGCCATTCATTTTAAGGTAAAACAGGACGGGCAAATTATCAGCAAAGCCGCCTATATGGTCATTGGCATTGATTTGGAAGGCTATAAGGACGTTCTTGGCATCTGGATCGGAGAAAACGAGTCAGCCAAGTTCTGGCTACATGTGTTGACGGATCTGAAAAATCGTGGCGTTTAGGACATTTTGATTATCTGTGTAGACAATTTAAAAGGCTTCAGCGAAGCCATTGCAGCCAGCTATCCGCAAACGGAGGTTCAAAAATGTATCATCCACCAGATCCGCAATTCCATCAAATATGTGTCGTACAAGGATTTGAAGAAGATTACTACGGCCTTGCGTCCGATCTATACGGCCCCAACGGAAGAGGCGGCTCTCCTGGAATTGGATCAATTTGAGGAGACCTGGGGAAAACAGTATCCCCTGATTGTCCGGTCGTGGCGGAGTAACTGGGATGAACTGGCGACCTTTTTCAAGTACTCCCCTGAGTTGCGCAAGCTCATCTATACAACGAATATGATCGAAAGCTACCATCGACAACTCCGGAAGGTGACAAAGGGAAAAAGTATCTTTCCGACGGATGAATCGCTACTCAAAATGCTATATTTGGCGACGATGGATGTCATTCGGAAGTGGACAGGGCGGGTCCAAAATTGGGGGCAAATCCTTCTCCAGTTGACTGTACATTTCCCAGAACGGGTACAGATTCGATGAAGGGCTTTACATGGAGGGGCGGGCATGATAGGCTACTTTGCCTTGCGATGGTGTGAACTTCTCCATCGCCCAATCGCAAGAACTCATGCCCGCCAGTGGCTCCATGTCAAGCCCGACATATGAAGCATCGTTTTCACGTTTACACAAAAATCTTGACAGACTCATATTCTTGAATTCCTGATAAGCTGTTTCCTTTGTTCACCAACTGGAATAGCATTTTACCTGTTTCTATAATGAAACACTAATATTTATATAGATTAATCAGTTTGATCCCATCAGGGGGAATAGGAAATTGCTTTTGTGTGAGCCCACCTGTGGGCGTAACCGCTCGCAGGTGAACTCATGCAGGTTTATTGGGTGTTTTTTGGATATCTTTCTGCCGTTTTTCCTAGTATATGGTATCCGTATGCTTAGATAGTATGACGTACTATTTCCTTTAACTCTTTTGCTACCTTTTCTTTGACCACTCCACTATCGATTACCTTGTCTTTATTTGTACGGTGTACTTTTTTTAAATAATCCTTGTGTTTGTTTTTATGAGTAAACGGAATAAAAAGATTACTTATAAAAAAGAGGACAATGCTTTTTATTTCCTCTATAGTTTTAGCAGGGATCTTCATTTTATATGTAGAGTTATCATCATGAATGACTAGGCTTGAATCTCTCTGAAGGGCTTTGTAGTCGTAATCAAATTGATAAAATTTATGGGTATAGAGATGCTCGTCTCGGATGTTGTTTCGTAGAGGATTTCTTTCATTAAAGATTTTGCGATTGTTCAGGAGATTTTGGTTAATGCCCCCTCGGATAAATTCCCAATTCTTCTTAATGGAAGTGGTTTCTGTAACATATTCTAGATAACTATAGTACTCTATACCGAATTTCCGAAGGTTCATTACATTGACGACTTTCTCCATTAAGAGCCGAAATTGCTGTAGTGGAAAATATTCATACCCAACCCGGTAGTCTAGACAGTTTTTGTATTCATACGCGATTCGCTTCATTGTTTCTTTAATTCGTGTTTCAATGTCATTTTTGGGACTAAGATTCTGAATAGCCTTCCACAAGATACGATCCAATTTTGTTCTTTTACCCATATTGTTCATCTCCTTATTTGATCAATCAATCGAGGTAGCCACCTAAAGCGATATCCCTTCTCAAAATTTTCGGTAACCCCTTCCTCAAGAATACCCAAGGAAATCAAACTAGCGAAAGATTTAGAGACTACTGATTTTTCCAAAAATAGATCTACACAGACTTGTTTCTGTGTAATTCGTACAAATTCCACATCATCCAGTTCCGTCAAGAGGTACAGGATCAGACGGAAATCCTTTTTATTTAACCTATCGTCTTCAGCCAGCTCCAACAGAAAGGATTTATTGATTTTTACAGTCCTTGTTTTTTGTTCAATTTTAGCCAATGAGCGCCATCCCTTCAATGAAATTGGTTGCAAAAATAGCAACTTAAAATGACAAGTAAAAATTGAGACTGGAGACGATTTTACCTTAGAATGATCCGCTTGTCAACTCAACAAATTCCTAATAAGCCCAAAGCGAGTTCCAATTCTGTACTTGCAAACTTTACTGTTAACAAGAAACAGTATTTTTTCCCATGGAATAATCCTCCAATTGGAGGATTTTCACGTATTCTGTCGAATTATTACCCCATCTACAGTGGATTGCTTACTTCTATTTCAATAAGCGGAATTGTTGCTTCTTCGACTATTAACCACTAGAAAAACGGTCGAAGTGTTCCGAGCCGACTGGCCCGAATACGGTTTTCGGAGTATTGCACAACAGAGGGTATTCCCGAAGAAATAATGGCACGGTTGGAACGTGCTTAAATATTGAAGTAATCCAAAAGGAGCACGCTTGATGAGTATCAACATTTCAAAGCAAAAACGTGACGAGTTGACAACCAAGATAGAGGCAATTCGTTCATTTCTATTGAAGGCCTCGCAAGACGAGAATAAGGAGAGTCTTTTGACGTTCCTTGGGCAGATCGAAAAAGAGGTCAAGGGCAAAAAATATGGCTTGGTATTTGAAGAGCATCGGGAAACGATTGACGAAGTGCTAGATTCTCATATTCCTATACTATCTGAAGAACCAAGTCTGTTTATTGAAAATGGCGGGGATATTAATTTTCTGTTAGAAGGTGATAATCTGGCGGCGCTACGGTTGCTGGAAAAGACCTATCGCAGAAAGATTGATCTAATTTATATTGATCCGCCATATAACACCGGAAATAAGGATTTTATCTATGATGATTCTTTCGTGGATAAGACAGATAGTTATATTCATAGCAAATGGCTTTCATTTATGGAACGTCGTTTGAAGATTGCAAAGAACTTGCTTTCTGAGAATGGATCGATTTTTATTTCAATTGACGAGCATGAGTATGCCAACCTCAGGCTCTTGTGCAATCAAATTATGGGGGAAGAAAGACATGTCGCTACTATAGCATGGCAAAAAAGATATTCGCGCGAAAACCGTGAAGCGATCGGTGATTCACATGAATATATTGTGATTTACGCATATGATGTTGATAAATTCAAAGAGTTTCGGAATAGATTACCACTAACAGATAAACAAAAGAAACTATATAAAAATCCAGACAATGATCCACGTGGCCCATGGCAGTCAGTTTCATTACTAGCACAGGGATATAGGACGAATCAAATGTATAAAATAATCGCTCCTAATGGTACTGAACATTATCCACCTCAAGGTCGGTGCTGGAGCACAATTGAAAGCGAATTTCTAAAGGCTTTTAACGACGATCGTATATATTTTGGATCAGATGGAAATGGTGTACCTCGCAGAAAGCAGTTTTTATACGAAGCGAAGGGGCTTGTCCCGTGGAGTTGGTGGCCACATGAAGAAGTAGGACATACAGATGAAGCAAAAAAAGAAACAGGGATAATCCTTGACAATATGACAGCATTTTCAACGCCTAAACCTATTCGCTTAATAGATCGTATTATTACTATTGCTTCTGGCCCAAACAGTATCATATTGGACTTTTTTGCAGGCAGCGGTACTACTGGTCATGCCGTGTTGGCACACAATGCAGTGCAAGAAAAAAGCAAACGCAAATTTATCCTTTGCACTAACAATGAAAATGGAATTTGTCGCAAGGTCACATATGAACGAATCAAGCGTGTAATTGCCAATGAAGGATACAGAGCCAGCTTGAAGTACTATAAGATTGATTACGTATCAATTAACGAACGAATGTACTACGAGTATGCAGATGAACTTCTGCTTCATATTCGTGAATTGGTGGAACTAGAGAATGGCGTTAACTTCACGCGTAATGCCGAGCTTGCCATTGTGTTGACGGATGATGAGATGGATGAGTTTGTCGAAAACACGGACGCATTCGAGAAATGCGTCCGACTCTATAAAGGTCATGACGTTCTGCTCTCCGGAAAACAAGAAGAGATACTCAAAGAACGGGGCGTGGAGATTATCACGATCCCCAATTACTTCTACAAGGAACTGGAGGGCTAAAAGATGAGTATACCAGCAGATTTTCAACTGAAGGCAATCGCTGACCTTATGGACGCTATGAAGGGCGATAAACGTGAGATCATCTTAAAAAGCTGCACTGGTAGCGGCAAGACTATCATTCTCACATTTTTTATGGATGAGTACTTGAAGTGTTTTGATAAGACTGTCTTCATCTGGCTTACTCCAGGAAAGGGAGATCTTGAAGTTCAGAGCAAGCGAAAGATGGATAAATATATTCATGGAGCTCAGACGAAGACCCTCGTCGATATCATGACGACTGGCTTTGAAGCAAACGACGTTTGCTTCATCAATTGGGAAACACTCAATAAGAAAAGCAACAACGCCCTGAAAGACGGCGAACGTACAAACTTTCTTGAACATATCGAAAAGGCATTTAACGACGACTTGTCGTTCAAAATCATTGTCGATGAAAGCCATGAGGGAGATACGATTAAGGGCAAGGAAATCATTGAATATTTTCAGACAGATAAAATTATCCGTGCCTCTGCTACCCCAAAAAATTATACCGACGCGACATGGATTATTGTCCCGGAAGCCGAGGTTATCGCTGCTGAATTGATAAAGAAAGTCCTAATCATAAATGAGGGTGTGAAGCAGGGAGATGAAGTTGTAGACCAGATTGATTATCTGCTAACTAAGGCTCTTGAAAAGCAGCGGAAGCTATATTCTTCGTTTGCTTCCCATGGCGCGAACGTTAACCCTCTTATTGTCGTGCAATTGCCGAATAAAAACGATGTTCTTTTGGATGGCGTGGAGAGATGGTTTGCCTCTAAAGAGATAACCTACGAAAACGGACTTCTTGCTGTTCGCCTTGCCGAACGTCATGAGAATACCGCAGGCATCGAAGAACCGACAGCTAAGCCCGTCGCTATCATTATTAAACAGGCAATCGCTACTGGCTGGGATTGCCCGAGGGCACATATCCTTGTTAAGCTCCGCGACCATATGAGCGAGACTTTCGAGATTCAGACGATTGGGCGGATCCGGCGTATGCCGGAGGGGAAGCATTATGATGAACCGCTTCTCGACAGTTGTTACCTGTATACCATGGATGAAAAGTTTACCGAAAGCGTTAAGATGAGTCTTGGAAAGGGTGCGCTGGAGGCAGCTAACTTGCATCTAAAGGAATCTCTTAAGTCAGTTAAACTGGTCTGCGAACAGGTGTCTGGAATTGCGTTTTCACGTGATCAGCGTCAAATACTCCAGACAATATATGCGTACTTCAAAAAACACTATAATATCGATACAAGAACTATCGAGAACAAAAAGCGCCTAGAGGCTAACGATTTTCTCATTTCAAATTATGTGCGCCAATATGTGACCGAAGAAAATAAGATTATTGCAGCCGGTGATAGAAGCAGCTACAAAGACCTTAAAATGACGTATATTCAGGCTCCTATTAATACAACCATTCATGGTAGGGAATATCATCATATTGTAGGGGAAATCTCCCTGCGCGTCGGCTTGAAATACGAAGATCTAAACGCGATCTTCCGTCGTTTGTTCGTTAGGACTGCTGGGAAGAAGCCAAATATCAATCAAATTCTCCTGCTAGAGAACCGAGAGCTTTACGCATTTGTGCTTAATAACCGCGAATTGCTCAAAAACGCTGTAAGAAATGCGGCATCTGAACTAGGTGATCAACTGCACCTTGAATTTAATGCATTGTCAGATAAAACAACGAAAAAAGACTTCTGGTTACCTCGTGAATGTCTGTTCACCTATGACGCAACTGAAAAATCACAGAGGGTGTTATTAAAAAGCGTGTATGAAGGCTATTTGTCATCCGCCGCACCACGGTCATCCTCTGAAAAGAAATTTGAGAAATATTGTGAATCGGCGGCAAGCGTTCAGTGGGTTTATAAGAACGGCGATAAGGGAGCAGAATATTTATCCATTGTTTATGAAGATGCCTACGGCAAAGCTCGGGTGTTTTTCCCTGATTACGTTGTTTGCGTCAATGGAGAGATTTGGATTATCGAAACAAAGGGCGGATTTGATAAGTATGGCAACAGCGAAGATATCGACAAGTTCTCACCGCGCAAATTTGCTGTTCTCAAAGCATACATCGATAAGTACAACCTGAAGGGTGGCTTCGTTCGCGAGGATAAAAAAAGTGATGAGCTTTGTATCTGTATGGAGGAATACAGCGATGATGTGTCAAGTGCGTCCTGGTCGCTCCTGAGAGATATTATAAGTTAGGGGGCATAGCGGTGAAGGTTATTGAATGCAAACCCATACAACATACAGGTACCTGCAGTATTACCTTCATACGTATTGATCCAGAAAATCTGCAAGATACGCTTTCTGCAATCATTAAGGCCTTGATGGATTTATCGTGGCTCAGCCGTTTCGATCAGGACTATATGAAAGACAGCTTTAGTCTGCGAGCCAACGAAACAATTGCCGACATACGGAAAAAAATTGCTGATTCTTCAGATGACAAAGTAACCAAAGAAGCAGGAGAATATGTGGTATCTGAGTTAGCTAGAGAATCCCTAATAAGTAAGATGAACTATCTAGATATTCCCCTTGCCGAGTTGCTCGGTATGAAAGTCTCGGGCAATCCCGGATTTGATTTTCACAGTCAGAATAACTGTACGCACACAGTCATTTTCGGAGAAGCAAAATATAATTCTCGGCAGAGTGCATACGATTCAGCAATCAAGCAAGTATATCAGTTTATAACGGATAAAAAAGACATTAAGCAAATCGTAGACTTACATCCTTTCTGTACCCAAGAAGCTCTAACCAGAGCGAACAGCGGGTTTAAAGGCTTTGCAATTGCGTTTTCAGCAAAATCCACATCAAGCGATACCTTAATAGCCAACATTTTAGAGCATACCAATTTCGGGGAGGTATCAAGGCACGAGGAGATAGTAATAGTGGCGGTGAATATATGATGGCTACAGAATCGAAAAACCGGATAGCTGAGATTCGAGATGGGGAAAATCTGGGTGAGCATTTTGCTTATGCAAGGGAACGTCTCTTCAAAGAGGGTTCCGTCAATATTTCCGTGCTTGAGATCCTCTCTTACTTGAAACTGTTTCAGCCGAGTTTCTTTGCAGAGCATGAGGATGATGTTGTTGAGATGATGGGCTTGTTTTTCAAAAAGCCAAAAGTTGAATCATTTATAAGTCTCATTTTTTCTGATTATGGAAAATACATACAAGCAGAGTTCGGTGAAGAATATACGCCCGTACAGGCGGATATCCTGAAGAAAATTCGCAAGATGCAGACGTTCAGTTTCTCTGCTCCAACAAGTACGGGGAAATCATTCGTGTTCCGTAGTTTGATAAAAGATGCCGATTATGACGTTGCTGTCGTTGTACCGTCACGAGCCTTGATAAATGAGTATTATGACAGAGTTCATGATATTATCGATGACAAGGCAGTTAACATACTTACCTTCGTCGACATCATAAACATAAAACACGCCAAGAGAAATGTGTTCATCCTCACGCCCGAACGCGCAAGAGAGTTGTTCAAGCTAAAAGACAAGCTCAACATCGGGCTTGTTTTGTTTGACGAAGCCCAGCTGAGTGACGAAGAATCTGTGCGCGGACTTTATTTTGACAGTATCGTGAGACGTGTTCAGAAAGCGTTTCCATTTGCGAAATGTATTTTTGCCCATCCGTTTATAGCCAATCCCGAAGCCCAGCTTAAGAAAAATCATGTTGACATTGATGAAAATGCCGCAGCCTTGCAGTACGAGCAGAAAAATGTTGGACAGATATTTTACACTCATGATACCTCTACTGGAGAGTTCCATCACTTCGGCATCGACAAGAACGTGATGGGAGATAGGAAAATAAAGGCTCGGTTCGACCCAATCGAGAAAGCAATTAAGGATGGCGGGAGTATACTTATTTATGTTCCAAAACAGCATATTTATAACGAACAGGTGTATTCAGGATTTAAAAAGTACATTGACCTATGTCAGCCAATCTCTGATCCAGCGGCACTTGAGTTAGTTGAAAAAATGCGGGAATATGTTGGAGCATCAAATGGCAAGAACGAAAATTATATTTCAAAAACGCTCGAATACCTGAAGCGTGGCATCGTAGTGCATCATGGCTCCATCCCTCTCCGAGCTAGACTCATATTAGAACATTTCACTCAACAAGGATTTTGCCGCATTTGCTTTGCGACATCTACGTTGGAGCAAGGGATTAACATGCCTTTCGATGTTGTATATCTCGACCGGTTTGAAAGAAGCAAGCCTCTTTCAGTTAAAAATCTTATCGGAAGAGCCGGTCGGTCAACGCCGAATGATGTATTTGATTTTGGAGCAGCTATAGTCAAAAAAAATAATATGAGCCCTTTTCGCTTCGTGATAACAAAGTCGGAGAATATTTCTGAAAAATCACATTTGGATAAAGAAAATGAGGGATTAGACCCAAAATATGAGGAGTTCAAGGAAGCAATAAAAACTGACCAGTTTAATGATGAGTATAACTTGACGAACAATGATGTGGAAAAACTGGCAAGCGATGATATTACAGAAATAATTCCAACTTTACTTGATATCATGTTCAACGAGGATGGCTCTTTAATCTACCCGAGGTGGGACAATGAAGAAATCAACGACAGAAAGGCTATGTACCAGGATTTCTATTCGTTATACCAAATGTATTTAGGCAGGGAGTTAACTGCCGCAGAAAAAAGCATTCTGAACCAAGCAATAAAAATCATGCTCTGGAGAGTTTACAAGAAAACGTTTAGTCTTATCTGCCAATATCGATATGACTATGCTTCAAGGAAGAAAGACAGAGATGCGCTGGACAGGCAGGGAAATGATGAGGAGAAAAGCAAACTAAAGTCCCAGTTTCTTCGCGAATATGCCGACATACCTGATATGAAACTTCATAACTACTCGTTATTTGGTGGTACACCCGCCGAAAAGGTGGATTACGACCGAATAATCTATGATACTTATGATTATTTGGATAAACTGATTGGTTTTAAGCTAGCAGATATTTTTTATGCTATTTTCCATCAATATTATGAATTGTCAAAAGACCCTCGAGCTTTACGGTTGGCAAAATATATCCGCTATGGTACGGATGTCGAGCGTGAAATCTGGATGCTTAGATATGGTTTAACATTTGAGGATATCGAATGGGCGGCACCTTGTATAGAGTCGATTGATGAACAAGAAATTGTCTTTAATGAAAAATATGACGAATTAACCGAAGACCAACTCGCTGTGCTGGAAAGGTTTCATTATTCAACAGATAATAAAGGACAACCTGAATCCTAATCATGTCATGGATGAAACTGTTTTTTCTACTCCAACTTTGTAGTAAAACCTCTCATGCGAGAGGGCGCATCGTTGGCAGAGATGAGGTTAGGGGTTGGACTCTTCTGTCTCCACCACGAGAAACCCGACATCATGAGTCGGGTTTTTGTTTGTTTGTAGACAGGAGATATGGGGACTCGTTGTGCTGAAAAATTTGTAGACAAAATGACTACAAGACCGTTGCCACAAGTCATGCACATAAGCTGTAACATCAAGTAACTTGTTGACTTGGGAGGGACTTACAATGGTTGTTACAACAAAGAGAGGGAATTTTCGGAATCTCCTCTTTATCTAGGTTAACTTCCCGTAACGTACAATGCGGTGAGCCATATCATAAATGACGCATATTTTTCCGAGTACTCTATAGTAAGAATAGTAATATGTGAGATTTGGACCCAAAATTGCCGAGGGTCTTTTTTTATTAAGGTGTAAAACTGACAGTATGTTCCTAGGACAAAAGGTGAAGAATGATAGAGTAGAAATCATAGAGGAGTCTTATGATGAAATCTATCATTCGAGATTTTATCGGCGGTCTGACGACAAAACGCTTTTCCGTCGTTGAAACGGAAAAATACGTCAAAGGAGTAATGGGGGAGCGCTACTACGAATTGGGAGGGTACTCCGTCTTCCACGCCGCTATGACAGAACTCATTGCGGAGCACCACGTTAAGCCTGTCGGGAAAGCAATGTTTGGATTTCCGTCTCTTCACGCAAAGTACGCAGTCATTCCTCGCACCGAGGCACCAGAGAAAAGCGAATTCTACGCCTTGCATTGGGCCCTATCCCTTAAGTCATATTACCACAATGCTGCTCTCTGGGAACAGGATCGGCGTTACATTCATGCTATATCAGCATTTTTGCACGATCGGTCTCTCCATCCTACCGTGATCACGGCAAATGAGCGGTCTCTAAAACTCTTTCATGACGAAAAATGGCTTGTCCAAAAAGGAAAGCCTGTACTGCAACGGCTCGGCATCACGCTTTCAGACCTGCACTGCGAGGAAACCAATGAACCCTTCTTCTACTTGTCGTGGGACCCAACACCAAAAAATGCGTTGATTGTCGAAAACAAAGACACGTTCCACACCTGCAAAGGATGGATCGGGGAACACCGCGCGCTGTTCGGTATTCCTTTCGAAGCGGTGATCTATGGGGAAGGGGATAAGATTCACCGCAGTTTTGCATTTGCACGGGAAGTGTGGCCGTCCTGTACCGATGACATCGTCTTTTACTATATCGGCGACCTCGATCCAAAAGGCATCTGGATCTACGATAAATTAGCGAGCGAATACCCGTTTCTCCTTCGGCCGTTTGTGCCGATGTATCAAAAGATGCTGGAGATGCGTGAAGCGGTGCCGAATGAATCATCCCGTCGGCTCGCGAAGCCGCCCGTAAAAGCGCCTTTGCTTCAGTACTTGAGCACTGACGAACGATCGGCAATTGAACGGTTGTTCTCTCAGGGGCTTCGAATTCCCCAAGAAGCCATTTCAAAGGAGGAGCTGATTACATGGCACTGCAAGCATCCAACGTATTTCAAGGATACGCGCAGCGAGTGAAAAACATGGCGCCTTTTCAGGTGTTGTTCGCCCTTGAAAAGCGCTCTTGTCTCCATATGAGAGGGTTTGATGTTGCTCTTGGGATTATCTTGTACCTGCTCGAGAATATGCTCACCTACGGGAAGAAAAATACGTACGACGATATTGTGAAATTCTTCCATGAACAGTGGGCGGACCAGAATCTTTCCTACAAAGAGGTGTACGACGCGATCGTCGACCTCATCTATAATCATCTCCGGAATCAAGGCAGAAAGTTGGAATTTACATATTTCAATTTTGAGACATTGCAGGAAGAGACAGTCTATTGGGACCTGCTTGAAACAGAAAAACCAAGTTTTGAACAATTGAAAGAAAAGAAAATGCGGCTTGTGCTGTCTAATGCCTGCATCGACATGCTGTTTAAGACGAAAGAAATGTTCATTGAATACCAAATTTCGATTACCCAGTTGTTCCTGCGGCAGCAGATTCAAAAAGGCGTGTTTGACGGTGCGCTCCGAACGATCGATGAGCTGAATTTGTCCATCCGAACGAAGCTCGGAGAAATGGAACATCTTGAGTGGGACATGCGTCGTGATGTGCTCGATTTTTCACGTAAGGCGCTCTGGGAAAAACAGCTGCAAAAAAACGCCGAGCAATTTGCAAGGGAAAAAGAAGTATTCGCGGATCTGATGAAAATCTCGAAAGATTCGATTCGTCGGCATGAAAATGACAATTTGTCCGATCGGGAGCGCATGACGCTGCAAAAAGCGTACGAAGTGCAGCGCCGTCTCCACGCCTCGACTACAAAACACGATTCCTTGTTTGAAATGCAGCAGCGTCTTCAATTCCTGTTAACCGAACTCATTACCGAGCGGGTGTTTAGTGTGTTTTCAACAACCCTGAACATCGAACAGGAATTGCTTGCACCCCTCACCGAAAAGCCCGAACGCTTTGCTAAGGCCCGAGAATTTCTGCTACCGCTGTTTCATCCGAAGGTGCCGCGCTGGCTGATGGCCAACCAGTTTTACGGACCGCAGAAAAAACAGAAACGAAAAGAGCACATAAAGGAGACGCTGGAATTGCTTGATCCCGAAATGGTGGAAGAAATCGAGCGAAGGGAGAAGGAGGAGCGTGAGGCACGAAGGGAGCTGTACGCAAGGTTCTTCCGCTTCTTATTCTTCATTCTCCTTCAACAGGGGCGATGTTCCTACTCAGAACTGCTTCACCGCGCGGACCCCGAACTTGCCGACAATATGCAACAACCTTCGTTCATCTCCTTCCTTCTGTTTTTATTTCAGGAAAAGGAAGTGCTTTTGGGGCTGGATGACAGCATCGTTGCAAGCCTTCCGCTATACTACCGCGGCATCTCTGATGCCTTGACGTACGATATGGAGCAGGCGTTTCGATCCTTTGAAATGGTACCCATAGGAGAAAAAACGGTTCGCCTTCCAAACGGGATTGAAGTTGCGGAGTTTGAATTTTGCACCATTGAGCGCGAACCTCAATACAACACATGGCATGGAGAGGAGGTGGATTTATGAGCCAATATAGCAGGGACGCACTCGAAAAAGCATGCCTTGTGCTAAAAAGGGCCATGTTGCAGGGCCGTGTCGGGATCGGCGAAGCGGAGTTTCGCATGTATCAAGAAACCGACGTAAAAGAGGTCATTCTCGACGTGTTTCAGCCTGTGTTCCGCGTGCATGTATTTCAAGAAGATGAGGTGCTGTACGTCGTACCCTCCGACGCACAGTCCCTCATCTACAAAAGTGATCAGGTTCGCCGAGAAGCCATGAAATTACGGGATCAAGACGAACTGCATCTAGCGGATTTTTGCGCCATGGTGCTTGGTTCCGTATTCTACAATTCTTCAGCTCATAGCAGGCCGACACGTGCGGTCATCGGCCTAAGCGAATGGTTCCATGAGGTGGACCGTAACATCGAAAAATGGACGCAGGAGTACCTCACAGGACGCAAAGAGGAGCTTGAGGCCCAGGAACTGCAGACGGAAATCAACATTACGGGAATCGTCGAAAAATGGCACCGCATGCGGTTGAAAGAAGGCGCAGAAACTTATCGGGCGAGCCGCAGCGAGAAAATCTCTTTCCTTAAAAAAGTCGCGCAGCATCTGCAGGAGGAAGGTTTGGTGCAGTTTTATGACGAACGCGAACTGGCTCCAACCGAAAAGTGGTCCGCCATCATGAGCAAACATTACGGCATGCTGGAGCGGAAAGAATACATCACCAATCTTCTCGCGTAAAGGAGGAAAAGAGATGCCATCCATGCACCGGGTTCGTCTGGCAAATATTAAGCTCGAAAACGGCACGAGGGTCATACCCGATCAAACTTACGTTTTTTTAGCACTTCACGCGCTCTACATTCTGGAGAACGGAGGCGGCAAAACGAGCTGGATCCAATCCGTCCTGCAAACAGTGCTTCCGAACGTCATGCTCGGATCCCGCCATTACAAAGATGTGGTGCAGACGAAAAGCACGGGGCATATTGCGGTTGAATGGAGGATCGACGGGGTTTTGGAGCGGTACGTGTGTACAGGGTTCTGTTTTTATAACAGCGTGGATTCGAAGCACGAGCTTCAATATTTTAACTATGTCTACGAGTATGGTCCTCGGGACAACTTTAATATCTCATCCCTTCCGTTTGTTTCGGAGCATCGGAGTGTGATGGGATTTCATGAGTTGCGGCGGTTCCTTAAAAACCAGACCGAGTGGCAGGTGTATCTCCCCGAAAATAACGGAGATTATGCCATCCATCTTGGAAAGTACGGGATCCACTCCCAGGAGTGGAAAAGCATCCAAGAGGTAAACGGCCGCGAGTCTTCCATGGACAAATACTTTGAAAATGCAAAATCTGTGGAAATGCTTATGGAACGCCTCATCGTTCCGACGCTGGAGGATGCTATCTATGCAACGGAGGAAGCAAAAAAAAGCCTCATTCAAAGCTTTGGGGTGTTCCAAAAAAATCTGATGGAAATCCCACAGATCAAGAACAATCTCGAAGAAGCGGAGAAAATTGAGACTCATGCCAAGCGTTTGCTTGCTGAGCTCGAAACTCTGCACCTCTATGCGGCCGCGTACCAAGGCGCTGTGGACCGCAAGCAGCGATGGCTTACCGCTGTGTCGAAGGCAAAGGAGGACGTTGCAAACCTACTTGAGAAACTGGAGCACGATCTCGCCTCCAATCAAAGCGAGTCCATGGAATTGGAGCGCCTGCAGCATGCACAGCAGATCCAGATGGAACATGGGAAAACTGAGTCTCTCCAGCGCGATATGGAATCAGCAAAGGAACGCCTCCGCCAGCAAGAGCAGAATTTGCAGGCAGCCGAAGATGCGTATCGGTTTGCCCGAGGCAATCTTTACTTTCAGGCATACCAGAAGGCGCAAGGCGATTACCGGGGTGCCGAGGTCCAAATGCAGGCCCGCAAAGCAGAACATGATGAGCAGCTGGAGATGTATCTCAGAAAAAAGACGCAGTTCGAGCAAGCAATCGCAAGGGAACTTCGCGGTACCCAGTCCCAATCGGATGAGGTGGAGGCTTCCATCCAGGAAAACAAGGAATGCCAGCGGGAAAACGCCCTGCAACGGCAAAAGCTTTCGGTGGAGCAGGCTAGGCTAGATGCTGTGCGGGAGGAGCTCGAAACCTGGGTGGAAGAAACGGAAGCGGAGCGCGAGAGGCTGCTACCGATCATCGGGCCCAAATTGAGTTTCGACCCCAAAGGCGTGGAAATGGAATTCAAAACAAACTATCGGGACCGTGAGGCGTCATTTGAGCAGCATAGGCTCGATCTCGACGAAGCTGAAAGCCGCGGTCGGCAAATCGCCAAAGAGGAAAGAGAAACTTTGGCACTGCTGCAGACGGCGGAAGAATCGCGTAAGGACGTGGTCCGAAAGCAAGAGGCATTTGAACACCTCTCGGGCCTCACCTCTTCCGCGATTGACCCGTGGTTCCGTGTACATACTTCGCTGTATGACCAGGAAACGTCCATTACGCTTCGGCTGAAAGGCGCAGAGGAAAAAGCCAGCGCACGCGTACAACAAACGCGCAATGCCGTCGACACGCTGCGGAGACAAATTGCCCGTTATACCAATCGGGACCATATCATTACTTCCGATGAACTGATGTCCGTCCACGACTATCTCGAAGAGAGAGGGGTATCTGCAGAGTACGGCGTCAAATATGTCAAAGCGCAGGATGAACGGTTCCGCGATCAGTACCCGCATCTCACTCGGCTGCTGCCGTTCGGTCTGCTCATTCGGGAAGAAGAGTGGGGGAGAGTGCAGCAGCTCATGCATCGAGCCCCTGCGCCTCTTAAGGAACTGCCGACTTGGTTCTTCCTTTTAGAACGTCTCGGGTCAGATGTGCCGTTTGGCGATGAGGGGGCGTTTGTGCGGGTCACATCGTCGTTTTCCATATTTCAGCCACATGAGGTGCTCTCCCTCGTTGAAGAAGAGGTCATTCGCCAGAAGGTTCTTCAACTGGAATCTCAGCTTCAAACGGAAGAAGCAGCAGATGCCGAAGCCAAGGCTGACCTTGCCGCGGTTCAACGGGCATTGTTTACATGGAACAATTTTCTTTCCCGATATCCAACACGCCCTGACTTTGAATCCGAACTGGCGGGTTTTAATGCTGCAATCGCTGCGCACAATGTTGTGCTTCAAGAAATCAAAGAAAAAGCGCAGGCGTGCTTATCGTGCCAAAATGACCTCCGAGCAAAAATGGAACAGTGGTTACACGACAAAGGAAGCCTCATGACCCTCGTCCGCGATGTAGAGCATTATGCGGCACGCGCAGCGCTTTGGCCCGAGAAAGAGACACGGCTTACTGAAGCCCTCATTCGTTTGGAAGAAATTACTGAACAGCTCCCTCTTCTCACGGATGCATTTGCACAACTGGAGCGAGCGGAGAAACTATTGAGCGAGCGTCGGGACCAACTGATCCAAAGTAAGGCTATGCTTCAAAGCAAGAAAGAGCAGTATGAGCTTGGCACGAGCGACGACCTCTGCTTTGTGCCCCTGCCGACCGCAGAAAGTGAATATGTAGCAATTCGTGCGGAAATACAGCAAATCGGTCTGGGCATCACGGAGCTTCAAAAAAACATGGACAAAGCAAAGGCAGATATGGAATCCGCCCAGCAGCAGATCGAGTTTCTGAAATATACCATAATGGACATGGAGGCGCACCATGAGCACACCACGCCATTGATGGTGCAGGAGCGGGAGCAGGAGGTGGAGGAGTCTCGATACCGTAAAGAACAAGCTTCAACGGTGTATATTCGGCACGAAACTGAGCACAACCGTCAGTCAGAGCAGGAAGCCGTTCTTACCAAAAAATTTACAGGCACATACGGAGTCGATCCGCTTGCCGTCGAAACACCGAGCGTGACTGAACTAAAGGCGCGCATGCTCCTGAATACCCAGCAGCGAGAAAAAGCAGAGGTGGAGCAGAAGAAGCAGAACGACCTGTGGCACGAGCTCGACAAAATCGTGGACGGGTACGACACCGTAATGGCGCAGATCAAAGACCGAGGGATTGCACCAATGGTGGAAGAAGAGCGCCTTACGTTCGGACCTACATGGACATTCCAGCATAAACGGTTGAAAGACGATGAGTCTCTTGCGGAACGGGAAAAACGAAATGCAGAGTGGAAGGTTGAAAGCGTGTACGACGCCTTCCGCAAAGATCTGCAGTCTTCCGCGAATGCGTATGTCTCCCAAATGCTTCGGCAGATTGATACCCTAACCGCTACGCCCAAGCGTTACGATTTTCTGTATGTGAACGCACGGTTTCAAGAAAGTTTTGAGGCGGTGGAAGCATACCGAAGAAAGTATGAATTGGATTTGGAGCAGCGCGCCAAAGATCGGGAAGAGATGATCTTCCGTTTCCATACTCGCGTCAAAGAAATGTATGACGCCATTATGGAAATTCCAAAGCGCTCCCGTATTGATTGGAACGGCAAGCGGGTGCGTGTCGTGGAAATCGTATACCCGTGGCGGGAGGACACGATCGTGTGGGAAAAGCTGAAATTCCACCTGGACGCACTACTTCAGGATCTCTCCGCCATGAAAAAGCAGGGAGAGACGGAACAAAAGATGGAGGCCTACATCCACGCCCAGCTTAGGACGTCGGTGCTCCTGTCGGTGGTATCTTCGTTTTCCACTTGTGAATTCAAAGTGGCGAAACCGCTCAACGACGAAAATATTGTCCAGCCGATTTCTCACCACTCTTGGGAAAACGTGCATGTATGGAGCGGAGGACAAAAATATTTTGGGTATATGGCCGTATTTGTTTCACTCTTGTCAGCGGTCCGCATGAAACTGACGGGGAGCGATCAATCCTGGAAAGTGATTGTGGCGGATAACCCCTTCGGCTCTGCGTCCTCGCATCATATCTTGGAGCCGCTCCTTGCCGTGTGTAATGCAAACCATGTTCAACTAGTGTGCCTCACGGCAATACGGGATGAAGGGATTGTCTCCCACTTCGACATTGTCTACAGCAACCGCTACTTTCACACAGGAAGTGTCGAGATCATGCAGAGCAAGTTGGAGAACAAATCACCTTCGGCTCTTCGCTCAATCCATGTTAACTTTTCAGCCAGCTCGTAAAAGTGCAACGGCAAAAGCCGATGTATCAGATTACAGATAAACTCCTTTTGGCATGGCAGCTCTCGAAAGCTCAGCACGTCGCGGAGCGCAATGGTTGGACACGGTTCGTTTCCATGGAAAATAGACTTAACTTACTCTATCGGGAAGAAGAAAGGGGAATGCTCCCGCCTTTGCAAAGATGAGGGAGTTGGCGGCACTCCGTATTGCCTTTGGCTGCTGGCCGGTTAACCTGAGATTGGAATGAGCAGACCTTGTAATTCGAGAATGACCAGGTAGCAAAGGGGTTGTTTTCAAGAACGGAAGAAGCTGATCGCAAAGTTACGGAAATTGCCGCTAACCGAGGCCTTCCACGTGCAAAAATCGCACTTGCGTGGCTGTTGCAAAAAGAAGAAGTCACAGCACCGATTATCGTGTTGACCGAGATCATCCATCTCGAAGATGTGGTTTCGGCGCGGACGGTTAAATTGACACCTGAAGAAATCACGAGTTTAGAAGAACTTTATGTACCGCATCAACTGGTAGGGAACACAATAAACACAACTGCTCTTCGGACGGACACTCTTAAGATGTTCGTTGAATGATGTAGTTGTTTCTCTTAATGGCTAAAGGGAAATGTTAGTTGAACAAAGCGATCTCAAATGATATGGGCCATCCCGCAAGGGTTGGCCCTAAAACTTGCCGTTACCGACAGTGTGGAGAACCATACCACAAATAGTGTTAAAGCAAAAGGTTGAACTAGAGGTAACTGGAGATATATTAGGAGATTTCGATTAAAATTATCATGAACAAAAAATCACGCTACTTTTGAACTCAACACAATCGAATTATCTTCGATATTGTTGAGTTCTTCAATTTAATCGCCTTCCTTTGATTAACAAATCTAATAATATCAAGGAATTATACTCGATAGGACTTAGGACTGTTAACTATGGCAGAAAAAGTAGTATACTGGGACTATATTGGAAACCATTTACTTTTGGGGAGGAAGGTCCTTGCGAGCACCTGATTTAACAGCAGACGAAGTTAAAGACATTTGTCCTGAGTGTGATAATATTGAGTTTTTGGGTAAAGGTGGGCAAAAGGCCGTATTCTCCTGCCTAATTGATGGAGGCAGATACGCAATAAAATTTCTGGATTTAACAAATGTTCAAAGCGATCAGGGACCACAAGACTTGTTAGGTCTAGACTCACAGTTAACGGTCTCCCCAATGGAGGATATTAGGGAAGACGTATTGGCAAGGGCTAAACGTGAAATTGATATTATGGACCGTTGTGAGACACCAACCTTAGTTAAGTTAGGTCCAATTGGAATGACATTTGTTGATTATAATAAGACAGATTGTAATATCAAGTGCGACACCTAGATAAAAAAACGGCCCATGATTGATTCGTGTAAAATGAAGTCACGACAACACCATTTACACAGGAGAATCAATCATGAGTTATACACATCTTAGCATAACAGAGCGTAGTGAGCTAGCACTCCTTCATCGTTTGGGTTGGTCTGCCCGCGCCATTGCCAGAGAACTCAAACGGCATCATGCTACCATTGCCCGTGAGTTAAAACGGGGTTGTAAGGCAGGGGAATATCAGGCAGAAGCCGCGCATGAGGTTTACGAGAAACGTCGCGAACGGTCTGTTCCCAGAGGCAAGCGGACTCCTGAACGTGAGCATTACATTGCCAGTAAGCTGGCGCAGACCTGGTCTCCCGAGCAGATTGCCGGACGGATGAGTCAGGAATGCCCCGAACAGAAAGTGTCGTTTAAAACGATGTATCGCTGGCTGTATCAGGGCTTTTTGGTTAAAGGAGATACCACCGTTTTACGCCACAAAGGGAAACGCCGGAGACCAATCGAAACACGTGGTCGTTTCAACGTAGGAAAGTCCATTCGGCAGCGACCCAAGGAAGTACGAAAGCGTGAGAGCTTTGGTCATTGGGAACGGGATACGGTTGTTTCCAGCCGTGGAAAAAGTAAGGCGTGTGTCGCGACGTTCGCTGAGCGCAAGACACGCTTTTACCTTGCCGTAAAGATGCCTGATCGTACCTCGGCTTCCATGGAAAAGGCCTTTGGTTTCGTTGCTGAATCGTTACCGAAAGGATCGTTTCAAACAGCTACCGTTGACCGTGGCAAAGAGTTTGCCTGTTACGAACGGCTGGAGTCAGCACATGGCGTAAACATTTACTTTGCCGATCCCTACTCTTCCTGGCAAAGGGGCACGAACGAGAACGCAAATGGCCTTCTGCGAGAATTTTTTCCCAAAGGCAAGGATTTTGCCGAAGTCTCCGAGGAGGAACTGATTCAGGCCTTGGAGCTCATTAACAATCGGCCAAGAAAATGTCTGGGTTGGAAGACCGCTTACGAATCATTCATGGAAGCTCTGTCGCACTTGTCTTGACAATTCGTCGATTAAGAAAGCAATCAGTGGTTGCTTTCTTTTTTATGTGAGCCTTTTGCAAAATTAGGTTTTCGTTTAAAAAATGAAGTTTAATGGTACGTAAAGTGGGAAATGCCACTTTTATAAGGTAAAGCCTAAAAGCAAGATGGGCATTCGGACAGAATTTTGCGATGCTGCTTTTTTCAAAAGAGTGCTTAGGCCGTTTTTTTGGATGGCTTGGCTTTCTTTCCTGCCAGAGCAGACACCAATAATACGATAGCATTCAAATACACATACGTTTTCACTTTTTGAATGCCACCGACATGTAGATCATTCGCTGTCAGGTTTTCCTTTAAACGGGCATTGCATCGCTCTACACTCGTCCGTTTGTGATACATCTTCTTCCAATTCTTTGTGTCCCGATGTGGCAAAGAAAATCTGCGGAGATCATCGTGGACGTTCACTTTTACGACCATTCCGTAGTTGGAGGAAGAGCACCAAGCTGAGCCGTGTGGGCACTCTACTTTTCCCATCACATGCGGGCAACGAAATTTGAGATGGGTTCCGTCAGCACCTGCGTACACCATTTCAAATCCCATGCTGCATCGAGGCGTTCCGTTTGACGTATAACCAGCAGGTGGCTCTTTCTCGTTTCGGAGGTTTAGAGGAATGATAGCCTGTGCCTTGTATTGATGAGCGATTTCGTAGTTCTTGAGATGATCGTATCCACCATCCATCACGTAATTCTTACACACTTCCTTGGCTTGGTTGTTCACTTGTGCCAGGAGAGGAGGAGCCATGTCTCCATCGTTGACGTGAGCAGGAGTGACTTCTAAAGCAACAGGCAATTCGCTGTCCGCGTCTACTGCCAGATGAATTTTGTAACCGAACCACGTGATTTTATTGCCAAAGGAGTCGAACTTGGCTCCCCAGGTGGCGTTTCCTGTTCCTTGGCAGCGAGATTTCGGTTGCTTTTTTTCATACGCATCAATCGCCGTGCTGTCGATGGCAATGGTCGTTCCTGTAATGATTCCCTCTTCACGGCATTGCATGACGAGGTCGTAAAACAGCTTCTCGGCAACGCTTTTCTGGACAATTTGAGCAAATACGCGACTAAACGTTGCAATGGATGGAACGGGTCGATCAATGGGAAACCCACACTGGTAACGAAAGCGTAAATCACTTGTGAGTCTCAGATGAAGAGCAGTAAATTGCGAAATTCCTTCGAAAGGAGCCGCCAACAAAGACCGTAAAATCGCTTCGCGGCTGTGTCCCGTTGCCCCTTGGGGCGTAATGCTTCTCAATTCTTTGGCGTACGGGCGTAAGTCCAGAACCGAAAAAAATAAGGGCAGACGTTCTTTCGATTCAAGTTTTTGCAGTTCCTCAAAGGAAAAAAGTGATGGCTGGAGAATATACAAGTGACTTCACCTTCCTCGAAAAGTTTTCGTGTGTGGTTGCTTGAAAACTTCTCCTTCTTGGGGTGAAGTCCTTTTTTATGCTTTTCAAGTGCTTGATACGAAAGGGCTCAGAAATCTGCAAAAGGCTCATGTGTAAAATGCAATTTACAAAAATCTCAAAAAATATTGTTGTGGCTTATCAAAAATGTTATTTCATACTTATTTCGTCTTTTGATATTCATGTTATATTACATCTACAAACTAAGGAGACTCAATAAAACTTCAATATAGTTTATCAACATTCCCTCGACAAAGTAGTGCACTCCTTGTTTAAAAAAACACGAGGGGGAGTAGATAGTATGGAAAAAAATCATTCAGTAGTTCAACTTACAATTGAGGAAATTAAGAAGCAAGAATTAATAAAATTGTTGGCAGAACTCATTAAACAATATGCACAACAAAAACAAAATAAATAAATCTATTTACGAGGTGGCTCATTTAGGAGGGGATTGAATATGAGGTATGCAGTAATTTATGTCAGGGTTTCTACAGAAGAGCAAACAAAAGGCTTTTCTCTTGACGGACAAATTAATGAGGTTCGCAGATATCTTGAACGGAAAGGTTACACTGTATATGAGATTTATATAGATGATGGTTATTCTGGAAAAGATTTTGAACGTCCAGCAGTGCAAAAAATGTTCAGAGACATGCAACAAGGTAAATTTGAGGCAATCGCAGTTTGGAAAGTGGATAGATTATCTCGTTCTAACAACGATGTTTTGACATTAATCAATCACCATCTAAAGCCTAATGATCTAAAGTTATTAGTCAGTACGTGTGATATTGATAGTTCTACAACGAACGGATACATGTTTATTTCTTTACTGTCAACATTCGCTGAATACGAAAGAGCCCAGATTATTGATCGAGTCAATAATGGAATGCAAAAAAGAGCTGAAAATGGAAAATGGAATGGGGGAATAATACTAGGATATGATATCGTGGAAAAACAGTTAGTTATTAACACAGCTGAAAGTCAAATTGTTCAAAAAATATTTGATCTAAGGGCCGAAGGGAAAGGTTATAAATTTATTGCCCATTCATTAGCGTTGCATAAAAAATGAATCCATCTATTGTCAAATTATTCTGAATGACATTTTCAACTTCACAACCAAAAACGAGAACAGCCAAGCAAAAGGTAGCCACTATCCATTTGGTAGTTTTATACATTTATTACAACATCGACAACAACAAACAACACTTACTTCCTTTTCTGTCGCCCTCTGGATGTTCGTTTGGATTGGTAATCCATTCTGCCTATCCATTGTTCAAAGGTCTGCCAGAGAAACACTTTGAGCCATCTACTGATTTGCAGCAGACTGTGCTGACTGTTTCTTTCCAGCTTTACAAGAAGCAACAAGCAGTAAGCAATGAGAGCGAGAAAAACTTGATTCCAGACCGCATTTTCACTTGTTCCATAGAACGTCTTGATCTTTGCGTGTTGTTTCATCCATTTGAAAAACAGTTCTATTTGCCAGCGCCAACGGTAGATGTCGCTCAATTCTTCTGCTTCTAAGTCGAACCGATTGGTGATGATTCGAATACGATTTCCTTTCGAATCATGCGTTTCAATCAGTCGTAACACATTATCCACCCGTTTTTGTGGCGTTCCAAGAAGGATCATGGAGTCGGATAAAACGGAGCTTTCTGGTGGTACTTTGAAAGTATACAAATGACGAGTTTCCGCGTTATCCTTGAGACGTGAAGCAAAAAAGATGCCCTGATCGGTATACTCATCGAACTTTTCATAATCCACGTACCCTCGATCAAAGACGTACATGGCTCCGATCTCATCAATCAGCGACTCCATTTGGGTGCGGTCATTGGATTTGGCACAAGTTAGGGAAATCTTTTCAGGATAGACATCCTCCTGGCTTGCGAAAACGAGACGAAGATGAATTTTGATTCCTGCCTTTGTTTCGCGAAAGGTTGCCCACTTATACTTTTGCAAACATAATCCAATTGTAGTGGAATCAATGATCTTTATGTGTTTTCGAAGAGAGCAGGCTTTTCCGGAAACGCGTTGAATTTGCTGGACAAGGTCGACAAAAACTTCTTCAAGCAAAGCAGGTTCTACCCGATTGTTTTTTCGACTAAGCTGTGCGGGGCTGATCGATGACAGTCCTAATTCTTGCTGAAATTTCTTTGATAGAACATCGTCAGCAATGGCTCGAAGCCCTTCGCGTTGCTGAAGTTGGGCATGTAAAAATAGGAGAAGATACGCTTTTGTCGTCAGCTTCTTCACGTACTTGTCTTGATCCGTTTCGTCAATTCGTTGTTGAAGTTTCATAATATTGATGGGTGCAACCCATTTACCAAATGAAGAAAATAGGGTATTCTTGTCCATGAGCTATCCTTTGCGTTGGATTTGGACAGGAACTACCTGACCTTTCCAGTGTAAAGGATTTTTTTGTTCCCTAGACAACCAAATACCAAAGATTATGTGTATTTTGAATGATGGGAAAAGATTAATGCAACGCTAGTGTTGCCCATTACTTAAATAATAGTGGGATGAAAACAAAAAAAGGTAATCACTTCAGCATTAATACCGTTAAAACAATTTTGGAGAATGCAACATACACTGGGCAGATAGAATGGGGAAAACATCGGGAATGGGAACGAAAGCGCAGAAAGGGAAGACAAGAAGAATACTGCATTGTCAAGGGTGAACACCAACCAATAATTACGATGGAACTTTGGAATCAAGTTCAAAATATAAATGCAGAACAGAATAGGAATAATATTACATATAGCAATTTTAAAGGTGATTTTATCTTAGCGGGAATATTAAAATGTCCTTCCTGTGGTGCAGGGACTGTAATGACTAAAGCCAAAAAGAGGAATAAAGAAGGCTATCATCTTTATTACATGTGCCAAAATTATCACTCAAAGGGGATAACCGCTTGTAGTTCCAATCTGATAAAGAAGGAACTAATAGAAGAAAAGGTTCTTGCGGGCATACAGGGATTACTTACAAATCCTCAAATCGTAGAAAATATTTGCATAGCATTGAATACAGAAAAAAATGAAGGTATTGAGGATCTGCAAGTGCACTTATCTATAGCAAAAACAGAATTAAGAAAAGTAGAAAAGTTGAAACGGGATACTGAGGGATATTATCTGAATGGGGATTTGGACGTTCGGGTTTATAATACAACAATGATTAGTGCATTGGAAAACGAAGAAAGAATAAGAAGTCAAATTGAACAAATCCAAAAGTCTATTTCCACTCATACTTCAGTTTTTCAGATTAGTCGTGAGTTTATTATAGAGGCTCTAAAGGACTTTAATAATCTATCTGAGACTGCTGATAATGAAATGAAGCGTGCGTTGTTACGATCACTTATTAAAAGCATTGAGGTTGAATCAAATCGAAAGGATATCAAAAGTATCGTCTTCTGGTTCACGGAAGACGATACTTTTACGAAATTTGTTTTACCAGAGAATGAGTTGCGGTGAGCCTTATCATAAGTGACGGCAAGTTTTTGAGTTTCGAGCACTCAGGAGCCATTCTAACAAATTACGAGAGTGTACCTTGGGTTTTCCAAAACTGACCATTAACGTAAAGCGCTGAAAAAATGAATTAGAGATGAGATTTAAATGGACCCATTCACCAAACGGGGCATGGTATATTTATGTATGTGGGGAGGAGTCAAAACATGATTGGATTTAATACCGTACTTCCACTTTCAACGGATACATCGGTTGAACACTTTCTTAATATTTGCCGGGTATGGCAACAACGGAGTCCACATACAACGATGATTTTTGACGACCAGCCTATTCAGAATGGTCTGAAGTATGAGAGCGATCAGGAAATAATGGAGTTCGTCCATGTGACGGGAAGTGAAGGCGTGCACTGTGGTGTGCGGCATATCCGAAAAGACGAAGACGGCGAATGGCGAACCGATGTCGTTGGGTATAAAACGGCGGTTGATTTCAAGGTAGCGATTGTTTCGTCACGTTCACATTTCAACGTGACGACCTATACTGAGCTCCCGTTTACCCCATACATCGTAAGTCTGCTCATTCGGGAGACGGGCCCGATGTTTGACGACGGCATCCGCATCGAAGCGGGGCCCAAAGAGGTCACGGAAGAAAACGTCGCCGAGCTCGCTGCGTTGATCAACTGCCAGAAAAGCAATGCAATGCCAGTCATTTACGTCAGCAAGCCGTTTTCCGGCGGTGCGTATCTGACGGACCCTCGAAGGCTGGCATTGAAACTGGCCGGACTGGCGCATGTATATTTCGAGACGGATACGAAGGTATCAACGATGCTGAAGGCATTGACGGATGGAAAAAATGCGTACAATGGCTCAATCGGTATCTATTGGCAAGACCGTAATTTCAGAAGATTTGTGTTGAACGACACAGACGAAAACATCAATCAAAAAATCCAAAATTACGTAAAAACAGTGTTGAATACGCGGAAAACGGCTGACGAATACCGCTGGTCCTACGTTCAACACTTGCAATATCAACGGGCGATCGAGCGGTACCGCGAAGGCGAAGCCGAAAACAACGGGATGATCGAGTACGCTTTGCAGGAAAACGAGGAGCTGCGGGAACAGGTCAGGAGCCTAGAGGCAGAAAACTATTATTTGAAGGGAATACAGCAGATGCTGTATTCAAATGAGTTGGACGAGCAGAGACCGTTGATTTTCAAAGGCGCCGAAGTGGAACTATTCGCCAACGAGCAGGCGGAACTTATTCTCGACATCATTGAGGAGAAGCTCAGGAGCGGAAGCTGTTCAGTACGCATCCGAAATATGTTGGAATCCATTCTGGAAGCCAACGAGCGAACGAACAACAAGAAAACGTTTATCGATCAGGTGAAAGCCGTGCTGACGGAGTCTGGCGGCTTGTCGAGTCAGGGAAAAAGGGAACTAATTAAACTCGGGTTTGAGTTGACTGATGATGGAAAACACTACAAGCTTAAGATTAAGGGTGAAGATCGCTATTCGCATTCTATTGCCAAGACACCAAGTGACGTCCGCTCCGGAGAAAATAACTTCGCACAGTTCAAGAATCGGTTTTTTTAATGAGTTTTCTATCATAATTTTTCCTGAGAGAGCAAGCTGCTCCCATACGAATCAAATATTAATCCTCTCAAATCGTTTTTTAAGGAAAGGATTCGTATTTCCTGATACCATAAGCTTATTTACCTCGCACAACCGTTTTTTGCGAAAACTCCCAGACCCTTTCTTGTAAGCTTACGCAAAAGTAAAAGCTGGAGGCATATTAGTTAAGGGCACCCCAAAAGGTGCCCTAATAACTTGTGGATCGGCTACACTGAATTGGACAATTCTCTTAAGGTCTAGTAGATTGAAATCAAATCGACAAGGAACGGAGAGAATGTCATGCAGAAACGTGAGCGTCGGTCATTTACAGACGAGTTCAAGCAGCAGATGGTTCAACTTTACGAGAATGGGAAACCGCGGGCAGATATTTTGAGAGAATATGATCTGAGTGCATCTGCGTTTGACCGTTGGGTCAAACAGAGTAGAACAACAGGTTCTTTCAAAGAAAAGGACAACCGGACAGAGGAACAGAATGAACTCCTTGCGCTACGTAAGGAAATTCAACGATTGAAAATGGAGAACGATATTTTAAAGCAAGCAGCGCTGATCTTCGGACGAAAATAACAGTGATCCAGCAAAACGCTCATAAGTATCCCATATCGGCCATGTGCAAGATTCTTCAGGTCAATAGGAGTACCTACTACTACGAGAGTAATGAGCAATCATCTGTCAATGATGAAGTGGAACAAGCAATTATCCGTATTTTTGAAGAGAATCAGCGCGTGTATGGAGCAAGGAAGATCAAAGCAAAACTTCAAGAAGAGGGAATGACGGTTTCCAGACGGCGCATTGGACGTCTGATGAAGAAAAACGGCCTGGTCTCGGTCTACACAGTGGCGCAGTATAAACCGCATATGTCGTCATGTAACGAATCGCCGATCCAGAACGAACTGAATCGCGAGTTTGCGAAAGAAGCACCATTGGAAGCCGTTGTGAGTGACTTGACATACGTTCGGGTCGCAAATAAATGGCACTATATTTGCTTGCTCGTAGACTTGTTTAACCGGGGGATCATTGGCTATAGCTGTGGAAAATACAAAGATGCTGCTCTCGTCTACCAGGCTTTTGCAAGCGTAAAGGGAGACTTGCGTCAGATCCAGCTCTTTCATACGGATCGTGGTAGTGAATTTAAAAATCAGACGATTGATGAAGTCATCCACACGTTCGAAATCAAACGTTCCCTGAGCATGAAAGGCTGTCCCTATGACAATGCAGTTGCTGAAGCTACCTTTAAGCTAATCAAAGCAGAGTTCGTAAAGAATCGGCAGTTTGAGTCGTTGACACAGTTGAAGCTAGAATTAGAAAAATACGTCAAGTGGTTTAACGAAACAAGAATTCACTCGACATTGGGGTATCTGAGTCCACTCGTTTACAAACAGAAGGCACTTAAGAAATCCGTCTAGTTTGGTGTTGACAGTCCACATTTCAGAGGATACAAGCGATTTCATTTTGCTTGTTCCTGAAAAATACCGTAACAAGGAAAAAGAAATTTTGGATTACTTTACGAAAGTAAGAAAGAATCTTGTTGAGGTAGATGAGAACCGGTTTCAGGTGGAAGTTCCGGATCGTGTAAGAAATCAACGGCTGTCTATCATCTGGACAGCAAATAACCAGAAAATATTTAGCTTCAATCCAGAAGTGTTTCCATTAGAAAACAATATGATTGTAGATCCGATTATTCGCGTCGTTACTGAGAAAAACAGCCTTGTTGCAGACAAAGCCAACATGATGAGCGGAGGGGGGGGCCGCGATCCGTTAAAGGTGAAATTGATAAACAGAGACAGTGAACGGACGTTCGAGTTGCTCGAACCTGAACTGAAAAGGCTGAAGCTCGACGATAACCTGACAAATCTGATATCAGTCGACCAATATGTTCTGAGTCAGATATATGAATTGAAAAATACAAGGACCCAGCTTACATTCATCAGTCTCGGACTGTTAGCCGGATTGCTGGTGCTTGTCGTACAAAATCTGAGCGTGTTTTTTAGCAAATTTCAACGAAGATTTATCGTGCGCAGATTATTCGGTACCGGTTTTTTCAAAACGTACCAGGAATATATGTGGTTGCTGTCGGTGACATGGGCGATCCAGATCGGCGCCTGCCTATTGGTAAACAGTGGTTTTGCATCCAGTTTGCTTCAAATGGCCGGAAGTGTATCTATGGTAGCGTCATCCGTCAACGAAGCAGTCGGATCATCTAGCGATCGTCTGCTTGCAATAGGCGGCGGGGTGCTCGCTATTGAATTTGTAGCGTCTGTTCTCGCACTGTTTGTTATCGAGCGGAAAAATAAAGGAAAAGTACTAAAAGGAGGTGGGGGAGCAGCATGAAAACGGTATGTGAACTGGTTGATGTCAGCAAACGCTATCAAGATCACACGGTTCTTGAACAAATCAATTTGAAAGTATATGAAGGAGATATGCTCGCTATTACGGGTAAAAGCGGCTCTGGCAAGACGACTGTTCTCAATATTATGGGATTGCTTGAAGATCCGAGTAGTGGCACAGTGAAACTGTTTGATAAGCAGCGTCCGCGGATTGGATCGGCTCAGGCAAACAAACTGCTTAGAACAAGAATTGCTTATCTCTTCCAGAACTTCGCATTGATTGATGATGCAACCGTTGACTATAACCTTGAGGTCCCGCTGCTTTATTCGGGAAAAACAAGAGCGGAAAAGCAAAAATTAAAAAAAGAGGCACTGGAGAAAGTGGGGCTGGATATCTCACTCAAGCAAAAAACATACGGTTTGTCGGGCGGGGAGCAACAACGGGTGGCAATTGCGAGGATATTGTTAAAGCCATGCGACCTCATCCTTGCCGACGAACCGACAGGATCATTGGACGTCGACAACCGCAATGAAATTGTGAAGCTTCTGAAGGAACTGAATCATAAAGGCAAAACGATTATTATCGTCACTCATGATGAGTACGTTGCGGGAGAATGTGGCAGAATGATTACACTGTCATGAGGAAGAGGTTGCCCGATCCAATTCTCAGGCAGTCATATAATACCCCGTTTTAGGAAAACATAAAGAAAAATGTCCCGCGAAGACCAATGAGCAGTGTGGCAAAACGTATCAGTGGTGGCACAAAAAGCGACGATTGCAATATACTGACTGATGAAGAAATAAAGACCTCGTAACAAATCCGCTATAAACCAAAGCGACATCCGTGCAGCAACCGGGTAAAAGCTTTGGTTTTTGTCTATCCATGAGTTTTTTTACACAAATTGCCAACACATTCCCTATAAAAAGTATATCATTCCGACACTTTACGGGCCTTTTAATAGCATATAACTATCAATATATAGCAAATATTTTATTCTAAAGATAAAAGTGATACACTATATAACAGGTTGTAATTATTCCAGAAAAGGTGTGTACTAGGTAGCACCCTGACTTGCAACGGGGCCAGATCAGGAGCCGCCTGCATCTTTTCTCCAAATACCAGCGAGTTAGGACGGTAAACATGAGTAACAGACAAATGCAAACAGACGTTATCTTAATTGGTGCCGGCATCATGAGTGCGACTCTAGGGTCACTGCTGAAAGAATTAGTACCAGACTGGAAAATTACAGTATTCGAAAAGCTCTCCAGAGCGGGAGAGGAAAGCTCTAATGAATGGAACAATGCCGGAACGGGGCATGCTGCACTCTGTGAGCTGAACTACACAACAGAAAAGAAAGACGGAACGATCGACATCAGCAAGGCAATCAAGATCAACGAGCAGTTCCAGGTTTCCATGCAGTTTTGGTCTTATCTCGTAAAAAGCAAGCTGATTAGCAATCCGCAAGATTTTATCATGCCTTTGCCGCACATGAGCTTGGTGCAAGGGGAGAAAAATGTCTCTTTCTTGAGGAAACGTTTCGAAGCGATGTCCAAGAATCCTCTGTTCCAGGGCATGGAGTTTTCGGATGACCCGGAAAAACTGAAGGAATGGATTCCGCTCGTGATGGAGGGTCGTTCCTCGGATGAGCCGATCGCAGCCACAAAGATCGACTCCGGAACGGATGTGAACTTTGGGGCTTTGACGCGGATGTTGTTTGACCACCTGAAGACGAAAAACGTTGAAGTAAACTATGAGCATAGCGTTGATGATATTAAACGTACCAGCGACGGCTCTTGGGAATTGAAGGTGAAAAATCTCAAGAACGGCATCGTCCAACGCCATAAGGCGAAGTTCGTCTTTATCGGCGGCGGTGGCGGAAGCCTGCATTTGCTGCAAAAATCCGGTATTCCGGAAGGGAAGCGCATTGGCGGATTCCCGGTAAGCGGTATCTTTATGGTCTGTAAAAACCAGGATATCGTGGAGCAGCATCATGCAAAAGTTTACGGAAAAGCCAAGGTTGGCGCTCCGCCAATGTCTGTTCCGCATCTGGACACACGCTACATCGACGGCAAGAAATCGTTGCTGTTCGGGCCTTTTGCCGGGTTCTCGCCGAAGTTCCTGAAAACCGGCTCCATGTTCGATTTGATTACTTCTGTCAAACCGAACAACGTGCTGACAATGCTGGCAGCAGGCGCGAAAGAAATGTCGTTGACGAAGTACCTGATCCAGCAAGTCATGCTGTCCAAAGAGCAGCGCATGGAAGAGCTGCGCGAGTTTATCCCGAACGCGAAGAGCGAGGATTGGGATTTGGTCGTGGCCGGCCAGCGCGTGCAGGTTATCAAAGACACCGAGGCAGGCGGAAAAGGAACACTGCAGTTCGGTACCGAAGTCATTACGGCGTCGGACGGCTCGATTGCAGCGTTGCTGGGTGCTTCTCCGGGAGCTTCCACTGCCGTGTCCGTCATGCTTGAGGTCATTAAAAAATGCTTCCCGCAGCATATTAACGAGTGGGAAGTCAAAATCAAAGAAATGATTCCTTCTTATGGCGTGTCATTGATGGACAATCCAGAGTTGTTGCATGAAATTCACTCTTACACAGCACAGGCGCTGGGGCTGGACAGGAAAGTAGCTGTCGCCCGGTAGCCAGCCAGTAATCAATATACGAGCGAAGCGGCCTTTTCCCTGCGATTTGTAGGGGGAAGGCCGTTTTTTTCAGCTTGTCTTTGGCGCCGATTAGAAAAAGCGGTAGATCAGCCTCGAAGAATTTTTGCAAAGATAGCATGGCGTGCAGTCAAAAACGCAGGGAGAGAGGAGGCGTTACATGGTAATAGATCAAGACTTAACCATCCATGAACTAAAATCGTTTCTGCAAAGCGGCGAAAGACACTTCAGAAGAGTTTGCGTGGAGACGGGAGCCTTGTGAAACGCTGACTTGCAAAACGCGTGTTTTCGGGGCAATGCCGTATGTGGCGTAGACATGCACGGCGCCAATATCCAAGGGGTGGAGTCATGGGGGACAATATTTTTCTTTTGACCAACGGCAGTGATGAAACAAGCGTCCACCAGAAGCAACTGACAGAAAGCCCGTTGTGGAAAACGATTCCGGCCGTCCAGCAAGGCCGCGTCTACACGCTGGACAGCAAATTCAACTTCGACGACCCGATTACGTTGGACATGCTGCTGGATGAAATCGTTCAGATCATGGCCGGTGCGGGGAAGGCTGACAAGAAATAAAGCAAACGACAACCGAAGAAGCTGCTCATGCCACGGGGACGGATCGACGCCCGGTTGTGCGAGCGGCTTTTTTGTGTGGAACAGATCGCCCGGCAAATCGAAAGGGGATTGGCATGACGAAAACAATCGTTGAAAAGCTGCGTTTGCACACGTACAAAAAAGCAGCGGTTTTGCATCAGCCGGAGGGCGCAGACTACTTGGCGTCGCAGTCCCTTTTTCTGTGATAGATAAGCCCCTGGTATTTTTCATAAAAAGGAGACAGGCACTTGCGGCCAACGAAGCTCATCCCTGCTTTGCCTGCTTTATTGCGACACGTCTGAAGCGATTCGGAAGATTGCCGTCCCAAAGCAGCTATCCTGTGCTACAATTATGAAAATGATTATCAATATCACATTCGCATAAACATCATTGTTGAAAAGTGCAGGAGGTGGCTGTGCATGTTCAGTAATGAGCGGAACCATAGCGAAGCAGGAAGCACGGATGCGCCGCACATGTCGTTGGATGAAGTGCGTGAGTACATAGCCAGCCGTTTTGCGGAGCAGATGTCGATCCAGAGCTTGGCGCAGTTGGCGGGGCTTAGTCCCAATTATTTTGGTGAGGCGTTCAAAAAAGCGTACGGACAGAGCGTGATGGACTATTTGACGGAGCTGCGCATCGGCCACGCCAAGCAGCTTTTGCGCGATTCCGATTTGTATATGCGCGAAATCGCGCGCAAGGTCGGCTACCACGATGAGTTTTACTTCAGCAGAAAGTTTAAAAAAGTAGTCGGGGTTTCGCCTTCTGCATACAGCAGGGACACGAGAAAGCGGGTAGCCGTCACTTCGGCGGCTGCCATCGGCAATCTGCTCGTGCTGGGGGTCGTTCCGGTTGCCGCACCGCTTGATCCGAAGTGGAGCCCGTATTACCACTACTACTATCAAGAGCAGATCAAGGTCCATCTGAGCTCGCCAGAAGCCGACCTGGACGAAGAAAGTCTCCGGAAGCTGATGTCGGCCAAGCCGGACGTGCTGATTTTGCACCATGAACACGATCCGATGGTTCGAAAGCAACTGCTCAGCTCCGGGATCGAATGCGTCGAAATCGGAGCGGCGGATTGGCGGGAGCAACTTCGGCAAACGGCCGAAGTCGTAGACAGGCAATCCGTGTGTGAACAATGGATAGCAGACTATGAGACGAGGGCGGCGGAGGCGAGGGAGAGCGTGAGCCAGGCAGTCGGGGCGGATGTATTCATCACGCTTCGCATATCGGGCGAGCAAATCTACCTCTACAGCAACAGAGGGATTCGCGACATGCTTTACGGGGACCTGGCGCTTGCGACGATCCCGGAGCTAAAGCAGTTGTCCAACAAAGAGATTACGCTCGACCAGTTGGCGCAGTTCAATCCTGACAGGCTGCTGCTGTTGATTTGTCCGAACGCAAGCACCAGAAGGTACTGGCTGTCTTTGCAGTACCACACGCAATGGCGGGGGCTGAATGCGGTCAAGAACGGGCAGATGTACGTCATTCCTTCCAACCCGTGGTTCGAATATTCCGCTCTGGCAATGAACCGGATGCTGGAAGAGGCTATCTTGATGCTAACAGGGAAAAATCCAGCCCCTTCACCTGTTCCAGTCCATGGAGTCACGTAGCGGATTGCTTTATAATTCCTTCATGTGAGAATCGTTATCACTTGGAGGGGGAGCTTTTTTGATGATAAACGCGGGAAACAAAGGACGGGGACGCATTCGCCAACCGTTGGCCCTGCTGTCAGCCTTGTTGCTTGTATCCGGACTGCTGGCTGCATGCGGGACGAATGCGGATGCACCCGAGGCGCAGGCGAGCAAACAGGAGACAGCGGTACAGAACAATGCGGCAGACGCGGAAAAGAGCAAGGCTGAGCAGGCGAGCATCTACCCGCTGACGGTCAAAGACGAGCTTGGGCATGAGGTGACGATTCCAGCGAAGCCGACCAAAGTTTTTGCTCCGGTCATGGAGGATTCTTTGCTCACGCTGGGTATCAAGCCTGTACGGCAATGGTCGAACGGCGTAAGCCCGCAGGAATATTTGCAAGATCAGCTCGGCAGCGTGCCGCAGATCAGTTTTGCGGGCGGACAGCCTTCTTTTGAAGCGATTTTGGAATCGCAGCCGGACCTGATTATTTTGCACAATGCGTATGCAGCGGAGAACGGCGTGTACGAGCAATATGCCAAAATCGCGCCTACGTATGTGTTCAAGAGTGCATCCACCGATTTGAACAGCTCGATTCGCGAACTAGGCAAATTGCTGGGGGAGGAAGACAGGGCAGCGCAAGCGATCAAAGACTACGCCGACAAGGTCACAAACGCAAAAGCCAAGCTGGAAGGAATCACAAAAGGGAAAAAAGCTGCAATCATCCGCTTTAATGCCAAAGGCATGTTTTTCATGAATAGCGACTATTTCAGCGGCTATGTGCTCGCGCATGAGCTGGGCTTCGAGCCAAGCAGCCTGGTGAAAGGCGGCGCTTTTGAAGTGTCCCTGGAAATTTTGCCTGAGCTGGATGCCGATTATATTTTCCTCGTGAACGACGGCAATCAGGGAGATCGCTTTGTAAAAGAGTTGAAGGAAAGCGAAGTGTGGAAAAACGTTCCGGCAGTGAAAAACGGTCGCGTCTTCGAGACGTCCAATGATTACTGGCTGAGTGGCGGGTTTATTGCCCAAAGCAAAGTGATGGACGATGTAGTGAGGTTCCTGCAGCCATGAACAAAATGACAGAAAGACCTCATATCGCGGAGCGTTGCTTTGAGTACGAGATGACGTCGAGCAGGCAACTCGACTACCGGATTTTGATTGCCACGCCAAAAGACGAGCCGCCGCCGAGCGGTTACGCAGTCGTCTACGCGTTGGACGGAGATGCGCTGTTTCAGACGCTCGCAGAGGCGGTCAAGCTGCAGACGCGCAAGCCGAAGGGCTTCGACCCGATCTTGGTGATCGGCATTGGCTATCCGTCCAAGGAGCCGTTTGACATGGAGCGGCGTTGCCGCGACTTTACGATGCAGGCCAGCGAAGGAGCGCTTCCGAAACGGCCTGACGGTTCACCGTGGCCGCCGCATGGCGAAGCAGACGACTTCCTCGATTTTCTGGAAACAGAATTGATGCCAGCCATCGCCAAGGAGTGGCCGATTGATCCGGCCAGACAGGCGATTGTCGGACATTCCCTCGGTGGACTGTTTACGCTGCACGCCTTGTTCACCAGACCGCATCTGTTTACGCATTATGCGGCGGGCAGCCCTTCCGTCTGGTGGGCCGACAACGAGGTGCTCAAGGAAATGGAGCAGTTCAAAGCGGGCTGGCAGCGCGAGGAACAGCGTCATCTGCTGCTGACGATCGGGGCAGATGAGCTGGAGGATATGCTCGAAGGCGCGGAAGAGGTCGCCCGGGGGTTGAGTCCGCTCACAGAGCAGGGGCTTCATCTGGAATGGATCAAGTTCGCCGGAGAAGATCATGTGACTGTTTTGCCCGCCATGCTCAGCCGCCTGCCGCGGTTTTTGTGGTCCGGAAAAGAAAACACATAACGCGAATCAGTAGTTCGGCTGTCAGCAGAAAATGACAGCCGAACCTTTTTTTATTGCATGACAGCAACCGTCTATGATAATTTTTGTAAAGTCTATCGTACAGACGAATCATCCAGGTGGGCGTGCGTCGGGAGCCAACGCGCGTCCATGACCATCGAACGAGGTGCAGCATGTCGGCATACTTGATCCCGATTCAAACCGCATTTATCGCTTTTTTCCTGCTCGAATTTGTGCTTGTAATCCCGTGGCTGATCTACAGCTACCGAAGTACGGCTATGTGAGCCTGTGGGCTTCTGTCGTGGCCTACTCGTTTATGTACTATATGTTGTCCGCGTTGTTTCTTGTGCTTTTGCCGCTCCCGGAGACGCGGGATACGTGCGCGCACCAGTCAGCGGATACGGTGTACTATTCGCTTGTGCCCTTTTCCTTTGTCAGCGATACGCTTGCGGCCAGCTCAATCGTCTGGTCCAATCCGACCACGTACATGCAGGTTTTTCAGCAGAGCGCCTTTTGGCAAGCAACCTTCAACTTTCTCCTGCTGCTCCCTTTTGGCGTCTATTTGCGCTATTTTTGGCAAGAAAAACGGCACTGGAAGCGAGCGCTTGCTTTCGGCTTTGCCCTGTCCCTGTTTTACGAGGTCACGCAGGTCACCGGAATTTACGGCATCTACAATTGTCCGTATCGCATCTTTGACGTGGACGATTTGATGCTGAACAGCAGCGGAGCGCTGTTTGGCTACTGGATTGGCCCGATTATCCTCGCCCTGTTTCCATCGAAAAAAACGCTGCTGGCGAAAACGGCCAAAATCCGGCAAAGCGAGCGGGTTCCGCCACTGTCGCAGTTGCTGGCGGTGTGGGTCGATTATTTTGCGATTCAGGCAGTCTTGTTTGTCACGATTGGCTTTTTTACGGCAAATGAACTGATTGAGATGCTCTGCACCACTGTGGGCTTTTTGCTTGTCTACTTTGCGCTTCCGCTCCAGTGCGGCGGCAAAACGATAGGGACGAACCTGCTGCGCTTCAAGCTTGCCGATCCGCAGGGAGAGACGCCTTCGCGGAAAGCTTTGCTCTTTTGCGCATTTTCGCTATCGGTGAACAAGCCCGGCTTGATAAATGGGGAGCGGTCAGGCATACTCTCACATAAAAAGGTTGGGCAGTTGAGGAGGCTAAGCCGAGATGTCTGCAAAAAAGGTGTTAATCATTGACGACGAAGAAGATATTTTGAGGCTCATTAAAACGGTACTGCAAAAAGAAGGCATCGAACACGTCTATACGTCTGCGACGGCCAAAGACGGCCTCGCTCAATTTCAGGAAAAGAAGCCGGATCTCGTGCTGCTGGACATCATGCTGCCCGATGGGGAAGGCTATGACGTATGCAAACAAATGAGAAGCATCTCGAAGGTGCCGATTTTGTTCATTTCGGCGAAAACAGAGGAAATTGACAAAATTCTCGGCTTTGCCATCGGCGGTGACGACTATATTACAAAGCCGTTCAGCCCGAAAGAGCTTGCCTACCGCGTCAAGGCGCAGTTGAGGCGAGCAGACTATGCCGCAGCAGAGTCTGTGGAGGAAGCAGACCCTGTGCTAAAGGCAGGCCCCATCGAGTTGAATCCGCAAAAAGCAGAGCTGTTAAAGAACGGCGTTGCCATTGAGTTAAAGCCGAAAGAGCTTGGGCTGATGAAGGTGTTTCTGGAAAACGTCAACAAAGTGATTAGCAAGGAAAAGCTGTATGACACGGTCTGGGGCGAGGATTTTATCGGAATCGACAACACCGTCATGGTGCACATTCGCAGGCTGCGGGAAAAAATCGAGGACCAGCCGAAGTATTTGATTACGATGAAAGGCTTGGGGTACATTCACGCTGACACCAGAAGGAAAAGATGCGCTGCAAAAAAAGAACGCGTGGATTCAGATTCTCGATGAAAACGGCAACGAAGTGTGGGGCTATCGGGTGCCCGCAGGCGTGATGAAGCATTATACGCCAGCAGACATGATTCAAATGTACAAGTACCAGGAAGTGAATGGCGATACGACCGTGTTCGTAGGGGAAAAGGCGAGCGCAGACAGGCGCTACAGCTACTTCATCGGAATGGAAAACCCGAATCTCAGTCGGTACGTGATTTTTTACGACAACCAGGTCATCCTGCACTCGGAAATGCTGCGCGACCCGGACTATCATTTTACGCTGGACGAAATCAGGGAGTATGCAGCGATTATCGAGAAAAAGTCAGTGTACATCAAAGAGGTCATCGAAGACCTGAACTTGACGACGCGGCTGAGGAACAAAGAGCTGTCGCTGCAGCGGAAGACGGTCAACATGGTCACGCTCTTGCGCAGCATCGTGATTGACATCCTCAACGACCCGAAGTACGCCAACCGCCACATCGAATTTGCGTTCAGCGAAGAGTACATCCCCGTAGAGGCAGATGAAATCTTGATGTGGCGGGCGATCAACAACCTGATCTACAACGCGCTCGTCCACAACGATGACGGGGTAAAGATTACGGTGAGCGTTGAAAAGAAAGAACGCGTGCGCATTACGATTGCGGACGATGGAAAAGGGATTAAAAAAGAAGAGCTGAACCGGATTTTTGACCGTTACTACCGGGGGACGAACACGGGCGATGCGCATAAAGGCTCCGGGCTGGGCATGGCGATTGCTCACGATATCATCAAGGCGCATTAGGGAGAGATCGTCATCAACAGCGAGGAAGGACGCGGAACTGTAGTAGAGATTACTTTATAGATAATCATGTAGGGAAGCGGGACACCTGTGCAGGGTGTCTTTTTTATGCGGGTTTGTGGGAGGTTTGGATCACAGAAATTTATTTTATCTATCACATATTTTTTATTTTATATAAGTCTGAATATATTGATTTACCAACTGTTTTTCTAGTGAATATAATTGTTATTATCAGAAAAACATATTACAATAAACAAGTGTTTCTGGAGTAAAGCACGCTAAAAGGGGGAGAAGAATAATCTTACCAACTATTAGGAATGCTTTATTAGAAGCACGACATGATGCAGGAGAACGTTTTTTATCAAGTAAAAATGATCGCCTGCTCATGATGTGTACGATTAGGTAGTACTCTACAGCTTTTTCGCAAATACAGCTAGCCAAAGCAGAGAGGAAGAAGAACCGAAGTGGAAAAGAAAGAGTTAAAAAGGGGTCTGGAAACGCGCCACATTCAAATGATCGCATTGGGCGGTACAATTGGCGTAGGGCTCTTTATGGGTTCGGCAAGCACGATTCAATGGACGGGTCCATCCGTAATGCTTGCTTATGCAATTGTAGGAATTTTTATATTTTTTATCATGCGCGCCATGGGGGAAATGCTGTATGTAGAGCCGAGCACCGGGTCGTTCGCGACGTTTGGCTACAAGTACATTCATCCCTTGGCTGGTTACTTGACGGCCTGGAGCAACTGGTTCCAGTGGGTCGTCGTGGGGATGGCGGAGATTATCGCCGTCGGGACGTACATGAAGTACTGGTTCCCGGATTTGCCGGCCTGGATTCCCGGGATTATTGCCATGCTGATTCTCGGGGCAGCGAACTTGTTCTCCGTTAAATCGTTTGGTGAATTTGAGTTTTGGTTCGCTATGATTAAAATTGTTACGATCGTCTTGATGATTATCGCCGGATTTGGCCTGATTTTCTTCGGAATCGGCAACGGCGGCAACGCAATCGGATTGTCGAACCTGTGGGAACACGGCGGCTTTTTTGCTGGCGGCTGGACAGGCTTTTTCTTCGCTTTATCATTGGTAATCGGGGCTTATCAAGGGGTCGAGCTGATCGGGATTACGGCTGGTGAGGCAAAAGATCCAAAGAAAACGTTGACGAGCGCGATCCAAAGCATCATCTGGCGTATTCTCATTTTCTACATCGGTGCAATCTTTGTTATTGTAACCGTTTACCCATGGGATCAACTGCAGTCGATTGGCAGCCCGTTCGTGGCGACGTTTGCGAAAATCGGGATTACGGCAGCGGCTGGACTGATTAACTTTGTCGTTATCACCGCAGCGATGTCCGGCTGTAATAGTGGTATTTACAGTGCGGGTCGCATGCTTTATACGCTCGGTATGAACGGACAGGCTCCGAAAATTTTCACCAAGCTGTCCCATAACGGCGTGCCGCTTCTGGGGACGATCGGCGTGCTGATCGGCTTGGGCGTCGGCGTGATTTTGAGCTATATCGCGCCGGAAAATCTGTTTGTGTATGTGTACAGCGCAAGCGTGCTGCCTGGAATGGTTCCGTGGTTCGTCATTCTAATCAGCCAAATCCGCTTCCGCAAGCAAAGAGCGGCAGAGCTGCGCGATCATCCGTTCAAAATGCCGCTTGCTCCACTGACCAACTACGTCACGATTGCCTTTTTGCTGATGGTACTGGTCGGAATGTGGATTAACGATGAAACACGCATCTCGCTGATTGCCGGGATTGTGTTCCTGGGCATCATGACGATCAGCTTTTACGCTTTTGGCATTGGCAAGGCGGTTCCGCTCGATGAGCAGGACGGGAACGCCAAGCGGTAATAATCGTTTGGGCAACAGATAGGGACATTGGCGACGATGTCCCTATTTTTTTGTGCAGATAAAAATTATCCAGTATCAGGGCAACTAACCTTCGAGGTTCGCCAATGGCTTGGCGCAGCCAAGTTTTCTAATCTGTGCGGGAAAAAGAGGCGGTGCAGTTGCAGGGTTGAAATTTAAGTTCGAGAATCTTAAAATAAAGATATTATTTGGTGAGAAGCTACGTGTGTCACTGGAAGAAAAATGCGAAACAGTAAGGGGGCTTTTTGCGTGGAAATAGGGGTAAGCACCTTTGTCGAAACGACGCCGGACCCACAAACCGGCGAGGTTATCAGCCATGCGCAGCGTTTGCGGGAAGTGGTCGAGGAAATTGTGCTGGCGGATCAGGTAGGGCTTGATGTGTTTGGCGTTGGCGAGCATCACCGGAAAGACTTTGCTGCGTCTTCTCCCGCGATGGTGCTTGCGGCGGCTGCGCCACAGACCAAGCGGATTCGACTGACGAGCGCGGTGACGGTGCTGTCTTCGGCTGACCCGGTTCGTGTATTCCAGGACTTTGCGACACTCGATGCGCTCTCGAACGGACGCGCAGAAATCATGGCCGGGAGAGGGTCTTTTATCGAATCATTTCCTTTGTTCGGCTATGATTTGAACGATTACGATGAGTTGTTCGAAGAAAAGCTGGAGCTGCTGCTGAAAATCCGCGCGTCGGAAAAGGTGACCTGGAGCGGCAAGCATCGGCCTGCCATCCAAAATCTCGGGATTTATCCGCGGCCTGTCCAGGACCCGCTGCCCGTCTGGATCGGCAGTGGCGGCAACACGCAATCGGCCATTCGGGCCGGACTGCTGGGGCTTCCGCTCGTTCTCGCCATCATTGGCGGCCGCCCAGTGCAGTTTGCGCCGCTGGTCGAGCTGTACAGGCGCGCAGCGATCAAAGGCGGTCACGATCCGCGCAAGCTGCAGGTGGCTTCCCACTCGCACGGCTTCATCGATTGGGATACGGAGACGGCAGCCGACAAATTTTTCCCGTCTACCCAGCAAGTCATGAACGTCCTGGGACGGGAGCGCGGCTGGGGGCACTACGACCGCTCGAGCTTTGACGCGGCCAGAAGCTTTGAAGGCGCGCTGTACGTAGGCGACCCGGAAACCGTAGCGGCGAAGATCATTCACCTGCGCAAACAGGTCGGGATCACCCGGTTCATGCTGCACGTTCCTGTAGGCACGATGCCGCACGATCAGGTCATGCAGGCGATTCGGCTCTTGGGCACCGAGGTGGCGCCGCGCGTGCGCGAAGAAGTGGCAAAGTGGGAAGCGGCAGAGTGAACCAGCCGTCGGCAGCGTGGTCTGCTCTGTCTGGGGAGTCCTCGTGACGAGCAAAAAGGCAGATTGTATGAGGTGGAAGCAGTCAGATGCTCCACCTTTTTTTATTTGGATAGTACGAGACGTAACGTACGGCAGGAACGTCTACCTTGTAACCAATCATCAAAGCAAATAAGGTGGGCTTCCTATGAAAAAAGTGGTCGTCACGTGCTTTTGCATGCTTTTCGCAGCTTTTGTCAGCAGTTGCGCCCCGGAGGAAACTGTACAGGAGAACGCCTTGCCAGCGCCGAAAGAAGCTCCGGCCGCGGCTGATGCCGGTGCTGCGTTGAATCAGACGATAGACATCTCCGCAAACCAGAACAAAATCGCCAGCTATATGGTGGAGGAATGCAAAAAGGCGTTCTCGCCCTACTATGAGCTGCTGGCGTTTACTTTGTCCGACTACGAGGAAAAAACCGTCGATGGAAAAGTGGAAGCCATTTTCGGGTATCAGGTGAAATATAAAAACTTCGAAAAAGACCCGGACACCGTAGACTACATCAAGGCGGCAAAAGCCAAAGGCGACCCGCGATATCAGCAGTTGCACGACGAGTATTTGCAGCCCAAAGAAATGAACTTTCATTTGAAGGCGGTAATCGAACATAACGGCTCTGTCACGCTTTACACCAATGTAAAACCAAAAGGGATACAGTGGGAAAAAGTCGTCATGTCTGACTTTGTACTGAAAAAATAGGCGAATAGGCACGTTTTCCAGAATCGGATGAATTAACGGTTTCAAAGAACTGGAAAGTAGGGTATATTCCTAGGTGGGCAATAATACCTATTTCATTAGTTGGATCACCCATTACAAGCATTCGGGGAGGCAGCATTTTGAAGACGACGTTATTTGCGCAGGAGACTCCTTTACATAAAGTCTTTTCCGATGATTACTTGTTTACGATTCCTTCCGTTCAGCGTCCGTACTCATGGACGACCAACGAAGCGGGAGAACTGCTGGATGATTTGCTCGACTTTATCGAACATTACGGGATTACGGAAAAAAATATTGGCGATGTAGAGGAGCCTTATTTTCTCGGCAGCATTGTGCTGGTCAAGAAAGACGGCCCTCATGCAGAAGTGTTGGACGGCCAGCAGCGGCTTACGACATTGACGATTTTGCTTGCGGTATTGCGGGATTATTTGGGCGACGACTACGCTGCCGAGATTGATGACATGATCGTGCAAAGAGGGAGCAAGATTCGAAACATTGCCGATACGTACCGTCTCTGTCTGCGCAATCGCGACAGCGACTTTTTCAAAGTGAGCATTCAGGAGCGGGGCGCTACGCAAAAGCTGAATGCAGATACGCCCGTGAAAACGGACAGTCAAAAGGCGATTCGGGACAACGCCCTGTACTTTTTGGAGCGGCTCAACGAATTGGATCCGCAGACGGTCAAGACGCTGCCTGGCGTGATCGCAACGCTTTGCTATATTGTCGTGGTGTCGACTCCCAATTTTGATTCGGCTTTCCGCATTTTTACCGTGCTGAATGATCGCGGGCTGGATCTGATGACGAGCGATATTTTCAAAGCGCAGGTCATTGGCGATATCCCGAAACATGAGCAGGACCACTACACAAGCAAGTGGGAAGACGTCGAGGTTTCTCTCGGCAGGGACCGTTTCAACAAGCTGTTCGATCACATGAGGATGATTATCCAGAAGCGAAAAGGCAGCGCGAATTACAAAGACGAGTACAACGAGATTTTTTCCACGATCAGCGGCAGCCGGTTTATTGATGAATACTTGATCCCGTATGGGGAGATTTATTTAAAGCTGGTAAACTACAATTCATTTTTCAGCCAGCAGCCACAGCTTATCAAGATTTTGAGCTTGTTGAACCGGATTGACAACAACGACTGGATTCCGCCTGCCATGTACTACATGCGTCATCACAACCAAAAGGTAGAAGATTTTCTCTACCGCCTGGAGGTGCTGGCTGGTACGAGCATGATTTTGCGGAAAAACTTCAACTGGCGCATGTCGCGGTACTCGCAAATTTTGCGAGAGATGGATAAAGGCGTCGACATGTTTTCCGACGAGTCGGCTCTTGAGGTGACGGAAGAGGATAAGCAGGAAGTCATTCGCATGCTGAACGGAGATGTGTACACGGATCTCAAGGATACGGCGAAGCGCTATTTGCTTTTGCGCCTGGACTCGCTTTTGACGGCAGGGCAGCCTTACTACGACTATTCGGTTATTACCGTCGAGCACGTCTTGCCGCAAACGCCCAAACCGAACAGCGACTGGTTGCAGCATTTCCCCAATCCTTCCGAGTACGTTCATAAACTGGGCAATCTCGTGTTGCTGACACGGGCCAAAAATGCGCAGGCCAAAAACTATGATTTTCAAAAGAAGAAAGCCTCCTATTTTCAAACGAGCAACGGGATCAGCTCATTTGCGCTCACGACTCAAGTGATTCAGGAGAAAGAGTGGACGCCGGATGTTTTGAAAAAGAGACAAAAGAAGCTGATCGACTTGCTCAAAAACGCCTGGAACCTGCACGCGAAAAGCACGACGACGAGACCTTGACACATGGACGCCTTCGGTAAGTTCGAAGGACTGCCGTTTTTGCCGGATGGCAGAAAACTTCGCTGCCTTGACGGGCGCGTGGTGGAGAGGCCGGGCGTTTACGCGGACGTCCCGTGTGTGTTTGCTGCTGGCGCATGAGTTATGTGGAAAAAGGAGAAGTGGGACGATGGCTGCTGGTAGAGCAGGGGCCATCGTCTTTTTTGGTTGTTCGTGTGAATGCGGACGGTGATTTTGGAGAGCAGCCGTCAAAAACAGACAGACCTTGAAACTTCTGAACATTCGGGATAATCTTGAGGGAAAGGATTGATTCGTAAAGCGGAGGGTGGTTGATGCATGTTCGAGGAAAGCGTTTCGTTGCGGATGTGGAAACGTTTTGTTCAAGAAGGTGTAATTGACTCAGCACGAATCAACAAACGGATTACAGAGTCGTGGCATCGCTGCAAAAGAAATCGGGTAAATCCGTACGCAGGAACGGGACAGGTTGTGTTGGCAGGAGACGCTTTGAAAAGGCAGCAGGAGAGCAGCCGGCTTTTGCTGGAGCTTGCCTTGCCGCAGATCGACCGACTGTCGCCTTTTATTCACGATGTGGGAATGATTGCGCTCGTGATTGATCCCGAGGGCTATGTGTTGAGCATGCGCGGCGAAAAACGGGCACTTTTGGATGCGAACGCGATCAATTTCGTCGAGGGCGTGCGCTGGACGGAGGAAGAGGTAGGGACCAATGCCATCGGAACGGCGCTCATGGCAAAGGAAGCGATCATGGTCAACGGGACGGAGCATTATTCTGTTGCCTCTCATCGCTGGAGCTGTTTTGCCGCGCCGATTCGCGACGAAGCAGGCGGCCTGCTCGGGGTCATTGACGTATCCAGCCCGCTGGAGCGCAGCCATCCCCAGACGATGGCGACCGTTATGACATTGGCGTACTCCATCGAGCAGGCGTGGATGAAGCAGCGGCAGCAGGACGAGCTGGAATTGCTGCAGCGCTCCGTGCTTTTGGCGGACGAACCGGAACGGCATCTGATCGTCTACAACCAGGAAGAGCGGGTGGTGTACGCGAGTGCGGGCATACGCAAACAAATTGCTGGCTGGTCAGGACGGACGCGGCGCGAGCTGGCCGAATACGGGCTGATGGAGGTCAGGCAAGCCCCGGTGTTCTCCGGGCGCCATAACGGCTTGATCGGCTGGATTGTCGAGCTGACTCCCAGCAGCACGCGGGCTCCGCGCATTTTTCTCAGCGGCAGCCCCGCGTTTCAGTTCAAAGGCGAGAAGGGAACAAGCGCGGCTTTTGCCCGTGTGCTGCGGGAGCTGGAGCGAATTGCGCCAACGGACGGCAATGTCGTGATTTACGGCGAGAGCGGCACGGGAAAAGAGCTGGCGGCGCAAGCGATTCACGACAACAGCCCGCGCCGGGAAGGGCCGTTTGTCGCGGTCAACTGCGGGGCGATCCCGCGCGAGCTGATGGAAAGCGAGCTGTTTGGCTACGTCGAGGGAGCCTTCACGGGGGCGCGCCGCCGCGGGTACAAGGGCAAGCTGGCGCAGGCCAACGGGGGAACGCTGTTTCTCGACGAGATCGGGGAAATTCCGGCGGCGATGCAGGTAGCTTTGCTGCGAGTCCTCCAGGAGCGAAAAGTCACGCCGATCGGGAGTGCGGAAGAACAATCGCTGGATATTCGCGTCATCGCGGCTACGCACCGCAATTTGCGCCAGCAGGTGAGCGAAGGCACGTTTCGCGAGGACTTGTACTATCGGCTGCACGTGCTGCCCGTCTCGCTGCCGCCGCTTCGTTCGCGCAAGGAGGACATTCCGCTGCTCATTCGGCATTATTGCCGCAAAAACGGCTACGACGAGCTGGAGTTGCCGGACGTTTTGCAAAAGGAGCTGCTAGCCTACGACTGGCCGGGAAACATTCGCGAGCTGTACAACGTGGTGGAGCGTCTCAGGGTGATTCCCAGAGAAGATTGGAAGCGTTTTCTTACCGGCTTGACCAAGCCCGATCTGAACCACGATTTTTCCGTCTCCGTGTATCCGGACCAGCCAAGTACAGATTTGCGCCTCGGCGCAGGTCACGCGGCAAACGAGCCAGCTTTTTACGAACCGGACTCCTTGCGCTATCGCGAGAAGCTGGAACGGCAAACGATCGTCCAGGCGCTGGAAAAGAGCGGCGGCAGCGCGTCTGTGGCGGCCGAGCTGCTGGGCATTCCGCGCAGCACTTTTTACCGCAAGCTGAAAAAGTATCGGCTCTGAGCCTCTGACGACGAAAACAACAGGGAGGAACGCACGTATGCAACCGACATGGCGACAAACGACGCTGCAACTGCTCGACACGACCTCCCGGATACATACGGGGGACGTGCTTGTCCCGTTTGGCATCGACGAAGCGTACGCCCGCCTGTGTGCAAAAGATGCGGCAATCGCGCCGCTGGTTCACCTCTGGCGGCACGAAAAGGCAGTGGTGCTCGGCTCGCGGGACGCCAAGCTGCCACAGGCGGCGGAGGCTGTTCGCGAGCTGGAGGCAAAAGGATATCGCACGGCTGTCCGCCAATCGGGGGGCGCGGCCGTTCCGCTCGCTCCGGGCGTGGTCAATCTGTCGCTGGTGATGCCTGTCGGAGCTGCCGACTTGAATCCCGAGCCGTTTTTCGCGCAAATGGTCGAGCTGATTCGCGCAGCGTTGGGCGACGATGGAGAGCGCATGAACAGCGGCGAGGTCGTAGGTTCCTATTGTCCAGGGACGTACGATCTTGCCATCGACGGCTATAAATTTTGCGGGATTGCCCAGCGGCGTTTGACACGCGCCGTTGCTGTGCAGGCGTTCATCAATGCAGAGGGCTGCGGGCGTGCGTACGGTGAGGTCGTCCAGTCCTTTTACGAGACGGCTGCCCAAGGAGCCTGTGTCGAGCAGTATCCGCAGGTGCAGCCTGAACGGATGGCAAGCCTGTCCGAGCTGGGCGTGCCGGGTGGAGCCGAATGGTTGGCCGCGCGAATACGCAAGGTGTTGCACGCACAGGCAGCATCTTCGTTTTCGGTGCTGGATGTCTGTCCGCCATGGCTTGCCCGGGAGGCGGAGAGCGCGCTCCATATGCTGCAAGGAAGACAGCGTCACCTGGTCGGTTCTTAAAGAACCGGCCTTTTTTATTTTCTGCCATCGACCAAGCCGGACAGAGGCAGGTGCGGCCCAGTGAGAATGTGAGAAAAAATGGGACAAAATGGGACGCCCGTCTCAGTTTGTCTCACCTGCGAGGGACATGTCCCGGCAAAACGAGGCGGAAACATGGCGCAAATACGCGTTTTTGTCGGACAGGCCCAGGCTGGCACAAGGATTGCACATAGAAAAGGGCAAGAGCGATCGACCGGTCGTTCCAGACAAGTCACGATGGAGGAGGCGTATCTGATGAAAGTAATCCAGGCGGAAGAACAGGTGCTGTCCCGTGAGCAGGCGAAATGGATGTACCGCAAAATGCTGGAGATCCGCAAATTCGAGGACGCGGTTCACGTGTTGTTCGGACAGGGCAAGCTGCCAGGCTTTGTTCACTTGTATGCGGGAGAAGAGGCGATTGCGGTTGGGCTGGGCGTACATCTGAACCAGCAGGACAGCATTACCAGCACGCACCGTGGTCACGGCCACTGCATTGCCAAAGAGTGCGACTTGAATGGAATGATGGCGGAGATTTACGGCAAGGCGACAGGGCTGTGCAAAGGCAAGGGCGGCTCGATGCACATCGCGGACCTGGACAAAGGGATGCTGGGGGCAAACGGCATCGTCGGAGGCGGATTCCCGCTGGCGTGTGGCTCGGCGTTGACAGCCAAGCTGAAAAAGACCAGTGCGGTCAGCGTATGTTTCTTTGGGGATGGCGCAAACAACCAGGGAACTTTCCACGAAGGCTTGAATCTGGCGGCGATCTGGAAGCTGCCTGTCGTGTTTGTGGCAGAAAACAACGGGTACGGAGAGGCGACGCCGTTTACATACGCCTCGAGCTGCACTCATATCGCCGATCGTGCAAGCGGTTACAATATGCCGGGCGTGCGAGTGGATGGCAAAGACGTACTCGCTGTTTACCGGGCGGCGGAGGAAGCAGTAGCCCGTGCGCGGCGCGGCGAAGGCCCTACCCTGATTGAATGTGTGACTTACCGCAACTACGGGCATTTCGAAGGGGATGCGCAAAAATACAAAAAAGAGAGCGACAAGCAGGAGCACTTGAACGAAAAAGATGCGATTGCGACGTTCCGCAATCATTTGACTGCATCGCAAACGCTCGCTGACGCGGAGCTGACAGAGATCGAGCAGTCGGTGGAAGCGGCGATTCAGGAGGCAATCCGCTTTGCCGAGGAAAGCCCGTATCCGAACGCCGAAGAGCTGCTGACAGACGTGTACGTGTCGTACTAAGAGAGGAGGATGGAGAACATGACGAGAAAAATCAGCTTTTCTGCCGCTGTAAACGAAGCGATGAAGCTGGCGATGAGAGCCGACGAGAACGTGATTTTGCTGGGCGAGGACGTGGCTGGCGGCGCGCAGGTGGACCATTTGCAGGACGATGAAGCGTGGGGCGGCGTGCTTGGCGTGACCAAAGGGCTTGTGCAGGAGTTCGGCCGCGAGCGCGTGCTGGATACGCCGATTACCGAAGCGGGCTACATCGGGGCGGCCATGGCGGCTGCGGCAACAGGGATGAGGCCGATTGCCGAGCTGATGTTCAACGATTTTATCGGAAGCTGCCTTGACATGGTGATGAATCAGGGGGCGAAATTCCGCTACATGTTTGGCGGCAAGGCGCAGGTTCCGATCACGATTCGCACGATGCACGGCGCCGGATTCCGGGCGGCAGCGCAGCACTCGCAGAGCCTGTACGCCATGTTCACGCACATCCCGGGCATCAAGGTAGTCGTGCCGTCCACGCCGTATGAGGCAAAAGGCTTGCTGCTCGCCGCCATCGAGGACAACGACCCGGTCATTTTCTTCGAGGACAAAACGCTGTATAACACCACAGGAGAAGTTCCGGAAGGCTACTACACGATCCCGCTCGGCGTAGCGGACATCAAGCGCGTGGGCAGCGACCTGACGATTGTCGCCATCGGCAAGCAGGTACAGACAGCGCTTGCGGCAGCCGACCAGTTGGCGAAGAAGGGAATCGAGGTCGAGGTAGTCGATCCGCGCACGCTGTCGCCGCTGGATGAGGATACGATTTTGGCTTCCGTCGCGAAGACGAATCGCCTGATCGTGATCGACGAGGCGAACCCGCGCTGCAGCATCGCCACCGATATCGCAGCGCTTGTGGCCGATAAAGGCTTCGACACGTTGGATGCGCCGATCAAACGGATCACAGCGCCGCATACCCCTGTTCCGTTTTCTCCGGTGCTGGAGGATCTGTATCTGCCATCGCCGCAAAAGGTCATTCAGGTCGTGTCGGAAATGATCGGAGACGCTTCGATTACCGCCGTTTCCTGATCGACTGGGCAGCACCCGGCTGTCGGCAACGAGCAATGCCGGGTGCTTTTTCGGCTGAAAACAAGCGCGTAGGCAAGGCAGGAGAGGAGAGAGCAAAATGGCAGAAAATATCATTATGCCCAAGCTGGGAATGGCAATGGTGGAAGGTACGGTTATCGCCTGGAAGAAGCGCGAGGGAGAGGCGGTAAAAAAAGGCGAGGGCATCGTCGACATCAGCTCGGAAAAAATTGAAATGGAAGTAGAGGCCGCTGCAGACGGCGTGCTGTTGAAAATCGAGGTTCCCGAGGGTGGCGTGGTCCCCTACGGCACCGTGCTTGGAGTGATCGGACAGCCAGGGGAACTGGCAGGGACGGCCTCTGTCGCCGCGTCGGCAAAAGCGACTGCCGAGTCGGTCGCTGCGCTGGCGGCTTCGGATGAGCAGCGGACAAAAGCAGGAGCGCCAGCGGCAACAACTGCAACTGCCGTACTGGATCGTCCGCGGGATGGGATCAAAATCTCGCCTGTAGCGCGCAAGATGGCAGAAGAAGCGGGCATTGACTACACAAAGCTGACGGGCACAGGGCCGCAGGGCAGAATCACCAAAGAAGACGTGGAGCGCTTCATTAAGGCTGGCGGGGAAAAAGAGACGAATGCGGCGGCACAAGTTGCTGGCGTGCAAACGAGCGTTGCACCTGTCGCGGGCAGCAGCGACCATGCGGCGGCGGCCGTGAACACAACCGAAAAGCAGCCTGAGCGCATTCTTGTCTCCGGCATGCGCAAAGTCATTGCCGAGCGGATGTACCAGAGCCTGCAGCAAAGCGCCCAACTGACGATCACGATGCAGGCGGACATTACCGAGCTTTTGCAACTGAAGGAAAAGCTCTCGCCAGAAATGGAGCGCCGCTACCAGCTCAAGCTGTCCGTTACCGATTTGATTGCCAGGGCGGTCGTTCTGTCGCTTTTGCGGCACAAGCAGATGAACAGCGCGTATGTGGAAGACCGGATCGAGCTGTACGAAGAGGTTCATCTCGGAATAGCCGTCGCGCTGGAAAAAGGTCTGGTCGTCCCCGTCATTCGCCAGGCCGAGCAGCAGACGCTTGCCGAGCTGTCCAGCCAACTGAAATCCGTCAGCGCACGGGCAAGACAAAATCAGCTTGCGCCGGAAGAAATGAAAGGCTCTACCTTTACGATCACCAACCTGGGCAGCTATGGCGTAGACACCTTTACACCTGTGCTGAATCCGCCGGAAGCCGGGATATTGGGCGTAGGCGCGGCGAAGGACACGCCTGTATTTGTCGGCGACGAGCTGCAACGCCGCAGCATATTGCCGCTCTCCCTGACATTTGACCATCGGGTGCTCGACGGCGCTCCGGCTGCGGCGTTTTTGGCGACAGTCCGGTCTTACCTGGAAGAACCGCACAGCCTGCTGGTCTAGGGAGGGAAGGGCATGTACGATATCGCGATTATCGGCGGAGGACCAGCGGGCTACGTGGCGGCAATTACGGCGGCGCGTGCCGGAAAGCAGGTTGTGCTGATCGAACAAAAGGAGCTGGGCGGCACCTGCCTGAACGAAGGTTGCATGCCGACCAAAGCGCTGCTGGAGTGCGCGGACACGTATCAGCACGTCTTGCATGCAGGACGCTTCGGCATCGAAAGCCCTGTGGACCAGACGCGAGTCCAATGGGAGAAAGTGCACGCCTACAAGCAGGGCATCGTTCAAAAGTTGACTGGCGGCGTGCAGTACTTGATGAAGCGCAATCAGGTGCAGGTCATGCGAGGACGCGCGACGTTTCAAAACGAGCGCTCTTTGCGGGTAGAAACGGCAGACGGCACGAGCAGCGTAGAGGCAGAGAAATTTATTGTAGCGACCGGGGCGGAGCCAATCGCCCTTCCTTTTGCTCCATTCGACGGGGAGTGGATTTTGAACAGCAGTCACTGCCTGTCATTGGAAAAGGCTCCGCCCGTGCTGCTCATCGTGGGCGGGGGAGTGATCGGCTGCGAATTTGCTTCCGTTTACAGCAGAATGGGCAGCCAGGTCGTCATGGTGGAGCTGGCGGAGCAACTATTGCCGGGAGAAGACGCTGACATCGCGGCATTTCTGGAGCGCAGCTTGAAGCAGGAGGGCGTGCAGTTGCATCTGGGGAGCAGCGTGGAAGCACTGGATCGCACGGGCAGGCTGGCGCGCATCCGTACTCCGGAGGGGGTAAAGGAACTCAAGGCAGATGCCGTCCTGGTAGCGATCGGAAGAAAGCCGCGTCTGGACGGACTTTCGCTCGATCGAGCCGGGGTAAAAGCGACAGCGCGCGGGATCGAGGTAAACGAGCGCTTGCAGACGAGCCAGCCGCATATTTATGCCGCAGGTGATGCGCGCGGAACGATTCAGCTTGCCCACGTAGCTTTTCACGAAGGCGAGACTGCTGCTCGCAACGCATGCGGCGAGGAAGCCATGCTCAACCTGCGCGCTGTGCCTCGTTGCATTTATACATCGCCGGAGGTGGCTTCCGTCGGATTGACGGAGCGTCAGGCCAGAGAGCAATACGCAGGGCTGCTCGTCGGCGAGTTTTCTTTTTCGGCCAACGGCAAGGCGATGATTTTGCAGGAAGCCGCAGGCAAAGTAAAAGTGCTGGTGGAGCCGGCGTACCACGAGATCGTCGGCGTGACGTTGGTGGGGCCGCTGGCAACAGAGCTGATCGGGCAGGCGGCGCTTCTTTTGCATGCCGAAATGACGGCAGATGCCATGGAGAACTTTATCGCTCCGCATCCTACGCTTTCAGAGGCGCTGAACGAGGCCGTCCGCGGGGCATTGGGACATGCGATTCACGGATAGCGGAACAAAAGTCGATGACTGCAAGCGATGCAAAAATGTGAAACAGATAGCCCTCCACCGAGCCAAGGGAGGGCTATCTGTTTTTTATCGAGAAGAAGCAGCGTCAGTTGGTCGTGCTTGGCAGCAAGATGGTAAACCTCACGCGTTTTCCCCTGTTTTCTGCGTGTACTTCTCCATTATGGAATTGGATGATTTTTTTCGTGATGAATAACCCAAGTCCGAATTTTCCGTTCATCCCTTTGTAAAAATGGTTGAACAACTGATCTAGCTGTTCAGCTTCGATCGGGGGACCGTCGTTTTCCAGGATGATTTCCACGAGTTCTTTTTCTTGGACGAGAACGCGGTTCACCGATATCCAGATAGAAGATTTGGCAAAGCGCATATTGTTTTCCAAAATGTTCTCCAGTGCTACCGTAAGCTCTTCCTCGTTTCCCCAGACAAACACAGTTTTCAACTGGTTGTGAATGACGATATTGTTTTGCACCAGTAAAAATCTCTCGATGAGATTGTGAACAATTGCTTGGACGTTCGTGGGCTTACATTCACTTTTTCTTTCTAATATATAGTCGAGACTGTTGAGGTACAGCAGTTTTTCTACCTTTTTTTCGAGATGCTTCGCTTCTTTAATAATGACAGCAACCGTCTCGTCAAAAGAGTCGTTCAAATAGATTCGATCCAAAAGCGCCTGGGAATAGCTGTGGATGACCATGATAGGTGTTTTCAAATCATGGGAAACGCTTTGTAAAAAAATTTCTTCCTCCATCTCCATTTTCTTGAGCGATTCTTGCATCATGTTAATAGAGGAAGCCAGTTTGCCGAATTCGTCTCCGCGATTTAGATCAATCGGTTCTTCCCACTCCTTGTTTGCAATTTTGCGAACCTTCTTTTCCAAGTAGCGCAATGGCTCGGTAATTTTATTCGAGATAAACTTGGCTATGCAGATGTTGATGATAGAGAGTATGACGAGAAGCCGAACGAGATTGATTAGGACATCGACCGAGACATATGTGACGAGTACAACCGTGATGATCCCCGTAATAAAAGTGAGAAAAGCGGTCATGATTACCCATATTTGGAGTCCAAACGGTTTGTCTCTCATCCATTCACCAGCCTATACCTGTAACCGTAGCCATAGACAGTTTCTATGGACAGCTTTGGCATTTTTTTTCGTATGCGCCGCACAGTATCGTCGACTACACGATCAGAGCCATAATAGTTTTTGTCCCACAATCGTTCCAAAATTTGTTCCCGAGAGAACACACGATTTGGATGGTCAATGAAAAACAGCAATAGCTCAAACTCCTTGCTGGTCAGGGATATGGAAACACCTTCGTGATGAATGGTGTGGTTTTCGCGGTGAATGGTATAGTCGTTTATTTTGTTTATAGCGTGCCGATGAGGCTTTGTGCCGTTTTTGCGTTCCAGCAGCTTTTGCGTTTTCAAGATCAGTTCTCGCGGTAAAAATGGTTTGGAGATGTAGTCGTCGCAGCCTAGTTCCAGACCGACAACCCGGTCGATTTCCTGGTTTTTGGCAGAGATAAAGATCACAGGAATATCCGGGTGGATTGCTTTGATCTCTTTGAATAAGGTGTATCCGGTCGTATCGGGCAGCATAATGTCCAAGATCCAGAGGTCAGGTGTCTCCCGGATTTTTTGCTGGGCACAGAAGCCGTCCAGAAATGCTTCCACGGTATAGCCTGCGTTTTCCAGATACTTCTGCAAGATGGAGTTTAAATCCTGATTATCTTCAACTAAAAAGACGGTGTACGCCATCTGCAAAAACTCCCCCTCACGATGTAATACATACTATTATACCGGAATGGAGCAAACCTCTGAATTCAAGAGAATCCAGAGGTTGAAAAAGAGAAGCGAGCTACAGTACCTTGTTCAGGAACTCCCGTGTTCTTTCTTGTTGGGTGTGGAAAAACATCTGTTCAGGCGTGCCTTCTTCTACAACAATTCCTTGATCCATAAACAGGATTCGATCAGCTACCTCTTTGGCAAAACCCATTTCGTGTGTGACGATCACCATCGTCATTCCTTCCTGGGCCAAGTCTTTCATCACTTGCAAAACCTCCCCGACCATTTCGGGATCGAGTGCTGATGTAGGCTCATCAAACAGCATGATTTCCGGCTCCATAGCCAAAGCTCTTGCAATCGCCACCCTTTGCTGCTGACCGCCAGACAGATTTCGCGGGTAGACATCTGCTTTTTCTAGAAGACCTACTTTCGCAAGCAGGGCTTTTCCTTTTTCAACGGCAGATGCTGTACTGTATTTTTTGATCTTAATCAGGCCCAGCGTAATGTTTTCCAATGATGTTTTGTGTGGGAAGAGATTAAATTGCTGAAATACCATTCCGGCTTTTTGCCGAAGGGCGTTAATATTTGTTTGCTTATCCATAATGTTGATCCCGTCGATGATGATCTCACCGGCTGTAGGTTCTTCAAGAAGATTCATGCATCGGAGAAAAGTAGACTTGCCGGAGCCCGAGGGGCCGATGACACATACGACCTCTTTGCGTTTGATATGGGCGTTGATGTTCTTGAGTACATGGAGATTCCCGAATGATTTTGCCAACTGATTCACTTGAATCATCGTGCCGCCAACCTCCTTTCCAGCCAATGGGAGAACCATGTGAGCACATAGATCAGAACCCAGTAAATGACGGCAACTGTACCTAAAAACTCGAAAGCTTTGAAGTTTACCGCATAAATTGTCTGAGCCGTGAATGTAAGCTCCGCAATTCCGATGGTGGCAAGCAGTGACGTATCTTTAATGCTGATAATGAACTGGTTGACGATTGCGGGGATCATTCGCTTGATTGCTTGCGGCATGATAATGTATGCCATTGTTTGGCCATGGGTAAAGCCGATGGCTCGGCCTGCCTCCATTTGGCCTTTGTCGATGGATTCTATGCCGGCGCGAAATATTTCTACCAAATACGCCCCTGCATTAAGACTGAGAACGAAGATGCCGGCAGACACCGCATCGGTAGCTCGTCCAAACAGTAGTGGAAACACGCCGAAGTAAAAGAAAATAACTTGTACATACAGCGGGGTACCCCGAATGATGCTTACATAGACTTTCGCAATCATTTGTAGCGACTTTCGCTTCGATACACGCAAGAGGCCGAAGAAAAGTCCGAGAACAGTGGCAAAAAGCAAAGAAAGAAAAGCTACTTTTATCGTATTCTCAAGCCCTTTCAGCAAAAGGGGAGATGCGTCTGCAATCAGGTTTAATGTGTCCATGCTTCGCTTCCTTTCCTGAAAGAAATAAGGTGCAATCTGCACCCGTTAGTTTGAACCGAAGTATTTATCGTATAATTTTTGATACTCGCCGTTTTCTTTCATTTCTTTCAGGTGTTTGTTGAATTTTTCCAGAATGTCTTCTTTTCCTTTTGCAATGGCGATCCCGTATTCTTCACCTGTCAATTTGTCTCCAACGATTTTCAAGTTGGTAGCTGTTCCGGATTTGATTTTATTGGCGACAAAAGGGAAGTCGTTAATCAGCACATCGGAGCCTCCCGCTTCCACGTCCATATAGAGTGTGGCTTCATCTTCCAAAATCTTTACTTTGGCGCCTTTTTCTTTGGCGAGCTCGTTTGCTTTTTCAAGTCCGGATGTTCCTTGTTTGGCGACGATTGTCTTGTCCTTCAAGTCATCGACGGAGTTGATCGGGCTATCTTTTTTCACTACCATCACAAGGCCGGAATCAAAATAGGGGTCGGTAAAATTCGTCACTGCCTTACGATCGTCACGAATGGTGATTGAAGCTGCAGCGCCATCAACCTGTTTCGCTTGCAAGGCAGGGATAATTCCGTTGAATTTCATCTCTTTCCACTCTACTTTGAGGTTTTCTTTCGCAGCGAGTGACTCAACGAGTTCAATATCAAATCCGGTCAGTTTGCCGGAGCTGTCTCGGGAACTGAAAGCGCCTCCATCTGGAGCGACGGCAAAAATGAGAGTATTGTTTGCGCTGCCCCCGGTCTCTTGGGCTCCGCACCCTACCAATCCAATGGCTGTCAAACAGCTTACTACGAAAGAAATCCAATGTTTACGACGAAGCATAAAAACCCTCCTCTTTGAAAAAAGATACGTACTTTGTGCCTATATCATAAAAAAATAATGTAAAATAAATTTCAAAGAAATGTGTGAAAATTCGTGAAAGGTTTGGTCGTCTTGATAGAGAAAATGGCAAACTCCATCGTCAACATCCTTTGGGATATCCCCATGCCTTTTGCTATTCTTTTCGCGGGCTTCTTTTTTACGGTGGATAATCGGTTTTTTCAGCTTCGTCAGCTTTTGCATATATTTCGCCACATTTGGGGCTCCACTCGCCAAAAAACGGAAAAAACAAGCCAACGAGGAGGACTGCCTTCTTACATCGCCGGAAATATTGCCCTTGGCTGTCTGGTAGGGGTTGGATGTATAGGCGGGGTGGCTACAGCCATCTCCATCGGCGGTCCGGGAGCGGTATTTTGGATGTGGGTTGCCTCCGCAGCCGGGATGATTATCAAAATGGTAGAAGTAACTTTATCCGTCTATTACAGAACGAGAGACGAGGATGGGCAATTCATCGGGGGGGCGACTGTTTACATCGAAAAAGGTATCGGTGAAGAAATGAATGTAAAAAATTGGATGTTTCTGGTCGTGTTGTTTGTGATTGGCATGATCGCGCCCATTTTTCTCTCGATCCAAAACTACGTGGCTTCCGTCGCTATCAGCACCACGTTTCATATGAACATTCTTGGCGTATCCTTTTTGTTTGCGCTTTTGGTTTATTTCATCATTGTGCGCGGCATTCCGTATTTGGCAAGGATATTTTTATTCATAGTGCCGTTCATGATCGTGGCTTATCTTGCTTTAGGTTTCCTGATTATTTTGATGAACGTGGAAAAAGTCATCCCGACCCTGGAATTGATTATTCGGCACGCCTTTTATGGCTCGGCCGCCATCGGTGGTTTCACGGGAGCAACCTTGGCCCAGGTCATTACGATCGGGGTATCCCAGGCAGTGTACACCAGCGAATTCGGCTGGGGCACTACACCGATTGTTCATTCGACGGCCAATGTCGACCATCCGGTAAAGCAAGGGCTGTGGGGTGGTTTTGAGGTGTTTTTTACAAGCATTGTGATTTGTGGAATTACGGCTTTCGTGGTGATTTTGTCTGATGATTGGGTTTCCGGACGAACGGGGATTGAACTGGCTTTGCATTCGTTTGAACAAACATTGGGGTTAGCGGGCAAATACATGGTGACGGTCATCATTTTCTTGTTTGCACTAACGTCGGCAAGCGGCTGGTATGTGAGCAGGGAAATAATGGTAAAACACCTGCTGAATAAAAAGAAGGTCGCTAAAAAACATGTACTGAAATATTTGAAGATATTTTGCGCATTTCCCGAATTTCTCTTTGTCGTCTATGTCGTCACTTTTCACTTTCCCGACAAGGATGTATGGTTGATGACAGGCATCATGACTGCTGTACCTACCTTTATCAACATATTTTTCCTGCTGGTTCTCAGCCATCAGTTTAAAAAGCTGTTGCAAGATTACAAAGCCAGATATTTGAACATCGGGCAGATTGACGAAGATGTCCGACTGTTTTATGAAGATAAGGGAATGGCCAGCGCTACAAAGACAATTGAGTGAGCGATCACATAATTTTTTGATTTTTCTCCAGAATTTTTCCCCTAAAATCGGTCACATAAGATCAGCAGATGAAGGAGAAATGGAATGTGACGAAGCCTCTCATTGGTTGTACAACCTATTACGTCAGTGCCTTTGAGGAAAGCAAACATCGATTTGTCATTGCCCAGGACCACTTTATGTCAGCGATAGACGATCCTGAGAGTATTCATCGTGCAGGCGGAATACCTGTACCGATTCCACTCATTGATGATGACAGTTATCTGGAGTCGCTATTGGATCGTCTCGATGGCCTGATGTTTATTGGCGGGAGCGACATTAGCCCAAGCTTCTACGGGCAGCCGTATAAAAAAGGTCTTGGTCAGATCAATCCGGCCAGGGACCAGTTTGAATGGAAGCTGCTGGACAAAGCGGTAAAAAGAAAGATGCCGATATTCGGGATATGTCGCGGACTTCAACTTCTGAATGTGTATTTTGGCGGGACGCTCGTGCAAGACATTGAGCGAGGCTATTCCACGGAGATCAACCACGCCGGGTATATAGGGCCAAAATCCAGTATTGCTCACAAGGTAAAGCTTTCAAAGGAGCATGTTCTTTATCGTTGTTTTGGCAAGGAGGAGCTGGACGTCAACAGCTTTCATCATCAGGTGATCGAAAGACTCGGAGAAGGTCTGGAAGCGATTGCAACCGCAGAGGATGGCATCATTGAGGCGATTGTACATCCGCAGTATCCATTTTTACTGGCTGTTCAGTGGCATCCCGAGATGATGTTTCAGACAGATGAGGAACAACTGAAGCTGTTTATGCTATTTATCGAGTCCGCCAAGAAGAGGCGAATAGACATGGATAACCTTTGTACCTCTGCCAACCGTTAAGAAATTGGGCGGCAAGACATGTATCCAACGGGCATTTGTGTTAAAATGAGCCGTAATTGGATGGAGGTATGAAATGCATGAGTAAATTGCCAAATTGCCCGAAATGTAATTCCGAGTACACGTACGAGGATGGAAGCATGCTGATCTGCCCGGAATGCAGCCACGAGTGGACACTGCAAGCAGAAGCCGAGGACAGCGGCGAAAAAGTAATCAAGGACGCGAACGGCAACATCCTGCAAGACGGCGATACCGTAACCGTCATCAAGGATCTGAAAGTAAAAGGGAGCTCGTCGGTTTTGAAAATCGGGACGAAGGTAAAAAACATTCGTCTGGTGGACGGCGACCACGATATCGACTGCAAGATCGACGGGTTCGGTGCGATGAAATTGAAGTCGGAGTTTGTGAAAAAGGTGTAGCAACGTCAGGCCAGCTTCTGTAGAGAGGCTGGTTTTTTTTCTCATCTTGCATACGCTTCCCTCAGACGGCAGACATATAACATATAAAAAGTGGTTGAGCAACATTTTCCGTTGCCAACCACTTTTTTCAATTGGAACGGTTAAGGAAAGACAGGACAACTTCGACACGTCCCCGCGCGATAAGGTAAAACTTTTTTCGCCGCCTGTCTCGCTTTCGTGGATGACTTGCGACGAACGTCTCCGTGTTGAACAGACGGGACAGGTCTTTCATGTTGTCTGAAGCAAGGAATAGGAGAAACGAATAATAAATAGAATTAAAAAGGAAATTTATTGATTTTTTTGGGAGTTTTGACATAAAAATAAAGTGAAGATATTTTGCAAAAATTTCCTTGGAGAGGGATGATGAATTTGAAGAAGGCTTTGAAAAAAACGTTGATTTTTACGTTCTTAGGAACAACTTTACTGACTGGACAAGCATTTGCAGCACCAGAGATTATGTTTACGAATAAGGACTCGAAAATAAATAGCGATTTTGACCGAAGAGGTGCAAAAAAATACGTTGAAAAGTATGCTGAACGACCTGGGAATAAAAAGTACGCGAATTATGGAAGTAACAGCGATGGTGGTGACTGCACAAACTTTGTTTCTCAAGTATTACATGAGGGCGGAGGTCTGGATTTACATGGAAAAGTTGGTTATAATAGGAATACAAAGGATTGGTATTATTATGGCCCTAATGTTCCCAAAAATACAAATGATAAAAAATCCCGCACATCATCTTGGACTGGAGCTCATCAATTTAGAGAACACTGGGCAGTAGTTAATGGTTCCGGAGGAGAATTTGCGTATCAGGCCAAAAAGTACTCAGTCAAAGATGCACAAAAGAACTTTAGAGACATTTACAACGATTTGTATGAAGGTGATATTGTTCAGTATGTGAACAGTGCTGGAAGAACTGTTCATTCACAAGTAGTTCATCACTTTAAGGATGGGGAAGTGTATATGGCTCAGCATTCGTTAAATGACAGTGATTATACATGGGGGACAGACCTTCCGCTAAGTGAATGGCTCGATTATGGCGGAGCATATGTTGTAACAATAAAAATCAAGAAATAAAACACTAAAGGGGTGATACCATGTTTATACAGCGAACCAAAAAACTTATCGCTGCATCAATAGGCGGTCTTGCCATTTTAGGCGTTGCAAGTTTTTTGGGGTATCAAGCATATGCGAATGATGCATCCAAAACAGAAATGCTTAAGCAAATGGAAGAAGAGTATCAAAAGCTGGCCGAGCAAGATGATCCAAATGCGCCAAGTGAAGAAAGACAAAAAATAAAAGATCTGGGGTGGGAGATAGGCAAGCTGAAAAAAGAGCTGTACCCCGAAAACCCCGAGGATGTATTGGCACGTAAGCTAGCTGGTTTCAAAGAAATGACACTCATTCATGAATCAAGCTACAAAAACAGCGATGCAGATGCAAACGACCCCGAGGTAACGAAAATGTTAGCGCAAATCGAACAGCAGAAACAACTCGTTGCAAAATTTGAAGAGAAATTGGCTTCTTTAAAAAAAAGAGCAAAGATGGCAAGGCAGTCTGAAGATGCCAAAGAAGAAGCAGAACAGTTGCTGGCACAATTTCAACAGGAAAAAGATGCAATCAGTACGCAAAGCGACCAATAAGGCTACATGTACGCGAAAAACAAAGGGCGTTGCTCACCAGGGCAGCGCCCTTTTCATGAGCAGTCCAGGTGGACAGGCCAAACATAAAATGACAGGCAGCGGCTCATGCTACTACTGGCAGCTTCCTTCCTGCTTATTTCCTTTTATGGTAGACTGTCATGGAAGTATCAGATGGCCCTCATTCCTCCAAAATTAGGTGGTACATGCATGCGTTCCATATGGCAGATTTACAAAACGGACTGGATCAACATATTCAAAGTACCGACGGGAATTTTCCTCATTGTCGCGATCATCTTGCTCCCATGCCTGTACGATTGGGTCAACATCAAGTCGGTCTGGGACCCGTACGCCAATACGCAAGGCGTAAAAGTGGCGGTAACGAGCGAGGACCAGGGCGCGACGGTCATGGACAAGCAGATCAACATCGGGGACGAGCTGCTAAAGAGCTTGCAGCACAACGATAAGCTGGGCTGGACCTTCGTGACGAAGGAGGAGGCCGAGCGCGGCGTGGATCGGGGCGATTACTACGCCAGCATCCTGATTCCGGCCGACTTTTCCGAGAAAATTACCGGGATCGTCAACGGCAGACTGGACAGGCCCGAAGTGATCTATACGGTCAACGAAAAAGTCAACGCCGTGGCTCCCAAAATCACCTCTTCCGGCGTCTCGGCCATCGCCAAGCAGATCAACGAAAGCTTCACGGAAGAGGTCAGCGAGGCTCTGCTGACAAAGCTGACGGAAATCGGTGTGAAGCTCGAGGAGCAACTGCCGACCATTCGCCGAATCGAGAGCGGTATTTTTGAACTGGAGAAAAAGCTGCCCGAGATTCATGCAGCGGGGCAAAAGGTGCTGGAGATTGAAAAGAAGCTGCCGGAAATTCACGAGAAGGCGCAAATCATCCCGGAAGTGGAAAAGCGCCTCCCGGAAATCAACCAGGCGGCCGATGCCGTGCTGAAAGTCCAGCAAAACTGGCCGCGAATCAACGAAGCCGCATCGGTTATCATCGGCATGGAAGACAAGCTGCCGACAATCGAGCAGGCGGTCGGGCGCATTGCCGAGCTCGATCAAAACTTCGGCAAAGTCGCAAGCGCGGTCACCACGGCCACAGAGAAGGCCAGTCAGGCAATTGAGATTGTTTCGGCGGCTCAAAACGCCCTGCCGCGCATTGCCGAGCTGACGGACAAAGGAGCCGATTTGGCCGATCAACTGAATCGGTTTTTTGCAACCCATGACGGCGCATGGGACACAATCGCGCCGCTGATTAAGCAAAATCTCCTGCTGGCCCAGCAAGCTGCCGATGCGCTTGCGCAGCTTACAGACAGGCTTTTGCAGCTCAATCCGGAGCGCTTGCCGACAGCAGAAGAGGTTCATGCCGTCCAGGACAGGCTGTCCCGAGTCGTGCGCGTGCTGGAACATACCGCAGCGCTGGCCGACAAGCTGAACGGCTACATCCCCGGACAGCCGCTGGACCGTTTGTCAGAGCGGCTGCACGGGCTCGAGGACAGGATGAATCGGCAAATCGAAATTCTCGGCACGATTGCAGACGCGCTGGAAAACGGGAAAAAGCCAGCGCGAGACTTGGTCGAGAGCCTGAACGAACTGTCGAAAAACACGAGCGCGGAACTGGGCGATATTCTCGGGCGCTACGATAGCGAAATCGTTCCGAAAATCGAGGAAGGCATTGAAAAGCTGAAGACGATCACGGGAACGTCCGCCGAGCTTTTGCACAAAGCGCAGGAAAAGCTCCCGGATATCGAGACGATTCTCAAGGAAACGAAGGCAGGTCTGGAGCTTGGCCTGGCAGAGCTGAAACGAATCGAGCAGGAGCTGCCGCAAATTCAGGCGCGGGTTCACGAGTTGGCGCAAACGCTGCAAGCGAAGTCGGACGCTTTTGCCAAAGCGATTCGCACGGCGGCTCCGTTCTTGAAGGAAAACTTGCCAGCCATCGGGCAAAAGCTCGACCAGGCGGCGGCATTCATTCGCAACGATTTGCCGCAGGCGGAAGCGGAACTTGTGAAGCTGGCTGATTTTGTGCGCAACAAGCTGCCGGAGGTGGAGAACGGCGTCCACAGAGTGGCGGCGCTGGTTCGCGACGATTTGCCCAAGCTGGAGAGCGCGATTTCGCAGGCGGCAGACAAGCTGAGAGAGGTAGAGGCGAACAACAACTTCGCCGATCTCGCCAAGCTTTTGCGCGGGGATATTCAAAAAGAGAGCGAATTTCTCGCCAGCCCGGTGCAGATCAAGGAAAACCGCAAATACCCGATCCCGAACTACGGCTCGGCGATGTCTCCGTTTTACGGCGTCCTGTCGCTATGGGTCGGGGCCACGCTGCTGATTTCCCTGCTCAAGCCGGATGCGGAAAATCCGGATGGCCGCTACAAGCCGTACCAGCTTTATTTGGGCCGCTTGGGCACGTTTGTGACGATCGGTCTGCTTCAGGCATTGTGCATTACGCTTGGAGACATTTACATTCTGGAAGCTTATGTTGCGGATAAAGTCCCGTTTGTGCTTTTCGCGATGCTCGTCAGCATGGTATTCGTCACGATCACGTACACGCTGCTGTCCGTATTCGGCAACGTGGGCAAAGGCATCGCGATCATTTTCATGGTGTTCCAGTTTTCCAGCTCGGGCGGGACGTTCCCGATCAGCATGACCGCTCCCTTTTTCCAGGCATTGAATCCGTTCATGCCGTTCACCTACGCGATCAGCTTGCTGCGGGAGGGCGTAGGCGGGGTGCTTTGGGAGACGGCGATCCGGGATATTCTCTTTCTGTTCGGTTTCATCGGAATCAGCCTGTTCATCGCGCTTGCCTTGAAGCGTCCGTTGAGCGGTCTGATTCAAAAATCGATGGAGAATGCCAAGAAGACAAAAATTATCGGGTAAGCCATCAGTAACCAGCCAATCATCGTTATTGGCTGGTTTTTTCGTGTGCGTTCAATCGGGTTACCCAATTTTTAGGAAAGAATCCAATTGTTAATTTTCTGAATCGGTGGTATATTCGAGACAAACTAAATACGTGTACAAACAGGTGCAGATAAATTCACCATCTTTTATCTGCTTAAAAGGGAAGTTCGGTTAGAATCCGACGCTGTCCCGCAACTGTAATTGGGAGCGATTCGAAGATGCCACTGTTTTCGCCAGCCGAAAATGGGAAGGTTCGAAAAGCGATGAACATAAGCCAGGAGACCTGCCTGTTTGAGCACAACATCAATACCTACGAGGATAGGGGGTGTTAAGTGCGAAATGGATAGGCGTGTTTTTGATTTGGACAATCAGCATGCTTATTTGAGTATTCATTCGCCTCTTAACAACTTCTGCGGAAGTTGTTTTTTTGTGCGGATTTTCAGGAGGGTACGTGACGGATGAGCGATTTTTTGTTTGGAACGGTTGAGTATTTTACCAACGATTTTCAGGCGTGCATTATGAACAACTTGACGATAGAGAACCCGAGCGTTATCAAGGCGCATTACTCGAAATTAAAAGACGAGGTCATCAGGCGATCAGACAGTCCAGCGGATCAAGAAAAGCTTTTGCAAAATCTCGACAAGGCTTATCAACGTCTAAAGATCAACCTATTTGGGGCGGAGGATGAGGAACATGGGAGTTGAAGAAAAGTTTTTTCCAGGTCTGGAAGGGGTAGTGGCTGCGGAAACGAGCATTTCCTTTCTGGATACGAAGCAAGGAGAAATCGTCATCAAAGGGTACGACTTGATCGAGCTGTCCAAAGCGTACCGTTACCTGGATATCGTCCATCTTTTGCTGGAGGAAGCGCTGCCGAACGAGGAACAAAAGCGGGCGGTAGAAGAGAAGCTGAAGAGCGAGTACGACATCCCGAGAGAAGTGTTCGACATGCTCAAGCTGCTGCCGGAAAAAACGCATCCGATGGACGGCTTGCGGACGGGGCTGTCGGCGCTGGCCGGCTATGACAGTCACCTCGACAACTGCTCGCCGCAAGCCAACAAGGAGCGGGCCTACAAGCTGCTCGGCAAAGTGCCGAACATCGTCGCCAACAGCTACCGCGTGATTCAAAAAGCCGAGCTGGTGGCACCGTTGCCGGAGCTGTCGTACAGCGCCAATTTTCTCTACATGATTACGGGCAAAATCCCGTCTGCCTTCGAAGAGGCCATCTTCGACCGATCCCTGGTTTTGTACAGCGAGCACGAAATGCCCAATTCGACCTTTACGGCGCGGGTGATCGCCTCCACTTTGTCGGATTTGTACGGGGCATTGACCGGAGCGGTCGCTTCGCTGAAAGGAAACTTGCACGGCGGAGCAAACGAAGCGGTGATGCACATGCTGCTTGAGGCAAGCTCGGTCGAGGAATTTGAGCAATTGCTGGAGTCCAAGCTGGCCAACAAAGAGCGGATTATGGGATTCGGCCACCGCGTGTACATGAAAAAGATCGATCCGCGTGCCCTCATGATGAAGGACGCCTTGAGGCAACTGTGCGACGCCAAAGGAGACGACCTGCTGTATCAGATGTGCGAAGCCGGAGAGAAAATCATGGAGTGCGAGAAGGGCATTTACCCGAATCTCGATTATTACGCCGCTCCGGTGTACTGGATGCTCGGGATTCCGATTCCGCTGTACACCCCGATCTTTTTCAGTGCGAGAACAGTAGGGCTGTGCGCGCATGTGATCGAGCAGCATAAACACAACCGCCTGTTCCGGCCCCGGGTCAACTACATCGGCCAACGCCGCGCGTAAATCCAAAAAGAGAAAGGAATGATTCGCATGCTGAAAATGAATGAACGGACAAAAACAGACCAGTTGCTGGAGGAAATCGCAGACTATGTGCTGACGAAGGAGATTACGAGTGAAGAAGCGTTCCAGACCGCACGCTACGTGCTGCTGGATACGCTCGGATGCGGCATTTTGGCTCTGTCCTATCCGGAGTGCACGAAGCTGCTCGGGCCGATCGTGCCTGAAACCGTCGTTCCGAACGGTTGCCGTGTACCGGGAACCTCGTACGTGCTTGACCCGGTGCGCGGAGCGTTCAATATCGGTTGCATGATCCGTTGGCTCGATTACAACGATACGTGGCTGGCCGCAGAGTGGGGGCATCCGTCGGACAACCTCGGCGGTATTTTGGCAGTAGCCGATTATTTGAGCCGCGTACGCCTGGCAGAAGGAAAAGAACCGCTCGTCGTGCGCGATGTGCTGGAAATGATGGTGAAAGCGCACGAAATCCAGGGTGTGCTCGCTTTGGAAAACAGCCTGAACCGCGTCGGCCTGGATCACGTGCTGTTCGTCAAAATCGCCACAACGGCTGTCGTGACGAAGATGCTGGGCGGCGGCCGGGAAGAAATTATCAACGCTTTGTCCAATGCGTGGATCGACAATTCCGCCTTGCGCACCTATCGTCACGCGCCAAATACGGGATCGCGCAAGTCGTGGGCAGCCGGGGACGCGACCAGCCGGGGCGTTCATCTCGCATTGATGGCGCTCAAGGGAGAGATGGGCTATCCGTCCGCTCTGTCTGCGCCAGGCTGGGGATTCCAGGATGTTTTGTTCAACAAAAAAGAACTGAAGCTCGCGCGCCCGCTCGACTCCTACGTCATGGAGCACGTGCTGTTTAAAGTATCGTATCCGGCAGAATTTCACGCCCAAACCGCTGCGGAATGCGCAGTAGCCCTGCATCCGCAAGTAAAAGACCGCCTGGATGACATCGACTCGATCACCATTACTACCCATGAATCGGCCATCCGCATTATCGACAAGGTCGGCCCGCTGCACAACCCGGCCGATCGCGACCATTGCTTGCAATACATTACCGCAATCGCCCTGCTCAAAGGCACGATTACAGCGGAGCACTATGAAGATGAAACCGCCAGCGATCCGCGAATCGACAGCTTGCGGGCGAAAATGAGGGTGATCGAGAACAAGCAGTACACGTACGATTACCTCGATCCGAACAAGCGCTCGATTGCGAATGCCGTGCAGATTCATTTCAAGGATGGCACCGAGACGGAAAAAGTCGAGTGCGAATATCCGCTCGGGCACCGTTTCCGCAGGCAGGAAGCCATTCCTAAGATCGAGGAGAAGTTCTCCGATACATTGCGCACCCATTTCCCAAGCGGGCAGCAGCGAAAAATCGAGCAAGTCTGCTTTGACCACGAGAAGCTTGCGCAGATGCGCGTAAACGAGTTCGTGAATTTGTTCCTGCTGGGATAAGGAGGCGTTTCGCTTGGCGTGGATTGTGGATCAACCTTTGACGCAAAAGGAGCTGGCCGAGCGGTTTCGTTCGCTCATGACAGCGCCTGACATTTTGCAAATACCCGGGGCGCACGATGCAATGGCAGCTATCGTCGCCAAGCAGGCGGGATTTTCCGCTCTTTACTTGTCGGGAGCTGCCTATACCGCGAGCAGAGGGTTGCCGGATCTCGGCATCGTCACCTCAGCGGAAACGGCTGAGCGTGCCAAAGACCTCATCCGGGCAACCAACTTGCCTGTGCTGGTCGATATTGATACCGGTTTCGGAGGCGTGCTGAACGCGGCCCGCACCGCTCGGGAAATGGTCGAAGCCCATGTCGCGGCGGTGCAAATAGAAGATCAGCAGCTTCCGAAAAAATGCGGCCACTTGAACGGAAAGCAACTGGTCACAACAGAAGAGATGGTGCAAAAAATCAGCGTCATGAAAGAAGTCGCGCCTACGCTATTGATTGTGGCCCGGACAGATGCGCGTGCTGTGGAAGGGCTGGAGGCAGCGGTAGCGAGGGCAACCGCTTATGCGGAAGCGGGAGCGGATGCGATTTTCCCAGAAGCGCTGGAATCAGAAGCAGAGTTCCGCTTGTTTGCGGAAAAAATCACGGTTCCTTTGCTCGCCAACATGACGGAATTTGGAAAAACGCCCTACTATTCGGCACAGCAGTTTGCGGACATGGGCTATCAGATGGTGATTTACCCCGTGACCTCGCTTCGGGCAGCGGCGAAGGCGTATGAACGGATTTTCTCGCTGATCCGGGAGCAGGGAACGCAAAAAGAGGGACTGTCCGACATGCAGACGCGAAGCGAATTGTACGAGGCGATCTCGTACTACCGATACGAGGAGCTGGACAAACGGATTTCCCGGACGGTTCTCACGGACGAACAATAGCGCCAGACACGGAAAAGACGGCCTACAACCTCACAGGCGATGATACGCATCCTTGGGCACACTTCATGCTTACAGCGAATCGGATCATCGCCTTTTTTCTTCCGTCTGTAGGTGAAGGAGGGGCAAGCGTGGAAACAGCAAAGCTGCGTTGGTATCAGGATGGTTTTACGCCAGAGGATTTTACGGAGGAAGATCAGCTTATTGCCAAAACGACCGAGTTGTTTGTCAAACAAGAGGTAGCTCCGAAGCTGTCAGCGATCGAGCAGCACGATTATGCTGCGGGGAGAGAGCTGTTTGGCAAAGCCGGGGAGCTTGGCTTGCTTGGAATCGAGGTGCCGGTGGAATACGGAGGGCTTTCCCTCAACAAGAAAGTCGCCGGACTGGTCGCGGAAAAAATGGGCTTTGCCGGATCGTTCAGTGTGTCCTACAACATCCACGCAGGTGTGGGGACATTGCCATACGTGTATTTCGGCACGGAGGCGCAAAAGCAGAGCTATTTGCCCAAGCTCGCTTCCGGGGAGTGGCTTGGCGCGTATGCGTTAACAGAGCCAAATGCCGGGTCTGATGCGCTGCATGCGAGAACGAGCGCTGTTTTGAACGAGGACGGAACGAGTTGGCTGCTGAACGGGGAAAAGCAATGGATTACAAACGCCCAACTGGCGGACGTGTATGTTGTGTTTGCCAATACGGGCGAAGGCATGACGGCGTTTATCGTGGAACGCGGGTTTGACGGCGTGTCTGTCGGACCGGAAGAGAAGAAAATGGGGATCAAAGGCTCGTCCACGGCTACGTTGCTCCTGGACAATGTGCAGGTTCCTTTGTCCAATGTCCTCGGCAAGCCCGGGCAAGGCCATCGGGTCGCTTTGAATATATTGAACATGGCGCGGCTGAAGCTGGCTTTTTCCAACATCGGCTCGGCCAAGCAGGCGTTGCAGCTTGCGGTCGCGTACGGCAAGGTTCGCAAGCAGTTTCAAAAGTCGCTGGTCGATTTCACGATGATCCAGGAGAAAATCGCCAACATGGCTGTGTCCATCTACGGAGCGGAAAGCGCGGCCTACCGGACCGCCGGGGCGCTGGACGAAGCTCTGCAGGCAGTGGACAGCAGCGATGAAATGACCAGGAGGCTGGCCGATTTTGCCATGGAATGTGCCATCAATAAAGTGTACAGCTCCGAGATGCAGGATCAGATCGTGGACGAAGCCGTGCAAAAGCAATCGGAACCGCCGCGGCGATACAGCTTATTTTGAGCAGCAAGCAACTGACAGCGGAAGAAGCGGCAAAGCTCCAACTCGTTCAGGCTGTTGTATCCCCGGAGGAACTTCTGCCTGCGGCTGTGGTGATCGCCCGCTCACTGATAGAAGGCAAGAGCATGACGAGCGTTGCCCGGGCATTGGCGTGCATCACGCACAGCGCGAGAGGAAGCATGGCGGAAGGGCTGGAAAAAGAACGGCAAAAATTTGCCGAGCTGTTCACGACAGCCGATGCCAAAGAAGGGATTCAAGCGTTCATTGAGAAGCGAACGCCTCATTTTACTCATTCCTAGAACCTGGAGGGAGCGGATTCGATGACAAACGATGTGCTGTTTTCCGTTGGTGACAATGGCCTGGCTACGATCACGCTGAATCGCCCGCAAGCGATCAATTCGCTTACGCACGACATGGTTTTGGCTATCGGGCAACGACTGCGGGAATGGGCGGGCAATGAGAACGTCCGCCTCGTGCTCATGAAGGGAGAAGGGACAAAAGGCTTTTGCGCAGGCGGAGATATAAAAGCGCTGTACGAGGCGAATACAAGTGCGGAAGCGATGGAACAAGCCGTTCGTTTTTTTGCGGACGAGTACCAGGTGGACCAGATGGTTTACGCGTTCGCCAAACCGATCGTCGCTGTACTCGACGGAGTGGTGATGGGAGGCGGAGTCGGGTTGACCTACGGAGCCAGCCACAAAATCGTGACCGAGCGCACGAAATGGTCCATGCCGGAAATGAATATCGGCTTTTTCCCGGACGTTGGCGCAGCGTATTTTTTAAACCAGGCGCCAGGACACGTCGGCCGATACCTCGCTTTGACGGCCGCTGTCATTCAGGCGCCTGATGTGCTGTACAGCCAGGCGGCGAACGTTTACATGACCAGCGAGCGGCTGGAAGCGTTTTGTCGCGAGCTGGAGCAGAAGAATTGGTCGGGAGAAAAGACGGCAGCAGAGCTGGACCAGTTGATTCAGGCGTACGCAGAGACGCCAGCAGCAGAGGGGAAGCTTGCTGCTCTGCGCGAACAGATTGACCGCCACTTTGCTTTTGCAACGATGGAGGAAATCTTGGCTTCCCTGGAGACAGAGGCGAGCGAGTTTGCCGAGGAAACCAAGCAAGCTCTGCTGTCCAAGTCTCCAAGCTCCTTGAAGGTCACCTTGAAGCAACTCGTTGATGGCAAGAGCAAAACGAGGGAAGAATGCTTTGCGACAGACCTTGTGCTTGCGCAAAACTTTATGCGGCACCCCGATTTTTTTGAAGGGGTTCGCTCGGTGCTGATTGATAAAGACCGCTCTCCCCGCTATGCGTACCGGACGTTGGAGGATGTGTCGCAGGAGGTGGTCCAAGCCTTTTTCGTTCAAGCGACAGGGTGACCTGATCGCAAAACAAGAGAGTGTCCCGTCGAAAAGACAACTTTTCGCGAGGACACTTTTTGGCTTTTTTACGACAGACGCCAAGAAGGCGGGTATAAGCGACATAGGGCCATTGGTTCCTCGAATGGTAACAGTTTGCATATAGCTTTTAATAAAAAGTAAATTCAGTTGTAACAAATTCATTTTTCATACGTCAAAAGTTGTGTATCCAATTTTTTGTATTTTTGTTATATAGTTAATGAAACCCCCATTTATTTCGATGGATTAAAAACAACATCTAGCAGGTGATTAAATGAGTAAAGCACCAAGAAAATGGTTGGTATTATTAGCTTTGTTTATGCTTGTAGTTCCTTTTCTTCTTGAAGGTCAGAAAACACATGGTTTTGAAAAACCAATTGTTATGGCGCTGGAGACGGAAAAGGATTTCGGTCTGCTCAAAGAAAAAACGTACCTGTTTTCTAATGACGATATTTATTGGATCAAAAGAATCGAGGCTAAAAAAAACTCTTCACCTTACAAACTAACGCTATATATCCCTGGTAGAAATGGAGTGTTTCGGTATACAGATTATCAGGATAGTAAGAAAGATAAAATAGTCTGGAAGATAGTAAAATTGGATGAAATAGAGACTCTTCCCCTATCCACAGGATTTATAGAAACTTCCGGAAAAAATTTGTGGATTGGTATGCCAAATGTATATTCACAATTAGGTAAAGGGACGATGGAGGAGAAATACAATTTATCTAAGGAAATAAAAGTAGCAAAAGACGAAAAAGGTTATAACTTGGAAGTTACTTTGCCAGTTTATCAAGGGTTAATAAGTGAGGTATGGGCACTTGAATCTGACGCTCAGCTAGTTCCTTGGAATTACAAGAAGATGTCTGATGTATGGCTAGCCCTCGATTTAACCAGTAAAGGAAAATGGTCCTATGATGGATACTATATAAAAACTCCAGAATCTTATTTACCTCATACAGCTTATTCTTTCTGGAGAATTCCTGAGAATTATATTCTAAAATCCTTATTGTATACTGGCGAAAGTAGGGCTGCAGATGATATGGGATATGTGATGCTGGATACAGCATTACAAAATCAAAATAAACAGGGCTATTGGGATACACTCCCTTTATCGACTTGGCTTCAAAAAGATTATTTGATTCAAGACGGTTTTTTCGATACAAGATTTAATATTGGAGCGGCAGATTTATTTCTTGAGGGATGTAGAAAGTATGGGGAGAGAAAATTTTGTGGTGCAACGCAAAGATTCATGAATTATTTCAAAAGCCATGCAGTAAAAAACAAATACATTGTAAGAGGTTCTAGAGATGGATGGTTAGTACCTGATTATGCCCACCCAAATGGAAATAAGCCCACTCATGTTTCACTTAATCATCAGTTAGCCGAGATTAATTATCTATACAAAATGTACAACCATTTCAAAGACCCGAGTTATAAAGAACTTGCTGAGAACTTATTGTATGGTGTGACTAATTTGGGAAGCAGATGGATTGCTAAGAATGGTGACTTACATTACGCATATTTTGGAAATGGGGAATTTGGGAGAACAGATTATCCTTATTTAACCTACAATGATTTATTAGAGACGCAAAAGTGGCATAGGATTATTTACGGGAGTGATAACAACGAAATAAATATACTTATAAACAATAAAGAAAAGTGGATGCAGAATAATAATGTAAGAAATCCATTCCGGCAATAGAAAAGAGATGAACTATGCGAATTAAAGAGATTGATTATTTGAGGGCATTTTGTGCATTTTCGGTTATAGCCATCCATGTAACTGCTGGGTATATCGATCAAAATTCTATTGCTTACATGTTAAATCAGATTGCTCGTTATGCTGTTCCGTTGTTTATTTTATTATCTGGATTTGGGCTTGCTTTTTCGGAGAGGAAAAAGAATACCACTTTTCTCCTTTTTCTAAAGAAAAGGTACAACAAGATTTTACTTCCATACTTTTTATGGAGCATCATATATTTCATTTTTTCAAATCGACACCAGATTATCTCTACAGATGCTATGGAGCTTTTTCCGTTGTTAATCAAACAACTATACAGTGGAACTGCTTATGTACATCTTTACTTTTTAGTTATTATGATTCAGTTGTATCTGGTGTTTCCTGTACTTCAAAAGTGGCTTCTAGAAAAGCGATACCATACGCTTGTTGGATCATTTTTTATTTCTTTATGTATGCACTTGGCAATATATTTACATGCAGTTGGTATTATCGTGCTTCCAAGTTTAGGAGTTCCGTATGTAATACTTTCTCCTGTTTGGGTCTTTTATTTTGTGTTAGGGATGTATATCTCTATAGAAATTGAACGTTTTATAAGATTAACTCAAAAGATAACCTTCGTAAAAACTACATTAATTTGGTTGTTAACGCTAATTATTTTGCTTTTAGATAGTAAGTATACAAATACTTCTGGTTCTTCTACTAAACCAAGTACGATCCTGTATACACTGTCGAGTCTCGTGTTCCTTTTTAAAGGACTTAGTTACGCAGCCAATGTTACACCTAAAATGTCTTCTCTTATACTTTGGTACTCTACTCATTCATTCTTTGTTTATTTAATTCATCCGTTCATAATTAGTTGTTTGGTATTGGTTTTTCCACATAATTGGGGCGGGACAATTGGATTGCTTCAAATATTTATCAGTACAATAATCTTGTCAACACTTTTAACTTATATAGGAAGCAAATTTAAACTAATACATATTTTAGGGGGAGTGTATACAGGGAGGTTAACTCATGCAAAATCTGGTAAAACCAAAAGTAATAACGAGAAGTGTATACTATTATGAAAGCAATTTTCTGATGATAACAAAATAGAGAAGCCAGTCCACACTCGATATAAAAGTGTGTGACTGGCTTCTCTTAGTGTTGGAGGAAATCAGCAGGTTTTTAGATACCTTTCCTTGCGTGACAAAGACTATTCAGAATGTTAATTTACTACCTCAATTCTATAGTCTCCGCAACCACCAGATGGCAACATAAGTCCAACATTGCTTAACTTGAAATCACTTGCAACATAAGGAGGAATTGTTATATCCCAATATTTTTGGCTTGAATTGGAGGTGATTACTGGCGATATCTTCTTCCAATTAGTCAAATCTTTAGCAGTTTTACTGTAGTCGGTTGAATAGACCAAATTGGCCGGGACATTAGTGCAACCGGAGGTATTAACATTAGCAGTGACTCGAAGTTTTTTACCCGCTACGTCTCTAATAGCTAAAATATAGCGATGTCCATAGTTTCCGCTCAATATATTTGAGCCAATCAAATTGCTTGTTGAAGTTATAGCTGGCTCATACTCATCTTTATTTCCTGTGCTAGGGAAGCCAAAAATATATGAATAGGATCTTTTGCTTAAATAGCTTTCTCCGTCAATAATACTAATGTGAGTATTATTTGGAAGAGTCGCAGTTGTCATTTTAGAATTATATTTCTCCAAATCGCTAGAGGTTAAAATTTTGGTAGAAAAAATTTTATGCTCTGGAGTACCAGGAGCCAACACAAAATGACGCGCTACCATGTTTGGTTCATGAGCTTTAAAATTGACGACGCCGTCAACAACCGCTTGATTTGGAACGGCTTTGCTCAGAATCACTTTAGTTGAACCAGGATAGATCGTATATTTTGTAGACTCACTAGAGTTTAAGACAGCCGTTTGGACACTAGCAGCCATACTAGGGTAGTTATTTGTAGTATAATCGATTTTATTTCCATATACTGTAATATTTGCGTTGTAACTATTATTGTTTTTAATCGCTACTCCGAAGATAACACCGTTTAAGGAAGTATTATTGTGATGGTATAGCTCGCTGGTGTACAGTTCGTTAGCTACGAGCTTATTTTCTAAGATTGTTGCGCCAACTCCGTTTAGATAACTACCGAGAATGGGCTCTGGATTATTGGAATACATTTGTTTGTTTCCACCATTTGTAAATGATAATTTTACTGGATTAGTATAGGTACCCCAGCTATACTGCCCAATATCTTCTGGAACTATTTGGGGGTTTTCCATCAGTGCAAGATCTTTTTGTGCGCTAAGTTCAGAATTTTCTTTAGACTCTCGCAATTTAGCTTCAATTTCTCTTTCAGTAAAAGTAACGCCAGCGATTTCTAATGCTACCTCAGACTTCTTTGCAGTTGTGATGCTTGTGACACTCGTGACTAGAAGTACGGTTAATGATGCTACTAGAATACTTTTCGAGGTTAGTTTCATAATTTTCTCTCCACTCTATATTATGATATGTAAAAAAATAGAACAAGAAGAAGCATAACCCTTTTTATGGAATAAACTTACTGCATAATATTAACTCTAAATACTTAATATGTAAATAATGTGATTTTAAGTCTAAATATTCTGGTTTTATTTGAGTGCTCCATTGTGGTGGCAGCTCTAAGAGGTGTTCGTTAGAAATTGGAAAGCGATTAACAATAAACTAGATGAAAGAGTAGCGATTTAGGATACAATTCAGAAAAGAGCAGAGTGGTAGAATAATTGCTGGCATAACAAAAGGCATGGACACCATTGCCCATGCCTTTTTTATGTGAAATATGCGTCGAGCTTTTTCATAAGTAAGGAGGTGTGACTGCAAGCGTCGACCGAGGGAGGGGAGTTGAGTATAAGCGCGCCCTATTTCGTAGCCGTCAAGTAAGCTCTCTAGTGATGGGCCATTTGGCGAGATGCCGCTGCCGTTCCATCCCAAGCTGCTACGCGTCCCAGCAGCGCCATGGGACTGATCTGAAAGCAAATGGTTGCAGAAGAGCGGGGCATCGGCATTTGGAGAATGTATAAAACAAACCATCTGGAGGAGAAAGCATGAGCGAGCTGAATGCGTTGTTTCGAAAAAGAATCGGCATTTCCGAACACGAAGCGATTACGTTTGACAAGCTGGACACCGTACTGGAAAAGGCAGCGCTGAGCATCCCGTTTGAAAACTTGCGCGTGATCGAGGGGAAGACGACAGCGATCACGAAGGAAAACGTTGCAAGCAAAATTTTGCTCCATCGCGAAGGCGGGCTGTGCTACGAGCTGAACTCCCTGCTCTACTTTTTCCTGATCGAAAACGGCTTTGACGCCGTGCTGACCCGAGGTGTCGTCTACAGGCCAGCGGAGCAGCAGTATTTGGAGATCGGAAAAACGCACCTGACGATTTTGCTTGCGCACGCGGGGCAGACGTACCTGGTGGATACCGGGTTTGGCGGCAACCTGCCGTTGAAGCCCGTTCCGCTCAGCGGCGAGGTGGTAAGCTCAGCCAACGGCGAGTTTCGGGTACGCAAGGAAAACAGCGAACACGGCGATCATGTGCTTGAAATGAAATTGAAGCACAAGGATACCGACTGGCGCATCGGCTATGCTTTTGATGCAAACAAGCCGATAGCCGGACTGTCCGAATGCGACGAGATTCAGGCGATCATCGTATCCCACGAGCAATCTCCCTTCAACAAAAACCCGCTGCTCACAAAGCTTACAGCAAGCGGAAATATTACGCTGACGAATACGTCTTTTACCCAATGGGCCGATGGCGTCGTTACAAAAGAAAGCATCGACAGCGCGAGGTTCAAAGAGCTGGCGAAGCAGCATTTTGCCTGGAGAGACTGGGATTCGTACGAATGAGCAAAAAGACAGCTTGAAAAGCTGTCTTTTTTTGCTGAGCAGTTGCGATGCTGCATGAACACGTGTGTGGTGGATAAAAGCTCAGCTTTCTGGGCATTCGTTGTTCTGGCAAGCTCTATTTTCTATAATGAGAGTAAAAAACAGGATTCAGAGACAACTGTGAAGGCAGACACGGCTTTTGGGACAAGGCAGATTTTACGGGCGAGCAAGCAAGCGGGAGCGGCGACAGCAGCCTGAGGCCAAAAGGAGGCGGACGAATGAATAATGAAGAGAGCCGGGCGCGATGGATGAGCCGCGTGCTGGAAGGCATTGTGGAGACGTCGCGCGATCATCTGCTCATCACGGACCCGGAAGGCTACATTCAGCTAGTCGGGGATTCGTCCTACGAAATGTACGGGATCGGCAAAGACGAGCTGCTGGGCAAAAACGTCATCGAGCTGGAAAAAGAAAAAGTATTTTCGCCTTCCGTCACGCGCAAGGTCATGGATACGAAGACCCCGCAGACGATGATGCAGGAAATCCCCGGGGGCCGCAAGCTGATGGTGACGGCCTATCCGTTGTGGAATGCCGATGGGAGCATGCATTCGGTCATCAGTTATTCGCACGATTTGACGGAAATTTTGGAATTGAAGCGTCGCTACGAGAGCCTGACCGAGCAATTGAAGCAGTTTGAATCCGAGATCGAGGAGCTGCGCGAGAAAAACCAGGAGGGCTTCGTGGCTGTCAGTCAGCCGATGCGCGACATTGACCGCCTCATCAAAAAGGTGGCGATGGTCGACTCGACCGTGCTCATTCTGGGGGAATCAGGGGTCGGGAAAAACGTGATCGCGCGCGAGATTCACCGCAACAGCCGTCGCTTTGGCGGACAGTTCGTGGAAATCAACTGCGGGTCGATTCCGGAAGGGCTGCTGGAGTCGGAGCTGTTCGGCTACGAGGCAGGCGCGTTTACGGGCGCAGGCAAGCAGGGCAAGCAAGGGATTATCGAGATGGCGAATCAGGGGACGCTGTTTTTGGACGAGTTGGGGGAGTTGCCGCTGACTTTGCAGGCCAAGCTGCTGAAGGTAATTCAGGAAAAACGGCTGCAGCGCGTGGGCAGCATGCAGTACCGGGACGTGGATTTTCGCCTGATTGCCGCGACCAACCGCGACCTGGAGAAGATGGTCAAGGAAGGCAAGTTTCGCCAGGACCTGTATTTCCGGCTGAACGTCGTGCCGATTCATGTGCCCGCCCTGCGCAATCGGCCAGAGGATATTGCCGCGCTGTTGAAGCTTGTCGTGCGCACGCTCAATGAGCGGTACGGAATGAACAAGCGGCTTGATGCAGCGGCGACCCACGCCTTGATGCAGTACGCCTGGCCGGGGAACGTGCGGGAGCTGGAAAACGTCCTGGAGCGGATGGTCGTGACGGCGGACGAAGACGTGATTACGCCGCAGCATCTGCCTGCCGAAATCCGGGCGGTCGGAGAGGAGCAGGCAGCGATGGAGCCGAGTGTAGCGGCATCGAGAATGTCGCTGCGGGATGCGCTGGAGCAGGTGGAGGAAAAATGGCTGCGCCATGCGGCAGAGCGCTGCCGGACGACAGCAGAGATGGCGGAGTTTCTCGGCATCAGCCAGCCGTCTGTCGTGCGCAAGCTGCAAAAATACCGGATTCGTTCCACTTGATTCAAAAATGAATTTTTCATTCAAAAATGAATCGGGAATTTCGTGGTCTTCAATTCATTTTTGAATAAACGTACACCGCGCGCGTGCGGCAAATGCGCTTCCGGCAAGCTTTTTCGCTTGGCACGAGTATTGCTACATATCGTCAGCGAAGGCATCACCTTGCTGTTATCAATCTCATACGAGGAGAGATCACGATATGTCCAAACAACGCAAATTCGTCAATGTAGCCGCTGGTGTACCTGGTCCGAAGGGGTCCGTCCTGATCGAGAAAAGAAAACAGTTTGTGCCAAAAGGCATCGGCAACAACACCCCGGTTTTTGTAGAGACAGCCTCCGGCGCGCTCGTGACAGACGTAGATGGCAACACGTTCATTGATCTGGCAGGCGCGATCGGCACTTTGAACGCAGGGCATTGTCCGCAGGAAGTAGTCGACGCGGTCAAAGAGCAACTGGACAAATACATCCATCCTTGCTTCCACGTAGGCATGTACGAGCCGTATGTGGCACTGGCGGAAAAGCTCGCCGAAATCACGCCAGGCAGCTTCGAAAAGAAAACGATGTTTGCCAACAGCGGAGCGGAAGCGGTGGAAAACGCCGTGAAAATCGCCCGCAAATACACCGGACGTCCCGGTATCGTATCGTTTAGCCGCGGCTTCCACGGACGCACACTGCTCGGCATGTCGCTGACCTCCAAAGTGAAGCCGTACAAATTCGAGATGGGGCCGTTCGCGCCAGCTACCTACAAGGCGCAATTCCCTTATCCGCTGAACAAGCCTGCTTCCATGACAGAGGATGAGTACGCGCAATTTTGCGTGCGCCAATTCGAAGACTTCCTCCTGACAGAAGTCGCGCCGGAAGAAGTCGCGGCTGTCATCATGGAGCCGATCCAGGGCGAAGGCGGCTTCATCGTGCCGCCAGTAGCATTCGTACAAGGCGTCTTCCAAATTTGCAAAAAGCACAATATCTTGTTCATTTCCGATGAAATTCAAACAGGCTTCGGCCGGACCGGAGCGATGTTCGCTTCGACTCACTTCGGAATCGAGCCTGATATCATTACGATGTCGAAGTCGCTTGCGGCTGGCTTGCCAATCTCTGCTGTGACAGGTCGCGCAGAGATCATGGACGCGCCAAATCCGGGGGAAATCGGCGGCACTTACGGCGGCAGCCCGCTCGGTTGCGTAGCGGCGCTCGCTGTGATCGAAAAAATGGAGCGCGAAAATTTGTCCGGGCGCGCAAAAGAGATCGGCAAGGCGATCAAGACGCATTTCCAGGCGCTGCAAGCCGAGTTCCCTGTGATTGCGGAAATTCGCGGACTGGGGGCAATGTGCGCGGTAGAGTTTATCGACCCGCAAACGAAGCAGCCTGCCAAAGAGCTTGTGGCGGGCCTGACCAAAGGCTGCTACGAGTCCGGCGTCATCGTGCTTTCCGCAGGTGTGCACAGCAACGTGCTGCGTTTCCTGTCTCCGCTGGTGATTACCGACGAGCAACTGCAAGAAGCGCTGGACATCATGACCGATGTGCTGAAAAGCCAATACGTGACCCACTAATTCATCTGGGAGGTACGCATGAAAAAGCATCTGTATATCAACGGTCAATGGAAAGAAGCAACGGAATACGCGCCGCTGTACTCGCCTTATTCCGGCGAGCTGCTGGCAGAGGTCGCCCAGGCGAACGAGGCGGATGTCGACGAGGCGATCCGCGCGGCCAGCGCCGCAGCAAAAGTGATGGCGAAGCTGCCAGCGAGCCAGCGGGCGCTGATTTTGGAAAAAGCGGTGGCGATCATGGAAGCGCGCAAAGAGGAGCTGGCTGTGATTCTCGCCCAGGAAGCTGCCAAACCGCTGCGCACGGGACGGGTCGAGATCGCCCGCACGATTCAGACGTACAAATTCGCGGCAGAGGAAGCAAAGCGGATTCACGGGGAAACCGTACCGCTCGATGCGGCTCCGGGAGGCGAGGGACGACTCGCTTTTACCGTGCGCAAGCCGATCGGCGTGGTCGGGGCGATTACGCCATTCAACTTCCCGTTTAACCTGGTTGCCCACAAAGTAGGTCCGGCGATTGCGGCAGGAAATACGGTCGTACTGAAGCCAGCCAGTCAGACTCCGCTCAGCTCGCTGATTTTGGCCGATATTTTTGCCGAGGCCGGATTGCCGGCCGGCGCGTTGAACATCCTTCCGGGAAAAGGCGCGGTCGTAGGCGAAAAGCTCGTCAGCGACAGCCGGATCGCCGCGATTACGTTTACGGGCAGTCCTGCGGTCGGGATTGCGATGAAAAACAAGGCAGGTCTGAAACGCGTGACATTGGAGCTTGGCTCCAACTCCGCGGTCATTATCGACCACGACGTAGAGATCACGCCAGCGTTGGTCGATCGCTGCGTGACAGGAGCCTTCTCCTTTAGCGGTCAGGTGTGCATCTCGCTGCAACGCGTCTACGTTCACCAGAGCAAGTACGAACAGTTTCTGGAAAAGTTCAAGGCAGCGACAGAAAAGCTCGTGCTGGGTGACCCGCTGCAGGAGGCAACCGACATGTCCTCCGTCATTTCCGCCAAAGATCATGAGCGGATGGGGGCGTGGGTACAGGAAGCGGTTGACGCCGGAGCGCGCGTCGTAACAGGCGGCAAAGCCGTGAGCGACCGACTTTTTGCCCCTACGATCCTGACCAACGTGAGCAGCCATTCCTCCGTGTCTTGCCAGGAGGTGTTTGGGCCAATCGTTGTCGTCACGCCGTTTGAGACGATGGACGAGGCGATTGCGGCAGTAAACGACTCCCGTTTCGGCCTGCAAGCAGGGATTTACACGAGCGATATTCATGCAGCCATGCGCGCAGCAGAAGAGCTGGAAGTGGGCGGCGTGATGATTAACGACATCCCGACCTTCCGGGTGGATAACATGCCATACGGTGGCGTGAAGGACAGCGGCTTTGGCCGCGAAGGCATCAAGTATGCCGTCGAAGAGTTGACAGAGCTGAAACTGATTGCGATCAAGCTGTAGCTGCCGCTGTTTTTCCACGAGTAAACAGGAGAGTGCAGCACCACATGAAAAAAACTTCTCAGCGTCGCTGAGAAGGTTTTTTGTTTGATCCCGTTTGTGCATACAGAGCGAGCGCCAAATAACGAAGCGGGTTACTGCAAGTAGTAGATCGCCCGCGAGCTGACAATGCCTTTGACGTTTTGCTCGTCGCTGATTTTTTGCTCTACGAACGGAATCCCGGCTTCCTGCAGCCGCACGCGGTTGGCGTTGAAGTGGCGGAAATCGACGACCATCGTCTTGTTCGCAGCTTTGATGTCTTGTAACTGCTGCCGCGCCATTTCGTTGACGGATTTTTGCGCCAGCAGATGTGCATTGCCAACCAGCAGCATGTTGACGAACATGACGCCGACCAGGAGCGTGCTTCCGTAGCGCAACAAGGCAGAGCGCGCCTCCCAGCCTGCCAATGCCACGAGAACGGGAATCAGCCAGAGCTGGGGAACATACCGCGCCCACCAGCTTTCCGGGTTGACGAGCACCGTGGCGAGCAGGATGCCGCTCGCGATGAAAAACGGCACGGCTTTTCTCCGCTCCGGGTCTACAAGCAAGCCAAGCGCGAGCAGGAGGGCGATCAGCACAGCTCCCCCGAACCATGGCCCGAAGCCTGCCACGCGGACGTCCGGGGAGAGAAACACTTTCAACTCCGGAGTCGAGACGGTAAAGGGCCATTTCAGCGTCGTTTCTTTTGGCGTGGCGATGTTTTCTGATTTGGCGAACAGCGAAATCGCGAGCTTGCTCACCGGGTTGATGCCTTTGAAATCATGCGGGCTGTTCGAGGTCATAATATCGACCGCTCCTTTGCCCGCCAGCGGATAAAACGGATGCCCTTTGGCGAGCGTGTTGGTGACGTACGGATTGTAGCCCACTACCAGGACGGTGATAACCAGACTCGCTGCGAGCCACGTCAGGAGTCTTTTCCAGCGCTTTTGCCGATCGTAGAAAAAGAAGAGCACCAGCAAGGCGCAGCCGAGCAGCACGGCGTATACCAGCGCCGTGAATTTGATCTGTGCCAGCAGCATGAGCGCCGAGCAGAGAGCCAGCATGATCCAGGTGTGATAGCGCTTGAGCAGCAAGTACCCGAGCGCGCAGATGATGAGCACGAGCGAGCCGAGCTGTCCGTCAATGTAGTAGGACGTAGCCTGCGTGACGCTGACCGGATTGCCGGCCAAAAGCAGCGCCAGGACGATCCCCAGCCCTTTTTTCGCGGGAAAGGCGACTCTTATGGCAGCCAGACTGAAGAAAAAGGAAGCGGCCATGAGCAGCAGGTTGAATATTTTCCCGACTTCAATCTGGTCGGTCACCTTGTACATGACGGCATCCAGCATCCACGGCCCTTTGGCGTAATGATTGATCCAGAGGTGGAACGCGGACAAAATCTCCTTGTTGTCCATTTCCTCGATTGGCTTGGCGAGCGGCTTGAGCACGGGCGCGTCGTGGACCGGATTCCAGCCGTTTTTCAGCAAAATGATCGCTTCCTGGTGATAGGTCTGCCCGTCAAAGGAAAGGTCGAACGTATTGGCGCTGATGTACCAGCTACTTCCGACGACGAGGCCAAGTCCCGCGAGCAGGGCGAGCAGCCAGGTTGGACGGCGGAGAGGCACAAATACGGCCGTCATGGCGAACATGCAGGCCAAAGCGGCGAAGACGGCGAGCCAGAAGCTGACGGCCGTGACCGGGATGCCCAACAAAAAGAAAATCGAGGTACAAAGCACGATCGCGGCCATAAAAAACAGCAAAGCGGCCCCGATCAAAAACGAATACGTTGCAGTACGGTTATTCATCTGTATGTCTCCTGTTTTGCAAGCTAAAGGACTGGGAAGGCGCCAGCCAACAGGTGCAGGAGCGTGGCGAGCATGATCCCCAGCACCAGCCCTCCGGCAATTTCCCATCTGGTATGGCCCATGCTCTCGCGCAGCGGCGTGGGCAACAGGCTGCCAGGGTGCTTCTTTGCCAGCTTGTTGAGTGCGGCGGCATGCTTGCCTACGGCTCGGCGCAGCCCGGTTGCGTCAATGATGACAATAAACGTCACCGCCACGCCCAGACCGAAAACAGGATGAGTGAAGCCCTCCTGCAAGCCGATCAAAAACACGGTGGTGACCATGACGGTCGTGTGCGTGCTGGGAAAGCCGCCGTTTCCGACCATCTTTTTCGCTTCTGGTCCAAAGCGAAGGTAATTTATCAAAAATTTGGTTACTCCGGACACAAGCCAGCCAATAAATGGCGCGATCGCATAAAACATGGGCAAGCTCCTCTTTCTTGGTGATTACGATTGGGAAATGACAACCACGCCAACGACGATGATCGCCAGCCCGACGATACGTGTGAGCGACAGCGGCTCGTGAAAGATCAAAAAGGACAGCCCGGCTACCAGCACGTACCCGAGGGCCGCCATGGGATACGCGTAGGAAAGCTGCACTTTTTCCAGCGCGGCGATCCAGATGAACGCAGACAGTCCGTAAAGCGCAAGCCCCGCCATGATCGGCAGGTTGGTGAAATAATGCAGAAACTTCAACAGCAGCATGTCATTGTTGCCGGACAGCGAGGACGCCCCCATTTTCATGGCAATCTGACCGCTGGCGCTGAGCAGCACCGAGATGAGGATGAGAACGATAGATGGCATAGTGTGATCCACAACCTGTCTGTGTGATTAATATTCAAAGGTGTAAATGATGCCCGCTACGGTGATGGCGTAGAGCACGACTGTGATGAGAATCGGCTTGTCCTGCAGCAGCACTTTTTCAGGACTGCCGCCTTTGTCTGTGATCGTAATCAGGTACAGGTAGCGGAAAATGCCGAAGATCACGAACGGGATTGTCCACATCAGATGAATCGTGCGTCCCGAAGTAAAGGTGAACAAGCTGTAGCTGATAATCGTCGCCGTAGTGACAATTGTATTGAGCTGATTCAACAATTCGGACGAATAGCTGTCCAGTACTTTGCGATGCGTTCCTTTGTCCGCTTGCAGCAGAAGCAGCTCGTGGCGCCGTTTGCTGATCGCCAAAAACAGGGCCAGCAGCATGGTGCAGAGCAAAAACCACGGCGTGAACGGCGTGTTAATCATCAGGCTGCCGCCGATGGCCCGCAGCACAAACCCTGCGGAAATAATCATGACGTCGAGAATGACTACGTGCTTGAGCTTGAGCGAATAGGCGACATTGAGCACAAAATAAACAGCGAGGACAACCCCGAACAACCGATCAAAGTAAAAGGCGGAAAAAAGCGAGCCAGCCAACAGCAGCGCACCAAACGCCAGGGCAAGCGCAGGCGGCAGGGTGCCGGAGGCCATGGGCCGAAACCGCTTTTCCGGGTGGTTCCGGTCGTTTTTGATGTCCACGAAGTCGTTCAGGATGTAGACGCAGCCGGATACAAAGCAGAACAACAAAAACGCGAACAACGATTTGCCAATGACATCCGTGCTGACTTTGTGCAAGGAAAAGAGCAGTGCTGCGAAGACGAGCAAATTTTTCGTCCACTGGTGTGGGCGCAATTGACGAATCAGCAGGTAGACGATATTTTGCCGGAAGCGGGAAGCCGTTTTCACGTCAACTTTTACGGAATTAGATGTTACCCCCATATTTCTCTCCAATCCAAAAAGAATATTGCTATCCTCCTAATGACGAAAAATGTAAATGGAAAGTTACACCTCGCCAATATAACGTTTCATTTTTGCGTAAAATTTGTGGTTTGTCCATATCTTATGGAGATTTTGTAAAATTTTGTAACTGGTCATTCGGAGGCGGCGGACGGTGGGGCAAATGGTTGCGATCTCACGAAAAAACGCAGCTTCTGGCAAAGCGGAGTGCCAGCAAGCTGCGTTTTTTTCCCTTCTGTTCCGGTCAGTTTACGCGTGGGACCCTTTTGGCTGGCCTTTTCCACGAGTAAATCGACAAGTTGAGCAAAATGACGGCCAGGATGACAAGCTGCGGAATCGTCGTCTCCCAGTTCGCATAAATGCCGAGGTCCGGCAGGTGGAGCAGGAAGTCCTCGCTGTGCGCAGGCAGGGTGCCTGTGACCTGTAGCGCATGGATGCTGACCCCGATAAACTTGAAGGCCATGTAGTAAAGCAGCAGGCTGGCGACGAGGAAGAACGGACGGACAGGAATCCGCGCGCTCAGCCTGATGATGACGAAGCTGATGACGGCGAGCACGACCAGCGCTCCGACGATGCCGAGCATCAGGTCGGTCATGGAAATCGTCGCGGCCATCCCCATGTAAAAAATGATCGTTTCCGCGCCTTCGCGGACGACAGCGAGAAACGCAGTGAAAGCAAGCGACCAGAGCGCGCCTTTTGCCAGCGAGGAGCCGATTGATTTTTGCACAAAATCGTTCCACGCCTGCAAATTCGACTTTTTGTGGAGCCAGGCGCCGATGGTCAGCATGAAGAACACGGCAATGAGTCCGGTAATGCCTTCGATTGTCTCGCGGGAGCTGCCTGTCGTGAGGTTGGAAAAGACGATGCTGAGCACGACGGCGAGGATCGCCGAAGCCGCTACCCCGAGCGCGGCGCCTGACCAAATCCATTTGCGCTTGTCCGCATTGCCTGATTTTTGCAGGAAGGCGAGCAGCGACACGATAATCAGTATCGCCTCCAAGCCTTCGCGGAACAAAATCAGTCCCGCATCCCAGGCGGTGTAGGAGGAAGCGGTGGCGAACGGCTCCAGCTCTGCCTTCATCTCAGCGAGCAGGGCGGCTGCTTTGTCCCACTGTGGCGGGCTGGACAAAATCAGCGTCGGTACGGCGACCATCTTGGCTTCTATGCTGCTGTAGGTCGCGGGCGATTTGGTCATGACCACGCCTTCCACCAGAGGCCATGTGGCGATGAAGGTGTCCATTTTTCCGGCCGCTTCCTCCGCGTTCTGGCTGGCGATGTCCGCCTCCACAGAGCCGATGAGTTCAAGCAGGGTGGAGATGGACGGCTGCTCTGTGGAGTCTGTCGCCCCCGCCGCCTGCTGCCCGGCTTTTCCTGACACGTAGTCTTGGACCGCTTGCAGCAGCGATTGCAGCTTTTCCGTACTTTTTTGCGGATTGGGCGGCTCGGTGTTCAAGGCGATGCGTGCGCCGCTTATTTTCACTTCCATATCGCCGTAGACGGCGGCGTTTTCCGAACGAACGAGGCTTTCGGCTTTGTACCAGCCTTCGACGAAGCTGTTGTACTGCTGCTTGGCTTGTGTCCAGTCGCTTGCTTCGACTGCAGCCAGGCTTTTTTCCAGAAAAGGCAGCAGGGCAGCGATTTGCTTGTGCGCCTTTTCTTTTGGCTGTGCCGGTGATTCCTGGGCCGTGACGTAGCGATCGGCGGCTTTGGCCAGGTTGGAGATGGCTGCGGCCGCGTCCTCCGGCTTGGACTGTACCTGGGCGAGAGCTTGCTCGGCTTGCGCGATGGCAGCCGACAGCGCCTGTGCGTCTGCTGAAGTATCCTCTGCGTTCGCAGCCCAGATCGTCTTCATGCTGGCAACGGCTTTTGTCGCTTCGTCCCAATTTTTATCGCCGCTGCTGATGAGCGCGTCGCTGGAGAGGGCGATCAACTGTTTGAGCTGCTCGGAAGCAAGTGGCGCTGCGAAGGCAGACGACAGCCCGGAGAGAAGCAGCAGCAGGCAGAGGAAAACGGAAAAAAGATAGCGTTTCAAGGGATTCACTCCATCCTTGCTAGTTGGTTAAAACAGTGTGTCTCCGATGTAGCCGCCTTCGCTGGCACCCGGCAGACAGGCGTACAGGCCGCTGCCGACGTGGGTGATGTATTCGTTGAGCAAATCGACAGACGCGAGCTTTTGTTGCATCGGGATAAACTGCTTGCGCGGGTCGCGGTTGAAGCAGATGAACAGCAGTCCGGCGTCCAACTGCCCGGTCCGCGCATCCAGTCCGCTCGAATAAGAGTAGCCGCGGCGCAGTATTTTGACTTTGCCTTCCATGTGGGCGAGAGCGACGTGGGAGTTGACTGGAATGACCGGATTGCCGTTAGCGTCTTTGCGGTCCAGCTCCAGATCGTCGAACTCGTTTGTTTTTCCGAGCGGCGCACCGGAGTCGCGATGTCGGCCAAACGTATTTTCCTGGTCGTCCAGGGCAGAGCGGTCCCAGACCTCGATCCGCATGCGGATTCTGCGCATGACCATGTAGCTGCCGCCAGTCATCCAGGCCGGTTCGTCGGAAGGTTGCACCCAGACGACTTCATCGGCTACAGCCGGGTCGCTGACCTTCGGGTTGTTGGTTCCGTCCTTGAAGCCCATCAAATTGCGCGGGGTAGAACCGCTCGGATCGGCTGCGCCCGTGCGCTGAAAGCCTTCCTGAACCCAGTGGAGGACAGCTTTGCCGCGCGCGATGCGGGCCAGGTTGCGCAGCGCGTGAAAAGCCACCTGCGGATCGTTGGCGCACACCTGGACGACGACGTCGCCGCCAGACCATTCCTTGCGTATTTCATCGCTGTTGAAGCGGGGCAAGTCGACCAGAGCGGCGGGCCGTTTGCCAGACAGTCCGAAGCGCTCGTCGAAGAAGGAAGCGCCGAGTCCAAACGTAATCGTCAGGCGCATCGGGTTCAGCCCCGCGCTCTCGCCTGTATCGGCGGGCGGGAGGTGAGGGCTGCCGCTTTCCTCGTCCGCGGTTTTGCCAGCCGTCAAGCGGGCTGCTGCTGCGGTCCAGCTCTGGAACAGCTTGCGCACATCGTCGAGCGAGGCCGTCGTTAAATCAAAAGCACCCATGCAGATAAAATCCTGCATAGGTGTAATGATCCCGGCCTGATGCTTGCCGTAAAAAGGAATGATGCCGTCGGCAAGCACAGGCGCTGCAGCGGCTTTTTCGCTGGAAGAAGCGGACGGCAGCAGCGATTTCACGCCGGTAGCGCCGAGAATCAGCCCGAGTCCGCCGACACCCGCCAGCTTCAGTGCCTCGCGACGTGTCAGCTTTGTGTTGTCGCTTGCGGGATGCTTGTTTTCCATCAGGTTAGCCCCCAATGATCGTGCCCATTTTGGACAGTGGTTCAGCCAGGGCATCGAGAGACTGGCTCAGTTTTTTCACCTGGTCTTCCTTCAACTCGGTGTACAACACGTAGCCGTTGTCCTTGCGGTAAGGCGCGAGCGCTGCGTCAAGCTCGGCAAAACGGGTTTCGATCTCTTTGGACAAAGCTTCGTCCTTGGCATCGACAGCAGGCTTGAGCACTTTGAAAATCTCGTGTGCGCCCTCTACGTTTGCCGCGAAATCGTACAGGTCGGTGTGGGAGTAGCGCTCTTCCTCGCCTGTCACCTTGCTGGTCGAAACTTCGTTCAAAAGCTCTACTGCGCCTGTTACGAGCATTTTCACGTCGATATCCACGCTCTCGACTTTCACGCGCAGTTGCTTGACGTCTTGCAGAAGCTGGTCTGCCACCGGGCCTTGGTCAGCGACGGACTTGGTTTCCCAGAGAGCTTTTTCCAATTTGTGATAGCCGCGCCATTCGTTATCGGGAACATCGCCTTCGCGAGCATCAATCCACGGGTCGAAGTCGCCGAGCGATTCCGCGATCGGCTCGATTCGTTCAAAGTAGGCGCGAGCTGGCGCGTACTCGCTTTTCGCTTTTTCCATGTCGCCAGCTTTGACGGCGGCCGTAAAGCTTTCCGTCGCTTTTACCAACTGGTCTGTCTGTTCAATGACCCATTTGCGGTAGGCGTCGATGGGAGCTTGCAGGTCTACGGCAGCGGTGTTCGCGGCGGTTTCGGCAGCGGCCGGCTTGTCCGGTTGAGCGGCTTCAGGCTTTTTCTCTTCCTTTGCCGTCTCGGTGCTGCCGCAAGCAGACAACAAGAGAGAAGATCCGAGCACAACGGCGGACAGCGGGTAACCCCATTTTTTCATCATCTGAAAACATCCCCTTAATTACCATATAAGTAGATTCTTATACATTGATAATAAAAATCATTATCATTCAGGAAAAATGTAAACCTTTCTTTGGCGGTTTGCAATATTTTTTTGTACAGAGAAGAATGTATAAGATTCTTATCCAGTATCAGCGCAACTAAGTCTGCGCCAAGTTTTCTGACAGGCTTGCCTACCGGTTTATTTTGCATGCCGGAACGAGGGGGGAGCGAGACAGAAAAAAAGGCCGCCGAGTCCGTTGCTCGACAAGCCTTTTTGCGCGGGGTTCAATCAGCCAAATACTTCAGGAGAATGCTCTTTTCGTGGAGCAGATGTTCCTTCATCCTGGACTGGGCCGCTTCGGGGTCTTTGCTCTTGATCGCTTCGTAGATCGCTCTATGCTCGTGGAAAAACTGCGCGGAGACGGAGTGGTTCGAGTAAATTTCCATTCTGCGAGTCTCGCGAATGCCGATTTCCATTTGGTGGGAGAGCGATTCAAACAGATGCGCCAGGATGGAGTTGTGGGTGGCTTTGGCGAGTGTCAGGTGAAAAAGCAGATCGGTGCGCTCGCCTACTTCCTCGGCGCCGACGTGCTGCTCCATTTCCGCGAGGATGGCTTCCAAGGAGTGCAGGTCGTGATCGTCACGCTTGAGTGCAGCGATGGCGGCGTTGGAGACTTCCAGCGATTTTCGCACCTCGATCAGTTCGAGAATGGTTTGTTTGTTCGTTTGCAAGCCGCTGAGATCAGGCAGCAGGCTGTGCGCAGGGGAGGGGATGCTTCTTACCGTGCAATTGCCGCCCTGGCGAATCTCAATCAGCCCCATCGCCTTCAAGGCACTGAGCGCCTCGCGCGTGGTGGAGCGGCCGACGCCGAATCGCTCCGACAGCTCCTTGGTGGAGGGGAGCTTGGCTCCGGGTGGCAGCTCTCCGTTGAGAATGAGCGCTTTTAACTGCTCGGTGATGTGTTCGTAATGGTTTTTTTTGGCGAGCCTGGAGAGGTCCATTTCAACACTCCTGTACAATCCGGTTTTTTCCAAAAGCTATTGTAACACGTGACGACGCCGGAAAAAGAGCGCGCTTCCCGCAGGCCAGGGCGCGACCGGGTGCTTAGCCGACGAGCAAAACAAACACGACGCCAGGGCCGTGCACCCCGATGGTCAGATCGTTTTCGATATCGGCGGAACGGCTGGGGCCGGAGATGAAATGAATCCCGGCAGGAAAGTCTGCGAGCTCGCGTCCGTCGTAGGCAGCCAACGCTTCCCCGAGCCTTGTCCGGAGCCGCTCTGCGGGGAGGATGGCGATAAACACGGCAGGCAGCAGGCTGACCGAGCGTCCGCTGTTTTCCGACGAGGTCACGACGACCGTTCCGGTATGCGCGACGCCGCAATCGACGAGCGCGATGCCGATATCGGCTTGGGCTGCCTGTGCCAGCAGCACGTCGCGATTGGCTGGATGCCAGACGGTGAAGGTGGAGTCGGGCAAGCTCTCGGATAGCCCGAGCGCGAGCAGCTCTGGCTGGTTTTGCAAAAGAAACTGGCGGGCCTTCAGTTCGGCCGCTTTTTCCACGATGAACTGTTTGGCTTCACGCATGGTCGCAAAACGGCAGAAGTGTCCGCCAGCTTTTTGCCAATTGTCGCGGAAAAGCGCGATCTTGTCCTCCAGCGCAAGCGCGTGGGTTCGCCAAAAATCAGGAGCGCCTTTGTACGGGTGCACAGGCGGCGAAGCGGGCATCGGCCTGCCCAGTCGGTTTGTAATCATTTGAATGAAGGCTTTTTGCGCGTCACTCATGGTCGTCGACTCTCCTTTCGCGTTTGCGCAGCTCCTCTTCCAGCCGGGCTTGTAGCTGCGGGCTTAGTTCCTTGCGTTCGTCGCCGAGCACGTGCGCCAGGGCAGGCCACTTTTCGCGAAAAGACTGCGCATGAGTCGCAGGCGTGTGCCGATACTTGCTCCAGCCTTGCAAGGGTCCGCGCTTCGCTTTGATGGCAAAGTCGTGCAGCCCCAGCTTTTGCCCGAGCCTGCCCAGCGTAAGGACTCGCCTGAGCCGTCTGTGGTCGGACATGATGTAGCCAAAGCCTTTCATGGCCCATGCTTCTTCGGGGGCGGTATTGCCTGCTTCTGCCTTGCGCTTGCGCAAGTAGACGAGCATGTCGTGCAGCGGAATTTTGACCGGGCACGCTTCGTAGCAGGCGCCGCACAGGCTGGAGGCGTAGGCGATGTCGTCCCACTCCGCCACGTTTTTTTGCAAGGCAGGCTTGAGTACAGCCCCGATTGGCCCGCTGTACGGCCCGCCGTAAGCGTGTCCGCCAATGTGCCGATACACGGGACAGGCGTTGAGGCAGGCTCCGCAGCGGATGCAGTTCAACAGCTCCTGAAAATCCGGGTCGCCGAGCTGCAGCGAGCGGCCGTTGTCGACGATGATGATGTGCATTTCCTCCGGCCCGTCGCTGTCTAGGGCGCGGCGCGGTCCACTGATGCCGGACATGTAGACGGTCAGCTTTTGCCCGGTGGCGGAGCGCGGCAGGAGCGTAGCCATGACCTCCAAGTCAGCCCAGGTCGGAATGATGCGCTCCATGCCCATGAGCGAGATTTGCGTTTTCGGCACAGTGCTGACCATCCGCGCATTGCCCTCGTTTTCAAACAGGACGATGGAGCCTGACTCGGCGATGGCGAAGTTGACGCCCGTCATGCCGATGTCTGCTTCGAGGAACTTTTCGCGCAGCTTCCGGCGCACAAACCCGGCGAGCACGGCCGTATCGGGGGGCAGCGCCTCGCCTGCTTCTTTCGACAAAAGCTCCGCGATTTGCGTCCTGTTTTTGTGGATGGCGGGGATGATGATGTGCGACGGTCCTTCTTTCGCTAATTGAATGATGTATTCGCCGAGATCGGTTTCGATCGACTCGATGCCTTGTGCTTCCAGCGCTTCGTTGATGTGTACTTCTTCGGACACCATCGACTTTGACTTGACGACGGTGCGCGCTCCGCGTTTCTCGGCGATGGCGAGCGTGATCGCCGCCGCTTCTTCCGCCGTGTAGGCAAAATGAATCTGGGCGCCGTTCGCGCGGGCGTTGTCGATGAACTGATTGAGGTAATAGTCGAGGTGGGCGATCGTATGCAAGCGAATTTGCCGTCCGCGCTCGCGCCACTCCTCCCAGTTGCCTTGCTCTGACGCTGCTAGCTGCTTACCGTCCCGCAGCCGCTCGGTGGTGTATTTGACCGCATTGCGCAAAAATTCGTCCTGCAAAGCCGCCCTGGCCCTGTCTGCAACGGATGCTTCCTTAGCGCTTTTCACCGTTTTTCACTCCCTCGTACAGTAATTCAGCCAGATGCATCACGCGCACAGGCTCTCCGCGAAAGCGCAGGTTGCCCGAGATGTTGAGCAGACAGCCCAGATCAAGGCCAACGAGCACCTCTGCTTCTGTCTCCAGGACGTGATCGGCCTTTTCCGTCACCATCGCCCCTGATATTTCGCTCATTTTCACGGCAAAAGTACCGCCGAAGCCGCAGCAATCTTCGGCAAACGGAAGCGGAACCAAATCGAGTCCCCGAACTTGCTGTATCAGTTGCAGCGGCTCCTCGCTGACGCCGAGCAGGCGGCTCCCGTGACAGGAGGGATGGTAGGTAACCTTGTGCGGAAAAACAGCCCCCAAGTCCGTGATGCCCAACACGTTCACGACAAACTGGGTAAACTCGTACGTTTTGTCGCGCAATTGCTCCGCTTTTTGCCGCAACACAGGGTCGTGCTCGAACAGCTTCGGGTAGTAATGATGAATCATGCCCGTACAGGAGCCGGACGGAGAAATGACAAAGTCGCTGTCGTCAAAAGCCGCAAGCAATGTTTTGGCCGCAGCTCTGGCCTCGTCCCAGTATCCGCTGTTAAAGGCCGGCTGACCGCAGCACGTCTGTACATCGGGAAACTGCACTTGCACGCCGTATCCGGCAAGCAGGCGAACCATCGCTTCTCCCACCTGCGGATACAGGGCGTCACTCAAACAGGTAATGAACAGAGAGACTTTCACGCGATCACCTTCTCAAACCAATTTTTTACTTATCAGCTTATTATAGATTCATCACCATAACCCGTGCTAGACATTGAAAAAACGTAGATGTTCCTCTATCGTGAAAGTTGTCCTGACCATCACAAGATAGGAGGAAATCTACGTTGTCTAACCAGTTTACCACAGACTTAATCGGCCTTCCATCGTTTCAACTTTCCCATTGGGACAAAACGACTGAAACCGATTGGGTAGTGACTCTCACTCCCAATCCAGCCTCTCATCTGTGTCCTCTCTGCCTGAAAGAGAGCACCAATCATGCTCGCCCAGGGTACCGTCTTCTTCGTCACCGCTTTATTCCTTCATGGGGTACTGTCTGGGTACGTGTTCCTGTATATCGACAACGTTGCCACGATTGCCAGATCACCTGGACTCTCGAATGGGATGGAATTCCCTATCGAGGAACGGCTACTTTTGCGTTTCGTCAAATGGCCGTTGAGTTGTGTCAGAAGAGGGATTTGCTTAGCGTTTCCAAACAACTCGGAATCTGCTATACGACATTGGAACGGTGGTATTACCAACTGGCTCCTCAGCTTCTCGCTAAGCCCCAAGATCATCTTACGCCTACTATGGTCTGTCTGGACGAGTTTGCTCTCCAAAAAGGACACAAGTACGGTGTCAACCTCATGGATGCACAAAGCGGGCATATCTGGCAGGTTACAGAAGGGCGTTCACGTGAGCAGGTTCGTCAGGCTCTCATGAACTGGCCCTTTGCTACGCCTCCACAGGTTGTTGTGACAGACTTGGCTCCTGGAATGGCTGAGACGGTTCGCGGTGTTTGGAAGGATGCCACGGTAGTAGCGGACAAGTTCCACGTCATTCAGCTCTTCTCCAAATCGTTAGAAGCTGCTCGTAAACGTACCCGTTCGCGGGGAACTCATCGCCGGGGTAGACATGAACAACGTCTGCTCCACACACCTCCTGATAAACTGAAACCTGAGGAACAGGAGGAATTGAAAGCCTGGTTCGCTCAAGATCCCCATTTGGAACGCCTTTACAACGCTCTTCAGCACATGAGAACGGTATATGCAGCTCAGACAGAAGAGTCGGGAAAAGAAGCACTCCAACAATGGATAACCGAGCACCTCACATCTCCCACCTCTGCCGTCCGTTCGATTGCAAAAACAATCGTTCAATGGCGACAGTCGGTTCAGAATTATTTTTCGTTTCGAGTTACAAATGCTCCGATTGAAGGGACACACAACAAAGTGAAAGTCATCAAGCGACGAGCCTATGGGTATCGCAACATCGAGCGGTTCAAGATTCGAATTCGGCTGGAGTGTAAACCAGCCATATAAAAAAGTGAAAAACTACGCTAGAGGAAGATCAAGCACGTTTAATGGTGAAGAGCTTTATTATACATGTCGGGAGGTTAATAGTCTGAAAAATGAAACGATCGACGCGTAAAGCGGAAAAGCTGGCAGAAGCGTTCGTATTGGGCGTTGGGATGCGCACAGGACGTACCGGGGCAGGGGGCGACCAGGGGATTTTTTCCTGCCTGATTTTTGTGCTGCCGCAAGGGTTGAGCTTGGGTAGCAGCTTGTGTAAACTGTTCATAATTAAGCGGCAGGAAGCGACGAAAGCGGGAAGCCGTTCAGGGAAAAAAGCAGGCAAAGAAGGTGTTGCGCATGGCGAGACAAAAACTGCACATCGACGAACTGTACGAAGTGTCGGGCAAGATACTCGTGGAAAAAGGCTACGCTGGCTTTCATTTCAAGCTGGTAGCCGATCAATTGAATGTGAGCCGCAGCACCATCTACGAGTATTTTTCCAACAAGGACGAGCTGATCGCCTCTTTGATGGTCCATTTGATGGAAAAAGTCATGAGCGAATACGAGCGACCAGACAGCGAGCCGGCTCCTTTGGCGAGATTGCGGAAGATGTTTGACTCGTTTATGAAGTACGCGGACATTCACCAGATTTTGCTGTTTGCTCCGTTTGTGAACGGCTAGTCGTCTCCCGGCGTGAACGAGGCGATGACGACACTGCGCCAGCAGCATCATTTGCTGAATCGGCGGCTGATCGAGCTGATTGACACCTGCAAGCAGGACGGAGCGATTCGGGGCGATATTCCGAGCGAGCTGATCGCCAGTCTGTTGTTTCAGGCCATCCAAATCCCCAAGCATCCGGGAGTGGCCGAGACAGAGTGGAATCGCCTGATTTTTCAGGTGATGCTGGAAGGCTACGGGGCAAAAGTCGGGCGCGATTTACACAAACGAGAGCAAAGCTCAACACTCTCTTAACACTTCCCTGCTATGCTTGTCTTAAAGTCACCAAGTGAATAACGTCTGTAAGTGGGCCGAGACGTGGAGAAAGCCCTCATGCAGCGACAGCTTTGGCAATGCGGACCGATGGTATCGGTTTGTTGTTTGCATGCTGTTGTCTTGCGTGAGGGCTTTTTGTGTTTCCCCAAAAAGAAAGGAGCGAGCAGGAGGCTTTGTTAGATACCGCTTTGTATGACGCGTATTTTTTTGATCTGGACGGGACGATCTTCATTGGGGATCGGCTGCTGCCCGGCGTGGGAAAAACGTTTGCCGCCTTGCGTGCGAACGAGAAGAAGATCATGTTTTTGACGAACACCACGGTGCAGACGAGAGCGGACTGCCAGGCGCGGCTGGAAAAGCTTGGCCTCTGCGTGGAGCGCGAGGAAATCATGACGGCAGCTTATGCGGCGGGCCTGTATTTTCAGCAGCAGGCAGACAGCGCGCGTGTGCTGGTTGTCGGGGAGCGCGAGCTTGCCGCAGAGCTGGCGAGTTTTCAGATCAGGCAGGTGCAAGCGCCGTCGCAAGCTACGCATGTGCTGGTCGGCATGGACAGAACGTTCACCTACGAAAAATTGCTGCTGGCGGCCGATGCGCTGCGAAACGGAGCCAAGCTGATTGTAGCCAACCCTGACCCGGTATGCCCCGTACCAGGCGGTGCGATTCCGGATACGGGAGCGCTGGCGCAGGCGATTGAAACCGCAGGCGGCGCGACTGTCTGGGCCATGACGGGAAAGCCGTCCCGCTTCTATGCGGAGCAAGTTTTTCAGCAGTTGAACGTCCGGCCGGAACAGTGCCTGATGGTAGGCGATCGGCTGGAGACGGATATTTTGCTCGGCAAAAACAGCGGAATGAAAACCGCGCTCGTGCTGACAGGGGTGACGACGTGCCATGAGCTGGAGCGTGCGGGCATCCGGCCGGATTTTGTCCTGCCTACGCTGGATGGCAGCGCGCACGACAGGCAAGAGCAGCAGCAATGTAGATAAAAGCTTTACATTTTCCAAATATTTGCTTATCAAGCGGTTGATATGATCGGGTGATGAAGCACCAACGCCAGAGGTTCAGGGGGGATTGTCGTGGCAGAAGTGGAATTGCGACGCATTTCCAAAATGTACGAGCGGCAAAAGGTCGTCAATGAAGTCAGCGCGCTCATTGCGCCGGGAGAGTTTTTTGTGCTGGTCGGTCCTTCGGGCTGCGGCAAATCGACGACGCTGCGCATGATTGCCGGACTGGAAGACATCAGCGAAGGAGAGCTGTTGATTGGCGGCAAGCGAGTCAACGAAGTCGCGCCGAGCGGGCGAAATATATCCATGGTCTTTCAAAATTACGCCTTGTATCCGCATTTGACGGTCAAAGATAACATTTTGTTCGGCTTGCAGGTTCGCAAAGTGGACAAGCAGGAGCAGGCCAAGCGGCTGGAGCTGGTGGCCGAGATGCTCGGGATCGCCCAGCTTTTGCACAGAAAGCCAAAAGAGCTGTCGGGCGGTCAGCGGCAGCGGGTGGCGCTCGGCCGGGCGATTGTCAGCCAGCATCCGATCTGTCTGATGGACGAGCCGCTGTCCAATCTCGATGCCAAGCTGCGCGGGCATATGCGGACGGAGATTCGGCAACTGCAACAGGAGCTGGGAATCACGATGATTTACGTCACGCACGACCAGGTCGAGGCGATGACAATGGGCGACCGGATGATGGTGCTGCGCGACGGCGAGGTGCAGCAGGTAGGCAGGCCGCTCGACGTGTACAACCGTCCGGCGAACCTGTTTGTGGCCGAATTTACCGGGGCGCCGCCGATGAATACGACAGAGGGCGTTTGGCGAAGCAATGGCGCGCAGTCCGGCGTCGAGCTGACGAATGACCCGAGCAGACGGTTTTTGCCGCTCGGTCTACAGGCAGGCATCAAGGGCGGGACGCCCGTTGTGCTCGGCGTGCGCCCCGAGGCGTTGCAGCCGCTGGAGGCAGGCAGCCCGCTCGATGAGAGCCGTTCGTTGCTTGTCAGCGTGCAGGGCGTGGAGATTCTCGGTTCCGAGACGATTGTGGAATTCAGGCTGGGCGACAAGCTGTGGAAGGCAAAATGGAACGGGCAATGGCCGTGCCGCCGGGGAGATGTGCTGCGCGTCGGCTTTGCCGCAGAGCAAGTCAGCCTGTTTGATTCGCAATCGGGAAAAAATTTGGCCATCACGGCCGGAACAGAAAAGGGAGAGATACTGCGATGCGTACAGTAGTGAAAAGTCTGTTTTCAGTCGCCATGAGTCTGGCGCTTATTACAGGGTGCTCCAGCGGGACTTCCACCACAAGCGGCAATTCGTCGGGGCAGACGGGACAAGCTGCGCAGACGGGGACGCCGGAGACAAAGCCCGCGGAAAATACCGAGCTGTCCTTCTTTTATCCGGTGGCAGTCGGCGGTCCCCTGACCAAAATCGTCGACGGGATGGCAGAAGAGTTCAACAAGGCGAACCCGGGCATTACCGTCAAGCCGGTCTACACAGGCAGCTACCAGGACACGACGACGAAAATCCAGGCGGCCGTGCAAGGAAAAACGCCACCTGACGTAGCTGTCATGCTCTCGACCGAGCTGCACACGATGATGGACATGGACGCCATCCTGCCGCTGGACGAATTTATTGCCAAAGACGGCGGCAGCGAGTACGTGAACGATTTCTTCCCCGGCTTCCTGGCCAACTCGCAGGTCGACGGCAAGACGTACAGCATTCCGTTCCAGCGCAGCACGATCGTTTTGTATTACAACAAGGAAGCGTTCAAGGAAGTGGGCCTCGATCCGGAAAAGCCGCCTGCGACGTGGGAGGAGCTGGCCGAGTACGCGAGCAAGCTGACCAAGGACGGACGCTGGGGTCTGGAAATCCCTTCCTCCGGCTTCACCTACTGGATGTATCAGGCGCTGGCCTTGCAAAACGGCAAAAACCTGATGACCGAGGACGGCAAAAAAGTGTTTTTCGACACGCCGGAAAATGTAGAAGCGCTGCAATACTGGGTCGACCTGGCGAAAAAGCATAAGGCGATGCCGGAGGGCGTGATCGAGTGGGCGACCGTTCCTTCTGACTTCCTCGAAGGCAAGACAGCGATGATGTTCCATACGACCGGAAACTTGACCAACGTGAAAAACAACGCCAAGTTTGACTTCGGCGTAGCGTTTTTGCCAGCGAAAAAGAACTTCGGCAGTCCGACGGGCGGCGGCAACTTCTACATGTTCAAAGGAACGGATGCGAAGAAGCAGGAAGCGGCCTGGAAGTTCATCCGCTTCATGACCGAGCCGAAGCGCGCGGCACAGTGGAGCATCGACACGGGCTATGTCGCGACGCGCAAATCTGCCTATGAGGAAGAGATCATGAAGCAGTACGTCAAGGACTTCCCGGCAGCGGCAGTCGCGCGCGACCAGTTGGAGTACGGCCATGCCGAGTTTTCCACGCACAATAACGGCAAGGTGACAAAAGCGCTGAACGACAACTTGCAAGCGGTCATTACCGGAAAGGCGAGTGCTGCGGAAGCGCTGAAAAAGGCGCAGGAAGAGGCAGACAAAGTGCTTGCGGCATTCAACAAATAAGCGAAATCGAGCGAGGCATATGGAGGAGCGACGATGGGGGAACTACGAGCAAAATGGAAAGTGAATATGTACGCCTGGCTGCTGCTCCTTCCCTCCCTCATCTTCCTGCTGCTGTTTACCTTCTACCCTGTGTGGCAAACGGTCATTCTCAGCTTTCATCAAGCGGATCTGGGTTCCCCAGAGCCGTTTTTTAACGGGGTAGACAACTACAAGCAGATGCTGGAAGATGATGTGTTTTGGAAGGTGCTGACCAACAATCTCTGGTTTGCGTTGGGAACGGTTCCGACGAGCGTGGCTCTGGCGCTCGGCATGGCGCTGTTTGCCAACAAAGCGCTGCGGGGCAAAAGCTTCGTCCGCACCGCCTACTTTTACCCGACGGTGGTTCCGATGATTGCCGTCGCCAACATCTGGCTGTTTATTTACACGCCGGAGTACGGGGCGCTCAGCCACGTGATGGAGTGGTTAGGAAAAGGCGATATCAACTGGCTCGGCGATCAGGCGAACGTGATGTGGGCGATGATTTTCATGGTGATCTGGAAGGAAGCGGGCTACTTCATGATCTTTTACTTGGCGGGGCTGCAAAACATCTCCCAGGAGCTGTACGAGTCTGCCGCGATGGAAGGAGCATCGGCGTGGACGGTGTTTCGCCGCGTGACGTTTCCGCTGCTCATGCCGACGACGATGTTTGTCAGCATTATCGCGTTTACGAACTCGTTCAAGCTGGTCGATCACCTGGTCATCATGACAAAGGGCGGCCCGGACAATGCCAGCAACCTGCTGCTGTACTACATTTACGAAACGGCGTTCTCCTTCTGGGATCAAGGGATGGCGTCCGCTTTGACCATCGTGATGGTCGTGCTGCTGCTCGCGGTGGCTGCTGTGCAATTTTTTGGTCTGGATAAAAAAATTCACTACAACTGAGGGGGAGAGCAGATGGCCCGCAAAATTACAACCGTCGGCATGTACGTCCTGGCTGTACTCTGGCTGTTCCCTTTGCTATGGGTGCTCTGGACGTCGCTTCGGCCGAGAGAGCTGGCGACTTCTTGGACACTCAGCGCCGACTTTACGCTGGCAAACTTCGCGAAGGTGTGGGACGCGGCTCCTTTTGCCCAGTATTACTTCAATACGTTTTTGATCGTCGCAGGCGTGTTGATCGCGCAAATGATTACGGCTACGCTGGCGGCATATGCCTTTGCCAAGCTGCGCTTCTGGGGGCGGGATGTGCTGTTCGTGTTGTTTCTCGTGCAGCTCATGGTTCCGGCTGACATCCTTATTTTCCCGAACTACAACGTGCTGCGCGACTTGGCGTTGCTCGATACGAAAATTGGCATCATGCTGCCGTACTTCGCTTCCGCCTTTGGCGTGTTCCTGTTGCGGCAAACGTTCAAGACGATCCCGCACGAACTGGAGGAAGCGGCGCGCATGGAAGGCTGCTCCTGGCTGCAAATTTTGTGGCGGGTGTACGTTCCGCTGGCGCGGCCGACCTACATTGCGTTCGGCCTCGTTTCGGTCAGCTATCATTGGAACAACTTCATGTGGCCGCTGATTGTCACCAACTCGGTAGAAAACCGCGCGTTGACGGTAGGGCTGGCGATTTTTGCCCAGTCGTTTGAGACCGGGGCACAGTGGGCAGAGGTCAGCGCGGCTACGATGATGGTCATTTTTCCGTTGCTGCTCGCCTTTTTGCTGTTCCAACGCCAGTTCATCAACAGCTTCATCCATTCCGGGGTGAAATAAAGGAAAGGGGAACGATCCATGAAGGAGCAAAGTGCTTTTGCCGTATCCAGCTACGCCTTGTTTGACCTGCCGCTGCGCGAAGCCGTCGCCAGGCTGATGGACGCGGGCTGGACTTCGATCGAGATCATGTGCGAAGCAGGCCATGCCGAGCTGTTGGCCTGGTCCCGGGAGCAGCTTGCCGAGCTGAAAAAGCAGGGAGAAGAGCGGGGCATCACCTGGTCGATTCACGCGCCGATCAGCGGCTGCAACCTCGCCGCCGGCACAGGCCCAAGCCGGGAAAAGACGTTGGAGACGATGAAGCGGTGTCTGGCGATTGCCCGCTTTTTGGACAGCACGCACGTAGTCATGCACGCAGGGGAAGTAGCCGACGCTCACGATGCGGACAGCCGTGCGCGCGGGGTCGAGCATGTCAGCGAGGCTGCTCGGCTGCTGACGGCGGAAGTCAGCGACGGCAGAACGACGCTGGCGTTGGAAAACGTGCCGCCTTATCCTCGCGTGCTGGGCTGGAATGTCGATGATTTGCTCGCGGTGTGCAAGGCCGTCGATTCTGCGCATCTGGGAATTGCCTATGACGTCGGACACGCCCACCTGATCCGCCCAGGGTACGCACTTGAAGCGCTGGAAACGGTATTTCCTTACGTCTCTGTCTTGCACATCAGCGACAACGGCGGCGAGACAGACGAGCATCTGGCGGTAGGGGAGGGGACGATTCCGTATGCGCAGGTGTGGTCGGCTTTGCAAGCCGGAAGCTTTGCGGGAAGCCGGGTGATCGAAACAAAGCAGCTCGCCTGCGCACGGCGCAGCGTGGAGCGAATCATTGCGCAGCTTTAAACGAACAGGAGGCTCCTATTATGGATATGGAGACGATTTTGAAAACGAATCGGATTATCGCTGCGACGGAGCAGGATCGGCTGGCAGAGGCGATGGATTCGGCGGCCTGCGCGATTTTGCTCATGTACGGGAAGCTGACTCGGCTGATGGCCGAAGCGGACGCGATCAGCCAGGCGAGCAAGCCGATTTTTTTGCACACCGACCTGATGAACGGCCTGTCCAATGACAAAGAGTCGTTCCGCTTCCTGTCTGCGTATATCAAACCGACCGGGATTGTCACGACGAAAGGCCCGATGATTCGCGCGGCAAAAAAAGAAGGGATGCTGACGATCCAGCGCGTGTTTTTAATTGATACGACCTCGCTTACGACGACGATCAAAAACGTGCTGGAAAACCAGCCGGACGCCATCGAAATCATGCCGGGCATCGCCCCGTCGATTATCGCGCACATCAAGGAGCATTTGCCGCAGCCGATCATTTTGGGCGGGCTGATCTGGAACAGGCAGCAGGTCGCGGAAGCGCTGGCGAATGGCGCGGATGCCGTTTCTTTGAGCAGGGCGGAGATGTGGAATGACATAACCGAGTAGGATGGGGGAAAGCCGCAGTTTTCCGGTACACATATGCACATTTGCGCATAGACACTTGCTGGCGGATCAGGTAAAATTGTTGATAATTGATAACAATAATCATTTTCAATAAATAACCAGTTTACTTTTTATGTGCGTCTTTTACGGGGTGCTGCTTATGAATACGCTGGAAAAAATGGAAACCTTCATCGTGCTCGCGGAATGCGGCTCTTTTACCGAGTCTGCGAAGCGGCTTTTTTGCTCACAGCCAACCATCAGCCACCATATTCAACAACTGGAAGAGTTGTTTGAGTCGCCGCTCGTGCAACGGTCGGGGAAGCAGGTGCAACTGACGCGGCAGGGCGAGATTTTGCTCCGCTATGCCAAGCAGATTTCGCATCTGGTCGAGGAGGCGGCTGTGGAGCTGAAGCGCATCAGCGAGCAGGAGCGGGTACTGTCTGTCTACGTCAGCAACTACATTGCCGGGTACTTTTTCTCCGACATTCTCAATGAGTTTCATACGATTTTGCCGCACAAGCCGTTGGAGATCAATACGTACTGCTACAGCGACCTCATCCGCTGCTTTCAGGAGGGCCGGACGCACTACGCGTTAATGCCGATCTATCCCGAGGATGATTATATACGCAAAAACTTTGAGACTTCTGTTTTGTTCGAGGAGGAGCTTCTGCTCATCTTGCCTGTCGACCACCCTTTGGCCAAAAGAAGGCTGCTGTACGCGCGCGACTTGCACAACGAAACCGTGCTGCTTCCGAAAAGCGAGTATTTGCAGCAATACGTCATCAACCATTTGAGCAGCCGCCAGGTGAAAACGCGCTTTTTGCAAATGAGCAACTTCGAGACGATCAAGCAGGCGGTCAAGTCGCGCCACGGCATCGCCTTCCTTCCATCCGGGGCGGTAAAGGAAGAGCTGAAAAGAGGCGAGCTGGTCAATGTGCCCGTCTCGTCTTTGCAAATCAGACGGCAAAACGGCTTTGTGTTCCGCAAAAATGCCGAGTTGAGCCAGGCGGATCGCGCCTTTTGCCAAAACGTCGAGCAGTATTTGCGGACGGTTTAGGTTTAGTGGACATTGGCATTGCCATAAAAAAGACGGCCTGTTTCCCGCACGTATCGGTGTGGGGGACAGGCTGTTTTTCATAAGCGCAACATGGCGAGACTGCGAACGAAGCGAAAAAGCAAGGCTTGTGCTCTGTGGGCACCAAGGCTTTGCCAGTAGCTTGGCGCAGCCGGGTTTGCTAATGCGCGACGCTTGCGGGACAAGCGTTGGAAAGATTTGTGCTATCAAGAAAATGAATAGATGGATTCAAAAATATTATGCGGGAATGAGGGCGGTTGAAGCGCGCGGAATTTCAAAAAACGCCCCCTACAAGTGGGAATGATATTCATTATCAATCAAATTAAGATGGACCTAGTTTTCGGATACAAACACATACAGGAATGTAGGAGGTTATTTCCTTGTTGAAGCGCAAGTCTTTCGGACTTTTTCTCAGTTATTTGCTAGTGCTGTCGACCTTCGTGCTTGGCTGCCAGTCCAATCAGGGCGCCGCACCGAGCCAGCCCCAGAACGACGCGGCCAAATCCGGCGAAGCCGCGAGCGCCGCGCCGCAAACAGTGCCAGAGTTGAAAATCGGCTTGCCGAGCGACGCCGGCCCGCTGAACATCTACACCGGAAACATCGACTATTTGACAGAGCTTGTGTTTGACAAATTGTTCTCGCCGTCGCCTTACGTGGAAAAGCCGCAGCCGTGGCTGGCGGAATCGGCCCAGCAACTGGACGATGTGACCTGGGTGGTCAAAATCCGCTCCGGCATCAAGTGGCATGATGGGACGCCATTCACTGCGGAGGACGTCAAATTCACGTACGAATACTATCGCGACGGTCCAGCCAACCGCCATACGCACCACGTGAGCGAAGTGCCGCACATCTCCAAAATCGAGCTGGACGACCCTTCGACGGTCCGCTTCACTTGCGCCTACGCGTGCCCGACGCTGGAGCGGATTACTTTTGCCGACCTGCCGATCTTGCCCAAGCATATTTGGGAAAAGGTGCAAAACCCGCGCAAATATACAGATTTGCCGATCGGAACCGGGCCGTACAAGCTGGTCGAGTACAAAGCCGATCAATACTACAAGTTTGAAGCGAACAAAGACTACTTCATGGGCAGCCGCTCGTCGACACGCTCGTGATGCCGGTCATCAAAGACCCGACCGCGATCTTCAACGCACTGCGTGCAGGAGAGATCGACATTTCCGCCAGACCTGTCCCGGCCGAGCTGGAAGCATCCTTCCAAAACCAGGCCAACATGAAAGTGGTACAAACCGCGCCGCTGTCGCTGGTCGAGCTGAAGCTCAACTACGAAAAGGCGCCATTCAACCAGGAAGCGTTCCGCAATGCCATGTCGCTCGCGGTGGACCGCCAGGCGATTACGGATACGGTCTTGCTTGGAAAAGGGCGTCCGGGCTTAAAAGGCTATCCTCACCCGGATTCGCCGTGGACCAACCCGAACTTGAGCACGCCGTATGACGCAGAAAAAGCAAAAGCCGTCATGGACGAATTGAAGCTGACAGACAAAAACAACGACGGCGTCCGCGAGATGGCAGACGGCAAGCCGCTCGCCTTTTCGCTGAAAGTGCCTTCCACAGAGCCGGCGTGGATTCGCGCGGCCGAGATGCTCAAGGAGCAGTACGCCAAAGTCGGGATCAAAATTACCGTCGAAGTGCTCGACTCCGGCACGATGGCGACCGTATCGCAAACCCGCGACTTTGACCTCGTGATCGGAACCATCGGGGCGCACGGGGTAGCAGACCCGGATCAGTTTGTCATGTCTCACCGTTCTTCTTACCTGTGGAACAAAACGATTCCATATCCGGCGATGGACGAGCTGACCAAGCAGTGGATGGCGGAAACAAGCGTAGACAAGCGCAAGGAAATCGCGTTCAAAATGCAGGAGCTGTTCAACAAGCAACCGACCAGCATCGTGCTGTACTACCCGGAAGAGAAGTTCGCCTACAACGCGCAAAAGTTTGACAAATGGGTAGAGTCGCCCGGGTTTGGCGTCATCAACAAGTTTTCCATGCTGCCAGACGGCGCGAAAAAGGCTGTAGCCAAAGAGTAAGACGGGGGAGCTGCGATGAGTGGGAGCGGGTTCTCCGCGGCATTCGGCAAGAAACTGATTCAATATGTGCTGGTGCTCGCCGTGGCGTTGACGATCAACTTCGCCCTGCCGCGGCTCGCACCCGGCGATCCGCTGGAATTTTTCTTTGGCGAAACGACAATCAACGAGCTGACGCCAGAGCAGCGCCAGCAAGTGGAGCGGGAGCTTGGGCTGGATCGCTCGCTCTGGCAGCAATACGCGGATTTTATGACAGGAGTGTTCCGGTTTGATCTCGGCAGCTCCATCAAATACGGAAAGCCAGTGACGGAAGTATTGGCAGACAGGCTGCCGTGGACTTTCCTGCTGGTAGCTCCCTCCCTCGTTCTGAGCGCGGTCATAGGCATTGCTATCGGTGCCTATGCCGCGTGGAGCCGGGGGAAGCGGCGCGACCTGCTTTTTTTGACGGGGATGCTCACGATTGAATCCATTCCCGGCTTCTGGATCGGCATGCTGCTGATTGCGGTGTTTTCCGTCAGCATGGGCTGGTTCCCTTCCTTTGGCGCGGTGCCGATCGCCTTTTCCGGAGGCGGTGCCGACTACGCGCTGGCCGTGCTCAAGCATATGACCCTGCCTGTGATGACGATTACGGTTGCGACCGTCGGAGGCAATTTTTTGCTGACCCGGTCGTCGATGCTCGACACGCTGGGCCAGGATTATGTGCTGATGGCGGAGGCAAAAGGGGCGAGCAAGCGCAGCCTGATTTTCAATCATGCCCTGCGAAACGCCCTCTTGCCCGTCTATACGCACATTACGATGAGCCTCGGTATTTTGGTGAGCGGCGCTGTTGTCGTGGAGACAGTCTTTTCCTATCCGGGCGTCGGTCGCTTGCTCTATGAGAGCGTGATCGCACGGGATTACCCGATGATGCAGGGGGTATTTTTAATCATTACGCTGGGTGTGATTGCGGCCAACCTGCTGGCGGATGTGACTTATCCGCTGTTTGACCCGCGCGCCCGCCAAAGAAAGCAGGTGGAGGAGTCCCCATGAGTCGGATTGGTTCCAAAATGATTGGCTGGCTTGGCGTTGTCTTGCTGGCAATCGTCCTGCTGCTCGCGCTCGTGGGACCTTACGCAGTTCCGTACGACGCCAGCGAGCAGTCTGGCGCCCCGTTCCAGCCGCCTGGCCGAGAGCATTGGCTTGGCACAAATGACATGGGGCAGGACATCCTGGCCGAGCTGGTAGTGGGCGCGAGGACCTCGCTTACGGTTGGGATTGTCGCCGCCTTGCTGGCTACGCTGATCGGCACGGTGGTCGGCCTGGTCTCCGGCTATTCGGGAGGTTGGCTGGACGCTGTTTTTATGAGAATCGTGGATATTTGCCTGACGCTGCCGTTTTTGCCCCTGATGATCGTGATTGGTGTGTACATCGGCCCGAGCCTGTTTACGCAGGTGCTAGTGATTACCTTGGTCATGTGGGCGGGAAAGGCGCGGAAAATCCGGGCGCAGACGTTGTCGCTGCGCACGCGAGGCCCGGTCCAGGCTGCGCGGTCGATGGGCGCAGGGCATCTCTACATTTTGCGTCGGCACGTTTTTCCCAGCATCCTGCCTTTGGTGATTCCGCAGTTCGTGCAGGCTGTCAACGTCTCGATCATGATGGAATCCTCGCTGAGCTTTTTGGGCATGGGCGATCCGTTGTCCAAAAGCTGGGGCAGCATTTTGTTTTACGCCAACTCGCGCAGCGCCTTTTTGACGGAGGCGTGGATGTGGTGGGTAATTCCGCCGGGGCTGTGCATTGTCGTGACGGTGCTCGCCTTTTCGTTGATCGGCTACTACTTGGAGGAGCGGGTAAATCCGCGGCTGCGCGCTTATCAGGCGACTGCTGCCAAGGGAGGCCAGACGACGCCGCAAAACGGACCGTCCGCGTCCGCTGCGAAGATTGCGACAGCAGAGGCGCTGCTGGAAGTCCAAAATCTGACTGTTCGCTATCCAAAAGAGAGCGGAGTGGTCAATGCGGTGGATCAGGTCAGCTTCACGGTGTCCAAGGGCGAGGTGCTCGGCCTGGTCGGAGAGTCGGGCAGCGGCAAGAGTACGGTAGCTTCGGCAGTCATGCAGTTGTTGAAGCCGCCAGCGCTCGTTTCGCACGGCGCGATTTATTTTGCGGGCCGCGATCTGACCCGGCTCTCCCCGGAGGAGATGAGGGAGTTGCGGGGAAACCGGATTGCCTTGATTCCCCAGGCGGCTATGAACGCGCTCAACCCTGTGATGAGCGTGCGCGAGCAGTTGGCGGAAGCGGTCAGATCGCATCAGCAAATGCCCAAGGACGAGTTGCAGAAACGAATCGACGAGGTGCTTGCGCAAGTCGGACTCGCTCCGAAGTGGGCCACCGCTTTTCCGCATGAGCTGAGCGGCGGCATGCGCCAGCGGGTCGTCATCGCGATGGCGCTGATGAACAAGCCCGATCTGGTCATTGCCGACGAGCCGACGACGGGGCTCGACGTCATGGTTCAGGTGGAGATCATCAAGCTGCTGAAGGACTTGCAGCGCACGCTCGGGCTGTCCATGGTGTTCATTTCGCACGATCTTCCTGTCGTTTTGAGCCTGGCTGACCGCACGATCATCATGAATCAGGGCAAAATTGTCGATCAGGGCGACACGCTCGCCTTGGCGAAGACGTCCACCCATCCGTACACACGGCGGCTGATTGATTCGATCCCCAGGCTGACGCCTGCGCCGGAGCGTTCCTTGCAGGAGCAACGATAATCTCACGGAGGCATGAAGGATGGAAGCGCAAAAACAAGAGCGGGATATGCTGCGGCAAAAGGAACTGCTGCAGGTGTCCGGACTGTACAAGACCTACGAGGGCAAAAGCTCCGGCAAACAGGCAGCGCCTGTCATTAATGGGGCCAGCTTTTCCATACAGGCAAACGAAACGGTCGGGCTGGTCGGTTCGAGCGGCGCCGGAAAAAGCACCATCGGGCGAATCGTCGCGGGGATCGAGCAGGCCGACAAGGGCCAGCTCATCTACCAGGGGCAAGACCTGCTGTCGATGAAGCCCAAGGCGCGCAGGGAGGCCACGAGGTCTATCCAGATGATTTTTCAGGACCCGTACGAGTCGCTGTCCGCGCGCATGACGATTGCACAGTTGATCGCGGAACCGTTGGTCATCGCCCGGCTGTACAAAAATGACCCGGCAAGACGGACGGAGCTTGTTCGGGAAGCGTTGCAGGAAGTCGCGCTGCCGCCTGAGCGCTACATGCACCGCTATGCCCATGAGCTGTCTGGCGGGGAACGGCAGCGTGTCGGCCTGGCGCGCGCTTTTGTCACCCGCCCGCAGTTGATCGTGGCGGACGAGCCGACCTCGATGCTGGACACGTCCCTGCGGCTTGATTTGCTGCGGCTCATGCGCGAGCTGAGCCTGCGTCACGGGATCGCCTATTTGTTCATCACCCACGACCTGGCGCTGACGCGGGGCTTTTGCGATCGGCTGCTTGTGCTCGACCAGGGCCAGATCGTGGAGACAGGCACGCCGGAGGAAGTGGCGGAGAATCCGCAGCATCCTTTTACGCTGCGGCTGATCGGGGCAGTGCGGGAGCTTGACCAGTTTTAACCGAAACGGCTGTACCGGATACAACGACGATCGAGGAGGCATACATGAATCAACCAACCGATTTTTTGATGCTCGATTCGGGCTGCTGCTTTGGTGAGCCGCGTCTGAAAGACCCGAATTATCAGGATTTTTTTACCTTCATTGATGTGTACGATTTGCCGGAGCACGACTTGTCGCCGTACAAATGCCTCGTGATTACCGGATTGATCGACCAGGAGCTTTTGTACAGGCAAAAAGACAAGATTCGCCGCTTTCTCGACGAGAAAAAGGTGCTCGTTTTCAGCGGCAACCTGTTTTTGCCCTGGCTGCCGGGCGGGTCTCGGTTCGTGCCGAAACAAATTCGCAGCCATGCCGACTACGAGGTGCGGATTGCCAAGGAACACCCGATTTTTGCCGGGGTAGAGACGTACGATATGACGTACAACAAAGGCGTTGCAGGCTTTTTCGCCAGAGGACACCACCCGCTCCCGGAAGGCGCCGAGGTGCTGCTGACCTTGCCAGGCGGCGAACCGATTACCTATATCGACCGGACCAGCACGAAGGGAACGATTCTCGTCCATGCCGGAAACGACCTGTTCGGCTACAACCACCCGGGAAAATCAACCGGACGCATCGCGGTCCAGCTCACGAAGTGGGTGCGGGATGAATACCGACAGCTTCAGCAACTTCAAGAAGGAGGCGCGTACGTATGAGAAAAATCGCAGCCCTGTACGGCGGCAGCTCGCAGCATTTTCGCAGCCTGAACGAACCAAAATACCGCCGCTATTACGAAAAGCTCATCTACCTGCCCGATTTGGAGCGTACGTCTCTCGATGAATTTGACGCATTGGTCGTCCCTTCGCAGTTGCACATGGGCCTGGTGATGAAATCGCGCGACAAAATCAGGGAGTTTTCCGAGCGGGGCGGGATCGTCGTCGCATTCGGGCCGCAGCCGCGCGAATGGATTCCCGGACAAAACTGGGAGCTGCGCCCGACGAATTTCTGGTGGTGGCTGGACAAAAACGCGAGGAGCGGACTGGTGCTGCAAAAGCCGGAATACGACCTGTTTTCCTACATTACGCTGGAGGATGCGACCTGGCACCAGCACGGCGTCTACTGGCCGCCGGAAGGGGCGGAGGTGCTGATCTCGACCGAGGATGGCGGAGCTGTACTCTACGTCGACAAAGTCAGCACGGCGGGGACGTGGATCGTCACCACGCTCGACCCGGACTTCCACTTCGGCTCGTACTTCATGCCAGCGACAGAGCGGTTCCTCGACGGCTTCCTCCCGTGGCTGGCAGAGGGGAACGTCTGATGATCTGGCTGGAAAATGTGTACAAGAGCTATGGGAAAAGAGTGATTTTACAAGACCTTCACCTGCATTTGGAAGCAGGGGAGTTCGCCTTTTTGCAAGGGCGCTCCGGTTCGGGAAAAAGCACGCTGCTCAAGCTGTTGTACCGGGAGCAAACCGATTTTGCGGGACGCATCGAAATAGATGCCGTCCCGATCGGGCAAATTCCGAAATTCGAGCTGCGGCGCAAGATGGGCGTCATTTTTCAATCGTTTGAACTGCTCCCGCGAAAGACTGTCATGGAAAATGTCGCGCTTGCCGGAGAGGTCGTCGGCAAGCCATGGGCGGAGATCGAGCCTGAGGCGAACCGGCTGCTGGAGCGGGTCGGGCTGTCCGACGTGAAGGATTGTTTTCCTGACCAGCTTTCCGGGGGCGAGCAGCAGCGCGTCGCCATCGTGCGGGCTTTGCTGAATCGCCCGCGCCTTCTGTTGGCAGACGAGCCGACAGGCAATCTGGACAACGAGACGGCTTTTGAAGTCTTGCAATTACTAAAGGAGCTGCACGTGGAGGAAAACATGGCGATGCTGATCGTTACGCATTCGGAGCGTCTGATTGAACAATTTCCGGCAAAGACGTGGATCATGGAGCAGGGGCGGGTACGTGTCGTATGAACAGACAGTCGTGCATGTACATGCTCAGGGATGCGCGCGAAGGCATTCAGCGAAACATCGGGGCTGCGGCGGCAGCAGCCGTCCTGATTTTTGTCGCAATGCTCATCGCGGGCATCCTGCTGCTCGGACGGTTCGGCGTCGGGGATTTGCTGGGCTATCTGGAGTCACAGGTAGCGATGAAGCTGTATGTAGACCCTGCCGCGGACACGAAGGCGATTGCCACCATTTTGCGGGAGAAAAGCTTCGTCCAGTCGGCTGAGATCGAGACGAAGGAGCAGATGCTGGACCGATTGGCGGCGTTTTTTACCGGGAGAGAGCACCTGCTCGTCTCGTTTCAGGAGAGCCAGATTCCCGACGCCATCCGGCTGGAGCTGCGAGACAAGACGCAGATGAAGCTCGTCGCGGAGCAGCTACAGGCGATGAACGGCATCACGAAGGTCGTCTATCCGCAGCAATTCGCCGAAACGATCCTGCACTGGTCGAGCGAGCTGAACCGCTATGGGCTGGGGCTTCTGCTCGGCATGGCGGCGCTGGCGTTCGGCATGGTGTTTATCGCGATGAATCTGGCCTTGTACCAGCGGCAGCAGGAGATTCGCGTCCGGCTGCTGCTCGGCGCGAATCCGTGGCACGTCAGGGGGCAGTTTTTGTTTGAGGGCTGGCTGATCGGCTTCGTCGGCAGCTTGCCCGCGGCGCTGGCTGTTTACGCGCTGTTTTCGAGCATACTGCTACCTTTGCAAAAAAGTTTTCCGCTGGTGTTCCACTTTTCGCAGGGCATGGTGTACGAAATGATGGGCGGCATGGCGGTCGCAGGCTCTCTCGTGGGACTGTCGGCCAGCTACGTGTCGACAAGGAAGCTGATCGATCATGCGTAAAAAGCTGTTCATACCAGCGGCAGTCGCGCTGCTTTTGTGCGCCACAGGGGCGTACGCTCATTTGACGGGGGCGTTTGCGAATTTTCTCGTCACGGTCAACGACGAGAGCACCACCGAACGGCTGAAAGAGGAAGTAGCCCAGACGAAAAAGCAGATTGCCGAGCTAATGCCGCAGATCGCGAAGCTGGAAGCAAGCTACAAGGCCGACCAGCAGGTAGCGGTCGACAAGCTGCAATTTTACAGCGAGCTGGGACTGGATACGTGGGTCACGCTGTTGCTGCAGGAGCAGGAGCCAGTCGATATTCTCGGCAGCCAATGGCTGATCGAGCGCAATCTGGACGCTTACATGGCGGAGCTGGACAAGCTGTACCTCGCTTACAAGCAACTGGTCGCGACCAAAGAGACGCTGGAAGGACACGAAAAGCTGCTCGCCGTCATCGAGGAGAATCTGCAAGCGAGAGGGGCGTTTCTCGCGGACAATCCGGAGCTGCCGATTGAGCAGTTGGCCAATTATTTGGACATCGACTGGATGGCCGAGGTCGAGCCGGCTTTGCTTGCGATATTGGCAAAAGACCGCGCCTTGACCGAACACGAGGCAGCCGCCTGGGCTTCTGCGCGAGCCGTTTCCGGGCCGAATCCGTATCGGCTGGACGAGAGCTGGCTTAACGAACGCAGCGAGCTGCGCTACTTTTTCCGCTCAGATCATGTGTACGTCGTGTTTCAAAAGCCGGACTTGCACGTCATTTTGATCGGGCAGGTGCTGGAAGAGTCGCCCGCTGCGGCTGCGCTTGTTTTTGAGGCGGGATTTTTCAACGGCTTTTTGATGCCGGAGACGTTGATCGAGGAGTTGCAAGGCTTCCGCATTCCGTACGCGCAGCTTGGGCAATTGCCGGACGCACAGGTGCCTTTGTACCTCCAGCAAACGAGCGGAGGGCTGATTGTACGGACAAAAGAGTAGCCGCAACGGGCACACCATCTGGATGGGAGAGAAAGACATGAGAAGGAGCTTGTGTTTGCTGGCGATGCTTTTGCTGCTGTTGCCAACGGTCGTATCGGCGCACATCGTCAACGAACAAAATTTGTACGACGACCTGCAATATTCCAAGGCCACGCCGCAGATCGTGCAATTGAGCGGGCTTGGGGTCATTGCCTACGATCACGGTTCCACGCTGTTTTCGCCACAGGAAAAGCTGACGCGCGAGGAACTGGCGCATTGGGCAGGAGCTTTTTGGAAGCTGAAGGAGAGCGGGGCTGCCCGCGAGCAAGTGACGGCGGCTGCGCTGGAAAAAGGGCTCGTGCCTTCGCTGGACGGCAATGCCACCTATGCGGATGTCAACCAGGCGTATTTTGCGGGCAAGCTCGCTGTACCTGAGCAGGATGCCGCGCGCGAGTTGACCAAAGAAGAATTTGCCGTGTTTGTCTTCGAGCACAGAAACGATGCCGTCGAGGGCAAGAGCCTGTACGACCGGGGCGGTTTTGTGGCCGGGCCGACAGGCAAAGTGGAAAAAGTCGCGGTCCGGGAAGAAAAAGATGCAGCAGGCAAAACTTCCAAGGTGTACTCGCTGACTATCTCCGGCACCGTGCATGATCTCTCTGCGCATCCGCGCGTGCTGCAGGCTGCGGTCGATCCGGCGCAGTGGGAAGGAAAAACGGTTGAGGAAGCGTGGCTGATGAACGTGGCAGGCAAGCCACAGCTTCAACTGATCCTGTTTGCCAAAAGCGCAGACGCTTCCGGGCAATCCGCGCGACCAGAAAAGGCGCCGACAGCCGATCACGCGCACGCAGGCCATGCCGATCACGCAGCGGCAGCGAGCGGCGACGAGACAGGGGCGTCAATGGTTCCGCTGGTTGTGGCGGTCGTTTTGCTCGCCCTCGTCGGGGGCTGGCTTTTTGCGCGGAGACGAAAATAACGCCGCTGCTATGGTGTTGACGTAGTGAAAGCGAACGCGAACGGGAAACGGGCGGGCTTCGGAAAGCGAGGCCCCCCTGTTTTTTTCTGGCAGCCCTATGTCAAATTAAGCTGAGCTACTTTATGACATGCCAAGTGCGCCATAAAACAAAAAGCAACTTAATAGAGCTGGAATCAAAAATATATTTCCTTGTACTTCTTGCAATACTTATAGATGAATTTTTTGTGAACACAAGATTTTGACAATGTTATTTGGTTGAATTTTTGTTAAAAAATGTTATTATTGTAAGTATCTTCGTGAGATGGGTTGGCTAACCTTTACTATCCTGAAAAAATTCAATTATGGTAAAGGAGTTTCAAAATGAAAAAAGCGATATTTTTAGCATTGTCAATTTCTTTGTTTTCCAGCTCTCTTTATAGCGCTAGTTCCGCTCATGCTGCCACAGTAAAATCGTATAATCTCGATATTTCGAGCATAGACGTTTCTCAAATCAAAGACCCGCAAGAAAAAGCTGCTTTTGAGAAGTTTAAGCAAATGCTTGAATCTGAGGATGCGAAAAAATTAATCGATGGATTAAAAGCGTATCGCGATTATTATCAAGTTGACAGTAATGGATATCATTTTGTCAAAGAGGCAGATAAATATATTCCAGCCGATGTTTACAAACTTATGTCAGAAACTTTCGAATCGGCCAACGAGGAATTGAATAAACCCGAAGCAAAGAAAGTGAAACAGAAATCGAGTTCTAAAGTAGAAGGACCTGTCTATTATCCTGATCCTGGGGAAACAACGAAATATTATGGATACCATTCAAAAACCTACTATTTTCAAGGAAGTAATTGGGATGTTGGAGATTGGCTGTATCTTAGTGACGAAGATACTAGATGGGTTGTCAATGTATTGATAGCTAGTACGGTTTTCTCTTACGTACTAGGAAAAGTGCTTTCTTTGTTCCCACAAACTAAAGGCCTTGCTTTGTCAGCAGATGTAATTACATTTATGTGTGGGGCAGGTGCTGCTTACCTAAGCAATAAAAATGAGGGAAAGGGCATTTACATTCGAGCCTACAGTGGAGGAATTTATTGCAGGGCTAGATAAACAGGGGTGATTTATTATTCAAGCCTACTTTACCTACATTATCTTTGGAATAATGATTGTGTCCACTTTAGTATCCATGGTAAAAAAAGGGAACTTGTTTGGGTACATTAATGGCGGAGTTCTCTCAATCATTATTTATGTGATTGATCCAGCGTATTGGTGGATTAGTATCTGTCTATTGTTAATAACGTATCTTTTCCAATTTATAGAAATCCAATTTCCTAAAAGGTGACCACGGTTGTGGGTTAACCCCCAATAGCCAGGATAAATCTGCAAGCACAGAAAGGATTGACAGCGAAGCGGGCTTTCCCTTACGATAAATCATAATTCACTACGGTTTTTCAAGGAGGCTCTTTTATGTACTCTGTACGCATGCGCTAATCAGGCACGGACGACTCGCCCGTTTTTCGATGGGTTATTTGTCATGCCTGCATAGTTAGCTTGCGTATGTACCTCCAAAGCTCCTTGCTGCCTGATTCTGATTCGTCAGGCAGTCGGTTTCATGTGCTTGGATTGAGCAAGCTTTTGCACGGATGGCATCCCCTCGGACGGGACGTTCTCCGTGCTTTTTTGCGTCCAAAAACGGATGTCGCACATGAATGTCCACATGAGGAGGATGTATATGAGTACGAAAAAAGAAAGCTGGAAGCAAACCTTTTACACGATTTTTGCCGGGCAGGCCTTTTCGCTATTGGGCAGTGCCGTTGTGCAATTCAGCATCATCTGGTGGCTGACAGAGAAGACGGGCTCGGCGCTGGTGTTGACCATCGCTTCGATGGCCGGCTTTTTGCCCCAGGCTTTGGTCGGCCCTTTTGCCGGAACGATTGTCGATCGGCTGGACCGCAAAAAAATCATGATTGCCGCCGATATGTTCATCGCCCTCGTCAGTCTCGCCCTGGCGATTCTGTTCCTGAGCGGGATCGAGCCGCCTGTTTGGGTCTTTTACGCCGTTCTTGGCTTGCGTTCGATTGGTACGGCGTTTCACATGCCGTCAATGCAGGCTTCGATTCCGTTGATCGCGCCGGAGGATCAGCTCATGAAGGTGCAGGGCTGGATTCAGACGCTGACTTCTGCTGTCAGCATGGCTGGCCCGATGCTCGGTGCGTTTTTGTTGGCTTATTTTTCGATGGAAACCGTGCTTTTGCTTGATGTCGCAGGGGCGCTGCTGGCAAGCGCCGCCTTGCTGCTCGTGCATATCCCGAATCCCGAGCGCAGCGTGCCGGAGGAAGGCGAGCGCGGCATGCGCAGCGAGATCAAGGCAGGGCTGCGGGAACTGATGAAGTCAAGAGGCTTGGTGGTCATCACGGCCGCCATCGGGTTCACGAGCTTCGTGTACGTGCCGGTAGGGGCGCTGTTTACGCTTATGGTGTTAAGCCACTTTGGCAAAGGGGCGTGGCATGCCGGAGTGGTCGAGTTTTCTTTTGCGGCAGGCATGCTCGTCGGCTCGATTTTGTTGGGTAGTTGGGGGGCCAGGCAAAATCGCGTGTACTTGCTGACGGGCGGAATAGCGCTGTTGGGGCTGGGACTGTTCTTCTCGGGGCTTTTGCCTGCGTCCGGTTTTGTCGGGTTTGTGCTGCTGTCGGGGCTGATGGGGATATCGGGGCCATTGTGCTTATCGGAGTGTTCACCTCGCTCGTTCCAGCGGTGAGAGAGCTGAAGGCTGCCCAAGCAAACCAGTAGACGTCTGCATAGAAACAGCCAGGGTCACGTCAGGTGGTTCTGGCTGTTGTTGTTCACAAAGATGGCACGAGGTTTTACAGTTATGTGTCGAAACGCCTGGGAGATTGGTAATGCAAGTTGGGGAAAATTATAATGAAGGTACATACGCAGCGAGCAAGCGCCTTTTCAGCGGGAAAGAGGGTACTATGGAACCAAATCAATTGATGGAAGCAGCTCAACGTTTTATCCGCACCTGCTACAGCGAGTTGAACAAGACGGCGGCCGAGACAGAGCAGCGTTTGCAGGAAGTCCGGTACCAGATCGAGTCACAAGGCTATTACGAGCACACAGAGGAAGAACTGCGCCACGGGGCGAAGATGGCCTGGCGCAATAGCAATAGATGTATTGGACGCTTTTTCTGGGAATCGCTCATTGTGATGGACGAGCGCCATGTCCAGACAGAGGAGGAGATGGCCCAGGCGTTGCTGCGGCACATCGAGTTCGCGACGAACGGCGGGAAAGTGCGTCCGACCATTACCGTTTTTGCCCCTGCCATACCAGGGCGGCCGCAGATGCGCATTTGGAACCATCAGTTGATTCGCTACGCCGGGTATGAGACGGAGTACGGCATTCTGGGCGATCCGGCTTCGCTTGAGCTGACGAAGCTCTGTTTGAGCCTGGGGTGGCAAGGGGCTGGCACGCACTACGACATATTGCCGCTCGTCGTGCAGATTGGGGATCGGCAGCCGCAATTTTTTGAGATACCGCCAGAGCTGGTCATCGAAGTGCCGATCACGCATCCGGAAATAGCGGGCTTTGCAGACCTTGGCCTGCAATGGTACGGCGTGCCGATCGTCGCGGACATGCGTCTGGAAATCGGCGGCCTGGATTATGTGGCGGCTCCTTTTAACGGGTGGTACATGGGGACCGAGATCGGGGCGCGCAATCTGGCGGACGAACAGCGCTACAACATGCTGCCAAAAGTCGCGGAGGTCATGGGCCTGGACACGAGCCGGGAAGCGACGCTCTGGAGAGACAAGGCGCTGGTGGAGCTGAACGTGGCCGTGCTGCATTCCTTCAAGGAAAAAGGCGTTTCGATTGTCGACCATCACACAGCCAGTCAACAGTTCAAGCGCTTTGAGGAAAGAGAAGCCAAAAACGGCCGGGAGATTACAGGGGACTGGACGTGGCTGATTCCGCCGATTTCTCCTGCGGCTACCCACATTTTTCACAGCACGTACGACAACAAGATGGAGTCGCCGAATTTCCACTATCAGGCGAAGCCGGATTTGCCCAAAAAATAAGGGAAACAACAGGCAAAATGTCGCGGACGACGGTTCGCGGCATTTTTTTGTACAGATAAATGGGCGCACAAGCTCCTGCCAGGAAGTTTGCGCAAAAGCAGGGCCTGTAAAGGATTTACAGTTATTTTCTTGCACAGAATAGGTGGCGAAATCGGCAAGATGTGATAAAATTAGTCGATAATGATTATCATTATTAAAAATGTGGGGGAGATTCATTTTGCGCAAAACCGGATCTTTCAAAGTCATCTTACTGGCATTTATGCTGGTTCTCGTCGGGGTTTTGTCGGCATGCGGACAAGCTCCGGCCAATAATGCGGCCCAACCGGCTGCTCCGGCCAAAACCGAGAGCAGCGACGAGTTTATCACCTATCAGGCACAAAACGGAGAGGTGAAAATCCCGAAAGACTTGAAACGGGTGGTCGTGCTGGCAGACAGCTACGTCGGTGATTTTCTCGCGTTGGGCATCAAGCCGATCGGGATTACCGATCATGTGATGAAAAACCCGTACATGAAAGGCAAGCTGGACGGCATTGAAAGCGTTGGCGACGGCTCTTCCGTAGAGAAGGTGCTCACCATGAATCCAGACTTGATCGTCGTGTTCGAAGGCGACAAAAATCTGGCGGAGCTCTCCAAAATCGCGCCGACCGTTGCGATTCCATACGGCAAGAAAACGTTCCGCGAGCAGCTTCAAGAGTTCGGCAAAATGACGGGCAGAGAAGACAAAGCCAATGAGTGGATTGCTTCCTGGGACAAAAAGATCGCTGAGCTGAAGCCAAAAGTACAGGCGGCGGTAGGCGACAAAACGGTTGCCATCCTGCAGCCTTACGCCAAAGGCATCTATGCATTCGGACACAACTACGGCCGAGGCGGCGAAATCATTTACGGCGAATTTCAGTTGAAGGCTCCTGCTGCTACGCAAAAGGCTGCCATTGACAGCGGCACCGGTTGGGCGGAAGTCTCGCTGGAAACATTGCCGGACTTCGCTGGCGATTACATTTTCACAAGCGCATGGAGCGGAGATGACGCCGATCCGGAAGCTGTCTACGGCTCTAATGTCTGGAAGGGACTTCCCGCTGTGAAAAACAACAAAGTATTCCAGCTCGACCGCGATGGTTCTTACTTCAACGACCCGATTTCGCTGGAAGCCCAGCTTGATTTCATCGTAGAAAAACTGACGCAAAACTAAGCCGATCAATAGAAAACCCCCGAGTCAGAAACAGCACAATCGCTGTCTGACTCGGGGGTCTTTTGCTGTTAACGGCTGTAGTAGCTGCTGAGTGCTTGCAGCAGGCCCAGCGGATTCTTGCGCAAATCTTTGGCGCTGAAGAAGACGCTGCCCTGGACTTCAGGGATTGTCGCGTTGAAATTCAGTTGATTGATAATCTCCTGAGAGCTTTGCCAGCCTGCTTCGGCTGTGCCCAGCTTGTAAGGAGAATGGCCGATGAACAGCTTGACGTTGGTGCCGCGTACCTCGTTCGCCCACCAGGTGACGAGCTTGTCGTACTGGGCCGGGGCAAAGGAGAGGCTCCAGTAAATTTGCGGCGTGACATAGTCCATCCAGCCTTGCTTGATCCAGGTGCGGACGTCGGCGTACATATGGTCGTAGGCAGTGACGCCTGCTTTTGTATCGGAGCCTGTCTTGTCGACGGCGATGTTGCGCCAGACGCCAAACGGGCTGATGCCGAACTGGACATGCGGCTTGGCGCTTTTGATCGCCTGGTTGAGCTGCTGCACGAACTGGTTGATGTTGTCGCGGCGCCAGTCCGCTTTTGTCGCGATTTTTTTGCTGTTGTAGCTTTTGAAGGTCGCATCGTCGTTAAAGGTGCCGTTGGACGGATAGAAGTAATCGTCCAGATGCACGCCGTCGATGTCGTAGCGCTGCACGACTTCCATGATCTCGGCAATGATTTGCTGGCGGGCTTGCGGGATGCCCGGATTGATGTACAGCTTGTTGCTGGAATTGACGATCCATTCCGGATGTTTTTTCACGACGTGAGTGGCGGCGAGCTGGTCTGTTTTCGCGTCCACGTTGGCGCGGAACGGATTGAACCAGGCGTGGAACTGCATGCCGCGGCGATGTGTTTCCGCCACCATGAAGGCGAGCGGGTCGTAGCCGGGATTTTTCCCTTGGGTGCCCGTCAAATATTTGGACCACGGCACGAGGGAGGACGGGTACAAGGCGTCTGCCGAAGGGCGCACCTGCACGAACACGGCATTCATTCCCATCGCTTGCAGCTCGTCCAAAAGCTGTATGTATTCCTGCTGCTGCTTGGCCTGGTTTCCGTAGGAGCCAGTCGAAGGCCAGTCCAGATTGTACACGGTCGATACCCATACGCCGCGCAGCGAACCGCTATTGGAGACGGGAGGCGTTGGCGGAACGACGACGGAGCTGTCGTTTCCACCCGGAATGTCTTGCGGCGGCGGAGTGACGGCTACGGGGCTTCCCGTCGACAGCGTGATCGTTCTCGTTTCCTGCGTCCAGCCTACCTGCAGGCCAAGCTGCTCGGAGACAAAGCGGAGCGGAACCATGACCCGGCCCTGTTTATTTTGGACAGAGGCATCGAGAGGCACGGTGCTGTCGTTGACGAGCGCGTAATTTTGGTTGATCGTCATGGACAGCACGGTATCGCCTTTCAAAATCGTGGCCGTTTGCAAGTTTTGATCCCAGTAAACTTCTGCGCCAAGACTTTCGCTGATGACCCGCAGAGGGACCATCGTGACATTGACTTTGGGGATGATGTACGGAGCGACATCGCTTCTGACTTGCTGCCCGTCCAGAAAGATGCTGATCGCAGGAGATGCCTGCGCAGCCTGCACAGATGTCCCCATCGCTGGAATGCACAGCACGAACGTAAGCAAAAGCATAAACCACTTGCGTAACTTCATTTTGTGAATCCTCCGACACGTATTATTTGCTGCAAAACTCTCGCTAATCGTTAGACGTCTTATTATATCGTTTGTTACGGTGGTGTGGGAGGAGAATTGATTCGATTCTGTTCATTTCGACAAAAAAGCTGGCTGGAACCACCCAAGCCGACGGGGAATAGGCAAAGACATAGGCCGTTTTTTAGGGAGAGGAATAGCTGCATGAGTTCTTTTCTTTCGCAAAAGGTGCCGATTGTGTTTGTTCCGGGGCTGTTTGGGTCGATGAACGATCAGATTATACCGGGGACGGGGGACTGGAGCTTCGGTCTTGCGCGAACCGCATACGAGCCGTTTATTCGCATGCTGGAAAATATGGGGTACAGACTGAATGAACAGTTGTTTGTCGCTTTTTATGACTGGCGCAGGCCCATTGGCATTTCCGCGGAGCACTCTCTCGTGCCCGTCATCCAATGGGCGAAGCAGGTGACGGGTGCAAGCCATGTCAACCTCGTCTGCCACAGCATGGGCGGCCTGGTAGCCAGAGCGTACGTGCAAGGCGATACGTACCAAAACGACGTGGACCAACTGCTTGTTTTTGCCACGCCCAACGCAGGCTCGCCGATCAGCTATTGCTACTGGGCAGGAGGAAAGCTCCCGCGCCCGGTTCCGGGAAAAAGAAATGTGCTGGAAATTTACATGAACGTATATCTCGCTTATTTGGAGCAGGGCAGGCCGTTTAAACGCGTCCAGGCGATCCAGAGGCATTTTCCGAGCCTGCTTGACCTGGTGCCTGCCGCCGACTACGGGGACTACTTGCTGGAGAAGAAAAACGGGGCGGAGAGCTTTGTTCCGTACAGCAGCATGGTGGTCAAAAATCATTACATGGACCTGCTCAACAGCACGATGGGGCTGATTTACGAGCGCAACATCCGCATCACGGTTGTGGCAGGGATTGGGCAAGAAACGATTCATTACTTGCGCACGGTGCCGTCGCTTTCCCCGACCAAATGGGTCGACGGGAGAGTCGTTGGTTCCATCAGCAGCTCGGCAGGCGACGGCAGCGTCATGGCCAAAAGCGTGTTTACGCTGGAGGGAGACAAATATTACGTCGAAGCAACTCATTTGGATATTTTGTACAAGAGCGAGCCGCTGCTGAGACAGCTTCTGGGATCGTGAAGCGAATGTGGCAGGTGCTTTTCGACAAAAAAAGAGGATTGGGCCAGGGGGAACCGGGCACAAGTCCTCTTTTTCCAGTATAAGGGCAACCAAGGCTGCGTCAATGGCTTGGCGCAGCCAAGTTTTCTAATGCAGAGCAGAATGGATGCGAGGCGTAGCCAGTATTCGTGCAACGTAGGCTACGGTAATTTTTCGGCCCATACAAATTCTCAACATGTGTCTGGACAGCTTTGGCATCGGGGCGGACAGGCTGCGCACAGTAAAAAGGCCGGGCGAAGGAAATCTCCAGCCCGACCTGCTGTTTTCTTTTGACGAATGTGTGGTTCGTCTGCTCGCTGTCAGTAAGCGACGCTTTTGGAGACGAAGCCGACCAGGACATTTCCTTGCGCGTCCTGGGTGGAGCCGTAATACCAGTCGCCGTGCTCGCCGACGACCTGGACCAGCGCATGCTGTACGGCATAGCCTCTGCCGCGGCTTTCCGCAGAAGGCGTAGCGAAGAAGAAGCCTTTTTCTGCATGAATGCTGACCGTTTTAGGGGTGATGGGAGTATAGCTGGTAATGACTTTCTTGGAGACGAAGCCTTGTCCGATGGCGACGAATTCCGGGTGAGTGCCGGAGTCGACAAGCTCAAAGCCATACCAGAGCGTCGTGGTCACCGGCGAGTCGGCAGAGGGAGCGGCAAAAACATTCGCTTGCTCTACCGCTACAATGACTTTGGGTGCGACTGGCTTCGGCTGCTGCACTGGTTTGGCCGCTGGCGGCTTGGGTGTGGCGGGCTTCGCCTGGCTGTTGCCGGAAGAACGGCCGCCGGAAGAGTTGCTTCCTTTGTTGTGGTAGTGGTACTCGCCGTACTTCAAGCCCCATTTTTCGCAATTCGTTCTGCAAGTATGTCCGCCGTTTGCATCTGTGCGACCGGGATGCGCTTCCAGCGATTGAAGAGGGAATAAAATAACGGCAAGAATGAGAGCGAACAAAAATGCTGCTTTTTTCATGGCTATCCTCCAAAAGTATCATTTTGAATATTATAGCTCTTCACCATTAAACGTGCTTGATCTTCCTCTAGCGTAGTTTTTCACTTTTTTATATGGCTGGTTTACACTCCAGCCGAATTCGAATCTTGAACCGCTCGATGTTGCGATACCCATAGGCTCGTCGCTTGATGACTTTCACTTTGTTGTGTGTCCCTTCAATCGGAGCATTTGTAACTCGAAACGAAAAATAATTCTGAACCGACTGTCGCCATTGAACGATTGTTTTTGCAATCGAACGGACGGCAGAGGTGGGAGATGTGAGGTGCTCGGTTATCCATTGTTGGAGTGCTTCTTTTCCCGACTCTTCTGTCTGAGCTGCATATACCGTTCTCATGTGCTGAAGAGCGTTGTAAAGGCGTTCCAAATGGGGATCTTGAGCGAACCAGGCTTTCAATTCCTCCTGTTCCTCAGGTTTCAGTTTATCAGGAGGTGTGTGGAGCAGACGTTGTTCATGTCTACCCCGGCGATGAGTTCCCCGCGAACGGGTACGTTTACGAGCAGCTTCTAACGATTTGGAGAAGAGCTGAATGACGTGGAACTTGTCCGCTACTACCGTGGCATCCTTCCAAACACCGCGAACCGTCTCAGCCATTCCAGGAGCCAAGTCTGTCACAACAACCTGTGGAGGCGTAGCAAAGGGCCAGTTCATGAGAGCCTGACGAACCTGCTCACGTGAACGCCCTTCTGTAACCTGCCAGATATGCCCGCTTTGTGCATCCATGAGGTTGACACCGTACTTGTGTCCTTTTTGGAGAGCAAACTCGTCCAGACAGACCATAGTAGGCGTAAGATGATCTTGGGGCTTAGCGAGAAGCTGAGGAGCCAGTTGGTAATACCACCGTTCCAATGTCGTATAGCAGATTCCGAGTTGTTTGGAAACGCTAAGCAAATCCCTCTTCTGACACAACTCAACGGCCATTTGACGAAACGCAAAAGTAGCCGTTCCTCGATAGGGAATTCCATCCCATTCGAGAGTCCAGGTGATCTGGCAATCGTGGCAACGTTGTCGATATACAGGAACACGTACCCAGACAGTACCCCATGAAGGAATAAAGCGGTGACGAAGAAGACGGTACCCTGGGCGAGCATGATTGGTGCTCTCTTTCAGGCAGAGAGGACACAGATGAGAGGCTGGATTGGGAGTGAGAGTCACTACCCAATCGGTTTCAGTCGTTTTGTCCCAATGGGAAAGTTGAAACGATGGAAGGCCGATTAAGTCTGTGGTAAACTGGTTAGACAACGTAGATTTCCTCCTATCTTGTGATGGTCAGGACAACTTTCACGATAGAGGAACATCTACGTTTTTTCAATGTCTAGCACGGGTTATGGTGATGAATCAATATTATACCAATTTTTCTGGCGTTTGGACGAGGACAGACGCAAAAAAACCGGGTAGTTTGCCCTACCCGGTGTAAGTCCGAAATGTATTTTGCCAATGACCGCAGTGGTCAAGGAGTAGCTTTGGCCCGCAGCAGGTTCAACCCCATCCCGATAAAGACGATCCCGGTCAATTTGTTCAGGATAGAGGAAAAATGCGGATTGTTGCGCATCTTTTGCGTGACGAACGAAGCGAACAGTGCGACCAGGCTGAACCAGATTCCGCCCGTCAGCGTGAAAGTCAGGCCCAACAGGAGAAAAGGCAGCGGACCTGTGTGGGTCGCGTCGACGAATTGCGGCAAAAACGCGATGAAAAACAAAGCGACCTTCGGATTGGTAACGCTCGTGACAATCGCTTGCCCGTACACCTTCCCCGCTTTCCGGCCAGGCGAGGCCGTGGAGTCGAACGACAGCGCTTCCTTGGTCATGAACATGCGCACGCCCAGGTAGACGAGATAGGCGACGCCGAGAATTTTGACGATGTTAAAAAGCACGACCGATTGGGCCAGGATGAGCGACAGGCCGAAAGCAGCCAGCACGGTGTGAATGAGCGAGCCTGTCAGGATGCCGAGAACAGAGAGGATGCCAGCCTGACGTCCCTGCGAAATGCTGCGGCTGATAATGTACATCGTGTCGGTTCCGGGAATCAGGTTAAGCATGATCGCTGTCAGTACAAACGCTTCGTAATGAACAATGCCAAACATCTCTCTTCACACTCCATTCATCGTAAGACAGGACGGTCACCATGCCTGTCTGGGCGCGCGTTCCCCTATTTTTGCTTAAACAACTGCTCTTATTTTGCCAACACTGTAAAATCTGTGTCAATAACAACATGGTTTGCGAAACAGTCCGTAATTCAATCCGAGTACGAAAAAAAGCCCCTGACGACAAAATCGGTGACAGGAGCTTTTCTCATATCCGTGCCGACTGCCATGGCCGAAGCAGCGACAAGTTGCTTAGTGCGCTGATGGAACGCCTTACGGAGCGGTTTGCGGAGTGCGTATCCACCCCTCTTGTCCGTCCAGTGTAATCCGGGACCAGCCGTTCAGCTCTGCGCCGATGGCGAGAGACTCGTCTGCCACCACTTCGCCGATCACGTCATACTCTTCGCCTGGCCCCGCAAACACCTGCACGGTTTGCGGCTCGGCGGCAGGCTCCTCAGCGGCCGGGGCGTCAACGCCAGTGCCAGTGCCGGAGGAATCCGTTTCAGCTTCGTCCGCGTCAGGCGCCATGTCGGCGACCTTTTCGACGTAGGCCAGCCCTTCGGAAGTGAGCTTGAACCGGGCGTACTCCTGCTTGCCTTTTCCTACCGCATTCTTAATGATGGCATGCTCGGCATCTTCTACCGCAAATTCGTCCGCTTCGATCGCAAAGCGCTGCTCCATCGTCTTTTGCGACAAGTCAGGCAGCAGGCCCGTGTAGGAAAACTCCCGCTCTTTGCCCGCCGCCTGCACGAGCATGACAGGCGCTTTGGCGCCGCCCAGAGCGTCCGCGGTATGGACGCGCCCCGATTTTATGTCAAGGCCGTCAAAGCTGTGCTCCAGATAGACGAGCGAATCATCCTGCAGCTTGGCTGCAACGTACAGACGCTGATCCTCTTCCACGAGGCCATACGCATACAGCTTGGCTCCCCATAGATCGGTACCGGAGAAGATTTCTGTAAAAATTTTGTCCGGGTATTTGACCGCAAGCAAACGGCCTGGGTCATAGTCGAGCCAGCGATTCTCCACTTCCGCTACGAGCGTCGCCGTGTCTTCCAGTGGGCTCAGCTCCTGATACAACTCAATCGCTTTGGAAAATTGGCGCGACTTGGCGTACTGCTCCGCCTCCCGCAAGCGAGCTTTCAGATGGTCGCTGATCGTATCGAGCGCACGGGAATCATCCGGGAGCACATCCTGTATTTTCCGGTAAGCGGCCGCCATTTTGACGAACGAGGCGAGGTCCTGCTTGCGAATTGCTTCTTTCAGTTCGTCCTGCGCGTACTTTTCCAGCCGCGTCAGCAGCCAGTCTGCCGCAAAGCTCTGCTCGGCATAGTGGCGCAGACTGCTCGCCGTCCTGAAAATCACTTCCTCAAAAGAGGCGTTGTTTATCAAGGAGCGCAGCTTCGTTTTTTCATAGTGCTCAAACAGCGCCAGCAGCGCTTCCTGCTTTTGGGGCTGGCCGCCGTAGTACTCCGCGGGAATGGCGAGCAGCGTATCAATGAACGATTCGTCACGATAGCTTTCTTTGTCCAGATTCGCCTGCGACTGGCCGCGGGCAGCCTGCATCGCCTGCTGGTAATAGTCGGACCAGCCTTTTTCCAGGCGCAAATGAGCGGACAACTGCTGGAAAAACGCAGCCGCTGCGCCAGGCTGGTTCGCGTATGTCTTTCGCATGGCCTGGTATGTCTCATACGTCTCCAAAACGTCCGCGTCCTGTTTGGCCTGCATGGCGGTTTGCGCTTTTTGCTGAAGCCCCTCCATTTCCAGACGGATCGAGGTCAACTGCGACATGAGCGCGCTCCACTGCTCGTCCCCGTAGGAGATGGCGCCGATGTCGCTGGCCCGGGCAAAGCTTTCCTCGGCTTGCAGCAGGTTGTTGGCTTCATAATAGGCTTTGGCCTGATCGTACAGGGTCATCTGTCTGTACCCGAGCACAAGCTTGACGCAAACAGCGACAAGCGCGACGGAAAACACGATGAGCGCCACATTTCGGACAAACAGCGATTTTTGATAGGATGAGATTTTCATCAAAGGCGGCTCCTTCACAGTACGCCTTTAAAATCAGGATCAAAGGCGAAATGCGTATCTACCCTGTTTTTGGTAGAATGATATAGTTGCTCCCAGCCTTCGCTTCGATGCGTCTGGAGCATTTTGGCGAGCCTCAGCAGCCGTTCGCGAGGCAAATAATCCATAAATTCGATAATCAGGTCCTGATACTCGTCCACATACGTCCTCATCCGTAAAGCCGCGCCAGCGACTTGCCCAATCAGTTGCTCCCCGTTTTCCAGCAGCAAAATTTGCTTTTTGTAGCGCCGGACGTAATCCAGTACGGCTTTTTTGACCAGCGACGGCTGCACTTTGACGACTTCGCGCACGTATTCCATGAAGTCTTTGTCATAGGTGGAGGGGATCAGCGTTTCCAGTTCAAGCTCCATGTCCTTGCGCAGCACGAAGTGATTCAGAAACATGATTTTGCGAATTTTGATCGTATCAGAATCGACAAAATAGCCGATTTCTCGCGTTTTTTCGTAGGCTTCCTTGATCTGTCCGGCCTTGACGTCTGCTCCGACCTGTTCCAGATGCTGCAGCAGCGATTTTTTGAGCGCTTCTTCCTCGCGGGTGAAAAACGTCAGCAACTGGGCGTCTCTCTCATACGAACCGTACTTTTTTTGCATCGCGAAAAAAAGGCAAACGAGCAGCAAGCCCACGCCAAAAGCAACGGCTATCTGCACCAGCGTGTCGGCACAGAGGATCGCGAGGCAAATGAACAGGCCGAGCAGCAAAAAGCGCGTCTGCACATAGCGGCGCGTCACGGCAGCGGAGACTTCGCGAACCGGGGTGTAGGCTCTGCCGCACGCGTCACAGTGCGTATCCCAGAAGACGTGGTAAGTGTGGCATCGTTTGCAGGCCATGATCCGTTCAAAAGCGTGCGCCGTTTTCCGACTCTTTCGAAATTGAACACCGATTCGTTTTCTCATGGCTGGTTCCTCTTCTCATTTAACAGACGGTGAAGATGCTGATCGATTTCGGCTGCGGAGAGGTTGCGCCGTTTCAGTCGCAGCAGCTTGAAGAAACGCACTGCCAGCAGCAAAAAAGCGGCAAAGAGAAGGAAATAAGTTAACATAAAAATTCTCCCTCATAAAAGTGTCGAAATCTGTAACAAAGAATCACGTCGTATCGTATTACGAGTAGGAGCGCAATCATCTACTACTTTTTCACTATTCTTTAATCTAGTGGTATAGTGTCACAGTCTTACTTTGTTTGCAATAGTACTTAAATTCTGTACGCAGAGGGGTCCTCATGAAAAAGTTACGTTTTGGCTTGTGGTATCGATACGCATTGTGTCTCATGGTTCTGTTTGTGTCAGTCATCTACGGTGCGCACTCAGGCTTTGCGCAAACCGCCGGAAACAGCATGGATGCGGTACTCGTCGTGGACGTCAGCAACTCGATGACGCAGAGCGACAAGAACAAGGTCAGCAATGAAGCGATGAAAATGTTCGTCGACATGACCTCGATTCAGGCGAACAAGATCGGCGTGATTTCGTACACCGACAAGATCGAGCGGGAAAAAGCGCTGATTCAGGTCAATTCCGAGGAAGACAAGAACGATATCAAGGCGTTTATCGACAGCCTGCAAAAAGGGGCGTACACCGATATTTCCGTCGGGGTGACCGAAGCGGTGAAAATTCTCGACGCAGGGCGCGATCCGGCCAATGCGCCGATCATCGTGCTGCTTGCTGACGGCAACAACTATTTGAACAAGGCGTCTGGCAGGACGCAGGCCCAGTCTGACCAGGACCTGCAAAAAGCGGTCAAGGAAGCAAAAGACAAAGGCTACCCGATCTACACGATCGGCCTGAACGCGGACGGCCAGCTCAACCGCACGACTTTGCAGCAGATTGCCTCCGAGACGAACGGCAAGTTTTTTGAAACAAGCACAGCGGACAGGCTCCCGCAAATATTGAGTGAAATTTTTGCCAATCATTTGAAGCTCAAGGTCGTCCCGGTCAAAAGCTTTACAGCGAACGGCCAAGCCCAGGAAGTTCCGATCTCCATCCCGAACGCGAGCGTCCTGGAAGCGAATATTTCGATCATGTCGCCAAAAGCGGTGGAAGTGAAGCTGTTTGACCCGGCGGGCAAGCCAGTGGCGATTCCGTCCGATCAGGTGCGGCTGAGCAAATCGAGCGCGTACACGATGGTCAAGCTGGTGAAGCCACAGCAGGGCGACTGGAAGCTTCAGGTAAAAGGCGCTCCCAAGGAAAAAATCGACATCAATCTGATCTTCAACTACGACTTGCAACTGGAGGCAGAGCCGCTCCAGGCAACCAGCTTCAAAGCCGGGGACGTCGTGCCGATCAAGGCCGCTCTCGTGTCCAACGGCCAGCCGATCACAAGCCCCGACCTGTACAAGCAGATGAAGGCGACGCTGATCGTGGAGGACAAGACGGACAACAAAACGAGCGAAGTTGCTTTGAATAACACTGGCAGCGGATTTGCTGGCAGCTTCACGATTCCCGCCGACCATGCTTACGAGCTGAAAATCAAGGCGGAGGATACGAGCTTTTACCGCGAGACGAAGCCGTTGGTCGTGGATGCATCGCAGACGGCTGGCGCAGGAACGACGAAGCCGCAGCAGCCGACAACGACCGCGCCTGGCGAACAATCGAAACCATTTCCGTGGCTGACCGTAGTAGGAGGTGCGGTGCTCCTTACCCTCCTGATCGGAGCCGGGCTGTACGCGCTGGCGCTCTGGCGCAAGGCCAACAAAGGCTTCATCGGACAGATCGCGATCGAAATCGTGGACGAGGACACAGGCGACAAATCCAATCCGCAGTACAAAAAACTGAGCGCGTTCAAAGGAAAAGTGAAGCTGCACCAGCTTCTGCAGCTCGCACCGGAGTTTGCGGAGACGGAGAAAGTCATCTTTTTGCCGGGAAGAAATGATACGCTGATTATCGAGAACCGCTCCACCTGCCGGATCGAAAAGGCGGGACGCGTGCTGGATGTCAGCCGTGGCAAAGAACTGAAGAAAAACGATCGCATCAAAATTTCGTTAACGAATGTCAACAAGTCCGTTTATGTAGACTACATCGTCTAGGAGTGGATCGGTATGAAAGCAGTAGTGAGAGAACATATTCAGCAACTGGACGTATCGCTTGGCGGCGGTATCGTCAGCGACAAGATTCGTGTAGACACCATCGACAACCCGATGCTCGTCATCGGGCTGGGCGGGACAGGCATCGACGCGCTCTTGCGCCTCAAATATCAGGTGAACAGACGCTTCAAGCTGCCAGTCGATGCGCTGTCGAAAAAACGCAAGGAAAAGCCGGACAATATTGAATTTATCGCGTTTGAGACGAACGAGCACGACCGCAACAAAAAGTACAAAGGCATCGGACTCGATCCGGTGACCGAGTTCGTCCTGTTGTCCAATCCGGAAATCGGGGGCGTGCTGCAAAACCGCAGCATTCTGGAGCCGTACATAACGGAATGGCTCTCGCCCGAGCTGACGATTACAGACGGCATCAGCGGGGCATCCGGCGTGCGCCAGGCAGGGCGGCTGCTGCTGTTTACCAAAATCACGCAAGTCGTCCAGACGATTGAGAAAAAGATCAAAATGCTCTGCGAGGGCACGAACAAAAAGCTGACCGTCTTCCTGTTGAGCGGCTTGTCCGGCGGGACAGGCAGCGGCTGCTTCCTCGACATCGCCTACATCGTGCGCGGAATTTTGGAGCGCGACTTCGGCAGCGCCGGGGTGGACAAGGTCAATACGCTCGGCTACCTGTTTACGCCGGACGTCAACCTGTCGAACAAAAGCCTCAGCTCGCACACGCGCGACTACATCATGAAAAACGGCTACGCCGCGCTCAAGGAGCTTGACTACTGGATGAACGCCGACGAGCGCCAGGAGCGCTTTCGCCAGCAGTACGGCAATGTGCTGACGGTGCAATCGCCAATGCCGCCGTTCAACCTGTGCCATCTGATCTCGGCGACGAACCTCGAAGGCAAGGCGCTGGAAAACGCCTATGACTACTGCATGAACGTGACGGCGGAGAACATCACCAACTTCATGGCGAGCGAGGAAAAGCGCTCCGGCGAAGAGTTCGCCATTCACGACTACATCAGCAACATCCGGACGAACATCAACCAGATGCCGAAAGCGTACGCGGCCAACTACCAGTACAACGTGATCGGCGCTTCCTCGGCAGTATTGCCCATCGAGGAAATGACGACCTACCTGGCGTACCGCCTGTTCAAAAAGATGGAGAAAATGTTCCACGTAGCGCCGACGCAGGAAGATGCGGAGAAGTTCGCCCGCAAGCTGGGAATTGATATCGACTCGGTCTCCCGCAAATTCGAGGAGCGAGTGCCGGAGCCGCTGCCAGGCTACGAGAACAGCGAGCGCCTCAGCTACAGCAACGTGATTTCGCAACAAGTCGTGAGCATCGACCACGAGCTGGAGCAAGGCTACCTCGCCAAAGCGCGTGAGGCGTACATCAAATGCAAGAAGCAGACGCCAGGCGAAATGATCGGCGTATTCGGGGAGATGATTACCCGCGTCTTCCTGCACCCGCAGCAAGGGCCGTTCTACGCGTCGCGTCTGATTCATTCGGACAAAGGCTTTTGCCTGATGAAAATGATCCTCTCCTACGTGGAAAGCTTGAAGGCCACGCTGGAAAGCTACCCGCGGGAGATCGAGGCCGCGAGGGAAAACGCCAACGAAAAGCTCGGCGATGCTCGCAGCGCGTTCATTTCCAAGGAGAAAAAGAAAAACCTCTACATCGAGGCGAAAATCAACGAGTACCAGCTCCTGGCCGACCAGGAGAAGCTGGAGCAGATGATCGAGTTTTACGAAGAGCTGCACCGCCTGCTGAATGCGGAAAACAACCGGATTTACAACGTGTTCACGGAGGTTTTGAACGCGCTCAACCAGATTTTCGAGCAAAACGGCGACATCCTGATTAACGGCGGAGAAGAGATGGACCGCACAGGCAACAAGACGTACTACTGGAACATCGTCAGCGTGCCGGATATCGCCAAGGTGGTCGGAAACATCATGGAGCAAAAAGACGCCGACGACCTGATCCGCGACTTCACGAGCGAGCTTTTGCGCCACTCCGACAAATGGGTCAAGGAGCAGGAGCTGGATATCGTCAGCTCGATCTCGGAATTTCTCTCGGAGAAGTTCGGCGAGCTGATTACCAAATCAATGGAAGAGTTCCTCGTCATCAAATACGGTCAGGACGAGACGCTCGACCGCATCGTGGAGCGCAAGATCGCCAGCAAGCTGGACGAAGAGGCGATTCCGGTCTTCCATCTGAGCAACAATCTCGGCAACATGCACTTCCCGTCGTGGGGCTTCGTGTCTGTTCCGCTGAAAGCACCGTCGATTTTGAAAGGAATCAAAAACTATCAGAATACGGCGATTAGCGGCTCGCGCTTCACGGTTAAGGAAAGCGAAGTCAAAAACCGCATTTTCTGGCTGAATACGAAAAACGGGGTGCCGCTGTTTGCCTACACGCCGCTGAAGGTGTACGAGGAAAGCTACGAGCGCACGATTCTCGACCGCGAAGGCATCGGCCGCCACCTCGTGCAGACGGAGAAAAACAACTGGGCGTACCTCCCGTCGCCAATCCCGGAAAAATCGTGGGGCGACACGTACCAAAACGAGCGGATCAAAGCTTACAACGCCAAGGTTCGCGAGCTGTTTGCGCAGGCCATGCGCTACGGCTGCATTCGGGAAAAAGGCGACGACAGCAAGACGAGCAACCGTTACGAGTGCGTAGTGTCCAAGCCGTTTTCGATCAACGCATTTATGGAGAAGTACCAAAGCGACACCGCCAAGCTCAGTCCCGGCGAAATCAAGCGGGCGTTGGCAGAGCTTAGAGGCTTCATGAAGGATGGGCTTGCGCAGGAGAGCGTTCGCGACATTTTCGGCAGCATCAACGAAGAGCTGGCGAAGGAAAATCTGATCCGCTCGCCGCAGCTCATTCGCTTGCTCGAAGAAGAGGTGCGCAAATACGCGGAGATCGAAGCGAAAATCCAGGAGCTGGAGCAAATCGTCAACGCCATCCAGGGTGAGGAGGAGCTTTTGACCCGCTATATCGAGGCGCTGTACACCGGCACGATTTGCAAGCGCGGCGCCCTGTACGTCTACGACAAGGACGAGGAAGAAGAAGTGTGGGAGCCGTTCGTCAACCTGATGAAAGTGAACAAGCACGTAGAGTTCGCCATCTACGAAAAGTTCCGCGCCCTCGACCACAAGAGCATGGCGGCGATTCAGCGCAAGTCGGCCAAGCGCAGCGACGCGTTTGTCTCGGCGGAGGATACCGAGCAACTCGTGAAAAAGCTGGATGAAATCGCAACGGCGTTCCAGAGCGTGAAAAACGATCTGGAGTACGACCGCGACGAGTACGTAAACGGCGAGGAAATGTACCAGTTCTACAAAAAAGTGTGGGCAAAAGTAAACGACATGCGCAAGACGCTGCAATAAACGAGGGAGGAAGCATGAGGGATTTGATTAACGAGTTCGCGACCCAATACGTGGCGGATTTACAGCGGCAACTGGATAGCGGATACGGGCAGCGCAGCCTTCAAAACCCCGTGCTTTTCCTCTTTATCGGGGACAAGAGCGTAGAGGCGCTGCGAGCAGTCTGCGCGAGCAATGAGCGCGACTGGCAAAACAGCCGCGGCGTCCTCTACATGCACGCCTATCAGGAGAAGACGTGGGAACATCCGCAAGTGCTCGGCTGCCGGCTGCCGCAGGCGGATGCGGACAAGAAGACGATGCGCTCATCGGTCCACGAGCGTTTTGTCGAGGACGAAGCCAGCAAAATGGAACTGAACAAGGCGATGAAGCTGGCGAGCGTGCGCATCGCGGAAACAGGCAAGCTGTTTTCTGCCTTTCAGCAGGTGAACATCGCCGTCGTGACCAGAGCGGACGACCCTGCCGCGATTCTTTTGCCAGAGCTGACCTTGCTGTTGAAAAGCTACCTGAACGAGCTGTTCAAAAACGTGTCGGCTGACCTGTACGTCTTGCTGCAGGAACGGAACAACGGAGAGGCGTTCGGCTTTTCGGCGGCGCTCTCCGTCAGCTTCCTGGAGGAGCTGAACCGCTATCAGCGAAGCGATTACAGCTATCGCGCCAATTTGCTCGTGACCGAGGATCTCGTCAAGCTGCCGGTCGAGCACGAGAAGGCGCCTCTGTTTTCCATCGCCTATCTGCTCAGCGACAAGACGGAGCACGGCCTGTTTCTCGAAGGCGGGATGCAGGAAAATTACGAGCTGATTAGCAAGCTCGTGCTGCTCAACAACAAGCAGGCAGAGCACGAGTTCAGCGAGGGCAACGAAGGCTACAACAAGCTGCAGTTCATTCGCAGCATTGCAGGCGACGGCGGGCAGACCCGATTCGCGTCTGCGGGGCTGTCCAAGGTGAAGCGCCCGACTCACGCGATTGCGCTGACAGTGCTTGCCGCTGTTTTTGACCGTTACTGGGAGCGGCTCAAAGAGGGAGAGCTGGTGCCGAAGACAAAAGCGCGGGAAAAGCTGGGGCTGTCTGCGCATGAGCTGGAGCGGAAAATGGCGGCGATCATGCCCGAACCGCACATGCTGGAGGAAATGACGGGCCTCATGACCTCCGGGGTCAGCTACAGCGAGCTGTCCGGCATGACGATGCGCGAGGCAGAGCTGGCGCTGTTTGACGGCAGCAGCCAGGCTTTTTTCGAGACGAATATGGCATCCGTTGCGAAGGAGAGGCTGGAACGCCTGCTGGTGCAGGAGCCTCTGGCGGATTTGATTCAGGATCGCGTCATGGCAGATGAACGCTTCGGCCTGTACGCCGCGTATCAGTTGACGGCGGAGCATGCCAACGGAGCCAATCTGCTGGACGAGCTGCGCACGGGAATCAGGGAGGCTGCGCGGCAAGTGGAGCTGATTCGCGCTGAGCTGGCCGAGCTTTACCAGCAGCGGGTAGATCGGCAGGACATTCGCGTTGGCGGCTTTTTCACGCGCGACAAGGAGCGTGTCCGCACGCTCGTCCGCCATCTGCTGCACGTCGTGTACGAGAAAAAGCTGGAGCTTTTGGAGTGGGAGCTGCTGCACGCCCTGCTCGTCGACTACGAGCGGCAGACGGAGGTCATTCACAGGCAGATCAGCGAGCAGGTCGACCAACTGGAAGGGCTGCAAAAGCAACTGCGCGAGATCGCCCAGGCGAGCGTCCGCGAAGCGACCGACTACCTGGGGAAAAACGTGGACGAGTATTACGAGTCCGTCGTCCGCGACACGATGCGTTCGCTGGAAGCGGCCAAAGGCAGCGGGTTTTACATGGAGCAGCGCTACATCGGCAGCGGCGCCCTTTTGTTCCAGAACCGGATAGCGGGACTGGTGGAGCGGCTGTGCCAGTTTTGCCGCAACGAGATTTTGACCCGTTCGCCGTTCGCCCTGTCTTTTGAAGCGGAGCTGCTGGCGCGTGCCAACGTCGGGGCCGCTTACGACAACAGAAGCGTGCTGACCCGCGAGGATTTGTTTTTCGATCTGTCCCAGGTGCTCGAACAGCGGGCGGCTGTGCACATGGAAGTGTTTCACTTCCTGCAAAAGCACCGCTACGAGGAAAAGTATCTGTTTGCGGATATTCACAACGACTTCGTCCAGTACGTGCTGCGCAAGGATGAGGGCATTCGGACGTACAAGCAAGGCTGCATCCACGAAGAGCAAAAAAGCGGGATAGAAAAAATGAACCTGATGGGTGGATTCGGCATGGAGGACCTGATGTTTTACCGCAATAACAAAAAGTACCACGCCTCCTACGTGGAGAGCGGATTTGTCTTTGACCGTGCGGGAGAGGAGGGAGCGTCATGAGCCAGAGAAAGCTGAGCCTGCTCATGGTTGTGTGCAGCCTGGTAGGTGGTGTGATCGGCTTTTTGGTAGGAGAGGTCATTCTGGATCGCCTGGCTGGCGAGATCGCGCAATGGCTGTTAATTGGACTTTATTTTGGTCAATATGCATTTTTCGTTGGACTGATGTGCCTCATTGCGGAAATGATCTCGCCACGCCTGAACGGTACAGGCTGGAAGCAGAGATATGCAGGTTTTTCCTGGAAAATGCTCGTCCCCAGCACGTTTGTGATGGTAGGCGTGGCAGCGATGCTGCTCCAACTGCTTTACGGATCGTCGTTCCAGGCGCCCAGCGGAGCCAACAATATCGTCATGCTGCTGGACACCTCTGGCAGCATGCGGCAGTCTGACCCGGACAACCAGTTGTTCAAGGCGGCAGCGGACATGGTGCAAAAAATGGACAGCGACATGAAGATTGCCGTCGTTACGTTCAACGACGAGACGAACGTGCTGCAGCCGCTCGTGGCGCTCAGCAGCCAGGCAGTCAAGGATGACGTCGTGCAAAAGCTGCTCAATCATTCGGGGACGGACGGCGGGACGCGGATCGAGCTGGCGCTGCAAACGGGGTTAGAGCAGCTAACGGCAGCCCAGCAGGTGGAGAACAGTACCGTTGTGCTGATGTCGGATGGCTACACCAGCCTGGATATTCCGGCAACGCTGGCTCCTTTCAAGCAGCATCAGGTGCTGGTCCATACAGTCGGGATGCGGAATATTGATGAACAAGGCACGCGTCTGTTGGAGCAGATTGCGGCAGAAACCGGGGGCCGCTATTTCAACGTCGAGCACGCCAATGAAATGACAGGCATCTTTGGGCAGATTTACGATATGAGCCGCCAGGACCGCAATCTTGTCTCCGAGCGGACGGGTGCCACGGCAGACAGCACGTTTTACGCGATTTTGCGGGTAGCGAGCCTGCTTGTGATCGGCGCTTTGCTCGGCTTGTCACTGGGACTGATTTTTGACAATCGCCATCTGGCAAAAAGCTTCACGATCGGAGGGGCGGTATCCGGTCTTTTGGCCGGGATCGTGCTGGAGACAGGGCTTTCCTCGATCTACTTGCTCGACATGGCGGTGCGCCTGATCGCCGGCGCCTTGCTCGCCGTCGTTCTGACGCTGTTTACAGTCTTCATCCCAGTTCCGGCCAGCGGCGGATCGTCTTTTCAAAAACGGAGGCTGGCCGTCCAGCAAAGTCCGCGCGCTCTCGGGGCAGGGAACGAAACCAGCAAACGGTTTGATCTGTAGAGGGAGCCTGATGAACCATGATGAACCGGGAGGAAACAGTTGAAACGCTGATTAAGAACGTTTCGTGCCAGCAGCAGGGAGGCGACTTCGTGCTGACCTGGCATTGGGGGCAGGATATTCCTTGCGTGTACGTGCACAAGTCGCTGTACGGCGCTCCGTTTGATGCCGGTCTGATCGAGGATCAAGAGTTGAAGCTGTACACGCGCGAGGAATACAAGGTACACAAAGGACTGCGCGAAAAAGCCGAGGGCATCGGCCGATATACGTACCGCATCTTTCCCTGCCGCCTGGAAGACGGCAAGCCGATTCTGCTCATTCCGCAGGGCGACGCGCACGTCATCCATGTCAGTACGGGGAAGGCGAAAATTTACTACTCGTTCAAGCGGAGCGGAAGCTGGTTTCGCAAGCAGCAAACGTTGCAAATCCGCATTTTCTCCGAAATTCCGATCGCCAAAGACGTCCTCTGCTATGTGAAAAAGGAAGGCTCGCCCCCCGCGCACAAAGATGACGGGACGCAATACCCGTTCATTCGCGATCTGGTGCCAGGCGTCAATCTGTTGCCCGAAATCGAGGTCAGGAAAAAGGACGTCATCCGCCTCTTTTTTACGGACGGAAAAAAATACGGGGAAATGTACGAACTGATTCCGGAATAGGAGGGTGAAGCCATGCTGTCGTTTTTGAAAAACATGTTTGAGAAAAAGCCGCAAGTAAGCGAACGGCTTCCTTTTTACGATATTGTCTGCCCGTACTGCTTTGCCAAGTACGGACCGGACGAGGTGGTGTTCCGCGCGACACACTACCGCCAGGACGACGAGGACTACGCCTTGCAGGAGGATGAGATTCTCAACGCCTATCGCGACAAATTCGGCCTGGATGCCATCGACGAGCTGGAAGCGGTCATCGACCCGGACTCGATCCCGCCGGAAAATCACCTGTACGTCGACAATGTGCTGGCAGGCGTGACCGACCGCTACGGAATGGTGTCCAAGCGCAGGCTGTGCCCGAAGTGCCACAACGAGCTGCCGATTACGGCGGGCAAAGCGCCGAGCAACATCATTTCCATCGTCGGGGCGTCGCAGGTCGGCAAATCCGTGTATATGACGTCGTTGATTCATACGCTGCAAAACTCGACGGCAAGCCGCTTCAACGCTGCCTGCATGCCGCTCAATGCGCAGATCAGCCGCAAGTTCCGCGAGAACTACGAAGCGCCGCTGTTTGAGCGCGGCCAGTTGCTCGATTCCACGCAAAAAGAAAAGCGTCAGGAACCGTTTATTTTTCAGTTCATTTTCAAAGACAGCCAAAAAGCGCCGCTCATCCTCGTCTTTTTCGACGTCGCAGGCGAAGGCATGGTCGATCGCGAGTATTTGGAGCTGTACGCCGCGCATGTGAAAAACTCGTCCGGCATCCTGTTTCTGGTCGATCCGCTGCAAATCAAGACGATTCGCGACCGGGTCATGCTGCGGGCGGGCGACGAGCCGGGCGAATTCACGGCGAGGTACGATGAGCCGCGCGAGGTCGTCATTACGTTGTTCGAGAACTTCATCGGCTATCAGGAGCAGAGCAAGACGGACATCCCGACGGCGGTCGTGCTGACGAAGAGCGACATGCTGCATCTCATCAAGGAAGACGACGGCGAATACATCAAGTCCAACAGCAATGTGTTCCGCAATTTCGTCCATGAACAGTATTTGAACACGGCTGAATTCGAGAACATCAACGGAGAGATCAGCCGCTTTATCGAAAAAGTGGATCGCCCGTTCAAAGACGCGCTGGAGGTCTACTTTACCAATACGGCCTACTTCGCTGTATCAGCGCTGGGCAGCAATCCGGTCAATCAAAAGGTGAGCGGCGTCGTGACGCCGATTCGCGTCGATGAGCCGTTCATCTGGTTGATGCATCAGCTTGATTACATCGAGGGGAGGGAGCAGTAGTGAACCGTCAGCCCATTTTGCAGCAATTCTACACCCGCGGGCGACAGGGGGTTTTCCGCTCGAACGAAGGCTACGATACGGTAGCCAGGACGCCAGGGCTGGACAACCTATTCATCAAAAAGACACTCCATCCTTTTTGCGTGTACGATGCCCCCAGACAGCTTCAGGAGCGGGCGGAGAGCGACCTGTCCGCCTACCCGGAAGCGCTCGTCTGCTTCCACGCCGAATCTGGCGAGATGGTGCTCGGCAGAAGCGTGTTTGTCGGGGCGGACTTTACCGGGCAGCGAAACACGTTTTTTAGTCACAACTACGTCATTCCGGCGGGGCGGCGGGACGAGTTTATTACGAATCCGGAGAAAATTTTCGGCGTGCGCGCCTTTGCCGACCGTCACGACGATACGCAGGGCAAGGAGCTGCCGCCTGTAGCGGAGCTTCCGGCGCAGTCGACCTTGCCCGCAGACCGGAAGCGGCTGCTCGGACAGCTCGGGTTCGACGAGCGGCTGTTCAAACAACTGCTCTATGCCGTCATGACTTCGCTTACGGCGAAAAAGAAAGTATTCATCAGTCTGGACGTGGACATCAGCGCGGCCGCAACCAGCGCCAGCCAACTGCTCGAGGTTCTGTACAGTTGCTTGCCGTATGAGCTGCGCAGACATTTTGGCTTTCTCACCTACAGCAGCGAGCCGCAGAGCAAGAAGCATATCCACGTCATGTTTGTGGAAAAAGGCAGCATTCGCCCCGGCGGCGGACACAGTGACAAAGACTTTTTGTTTGATCTGGCGCTCGGACGTGTGCAGAACGTCGACTTGCAGGAGGGGGCGCACGAATACCTCGATTTTGCCTGGGAGTACGTGAACGACCCGCAGGCTCTGGCGTCGTTCCATGCTTTTTGCGAGGAAGTGCTGGCAGGGGCGGAGACGGCGCTGACCTTGCAGGTGCGCACGTATTACGAGCTGTGCGCCCTCTACCTGATCGAAAAAGGCCGGACGGCTGTCTACGAACGCAATCCGGCGGGCGTATGGCAGGCGTTGAACGGCTATTTGCGCCAGCCGGCGCTGGCGAACAACAAACGGTTGCTGGAGCTGCAAGTGCTGCTGTTTCACGGCGAAGTAAGCGCGCTTGCCGCCAAAAAGTTGCCCGAGGGCGAGACGATCCGGCAGATGCTGGACTCCTGCGGATTGAGCAGGCAGGACCGTCTGCGCATGGACATGGTCCGCTATTTGCTGAATGTGTTGGTGAGAGCGAAGTCGTCGGGGCAGCGCGGGCTGGCAAGCGAAGTGTACAAGCATTTGTCCGCCCATCCCGAGCTGTTTGGCATGACGATGAAGACGATTTTTCACTCGGAGCAATTGGTGAAGCAGCTTTTCGAAGGGTACGCGAGCGAGCGGTTGGCAGCAGTGACCGCGCTATCCGGCATGCTGGAGGAAATTCGCTTTTGGACGAAAACAGCCCCGGAAGCTTTGCGCCATCCTTTTTTTGTCGCCGAATCGACGGAAAAGCTGCTCCGTTTGTTCGCCCGCGAAAAAAACAAGCTGGAAGCCGCGATTTCCATTCACCAGTTTTTTGACAACCTCGACAGAGCGCGCAGCTATGCCGATCCGTTGCTGGACGAGCTGGACAAGTCGCTCTTGAAGCTGATAGAGCTGGAGAAGCTGTCCAGGGAGGAATTTCAGAAAATGATCGCGCTTCTGGAGGAAAAGCCGCAGAGCTTTTTCGGGACGCTTGATGTGGCGAGCAGGCAAAAGCAAGAGATGCTCATGCATGTAGCGACGCTGCGTGAAGCGAGAGGCGGCTTGCACCCGGCGGAGTTTTTCCGCAAATGGGAGCGCGACGAGGTCAGCGTGCAGCAGCAGATGATCGCCAACATGCTGGCGCGGCCGCTTGACGCGGACTGCTTTGCCCATGTGCCGCTCGTCTACTATCGCGAGGACCATTTTGGCCAGGAAGGCTTCCAGTTTGCAGAGATGCTCGACTTCGTGCAAAAAAATGGCGGCGAGGAAACATTGCACGCGTTCATCCAGTGGACGATGACGCAGCGCATGTTTGTGGAAGGAAGAAGTTTGCTGCCAGCGTATCGGCAAGCGCTCCGGTCGCTTTTCCTGGAAAACAAGGCGGCAAGACTGCGCAACAAAGAGTGGCGCAAGCGGTGGTACACGGTCCGCCATGCCGATTTTCGCAAGCTGCTGGAAGAGGTGCGCAGCGAGACGGCCAACCCGCTGGTCAAGCTGTTTCGCCACAAGACGTTGATGATTTCCGCGATGGTTGTCCTCGTGGCGGCTGGTGGCACGGCAGGCTATATGCTCTCGCAGCAAAAGCCGGTGGCCGAGCCTCCGCAGGAGCAACCGGGAGATCAGCAGCCCGTGCCGCCCGATGTGGTCCAGGCGCAATTCGTCCCTGTCTATCGGCTCATGCTGGAGGAGCCGCACATCCAGCCAGTGAGAGAAGCTGCCGGGGAAAACGGCCAGCAAGCCCCGGGTGCAACGGATCAGCCAGCTACGCCGTAGAAGCGGGTTTTTGTGCGCGTGCTCCCGGAAGCTTCGGGCATTCGGGCAGAGCGCAGGCCCTATAAATAGCGGGACCGATTTTCCCTGACATCGCGCTTTTGCAAGCGGCAAGCTGGTAAATCGGTCCTAGAAAAAATTTGCAGCAATGGAAAACGATTCAGTGATTTGCTATTATGGAGGTATCTGCCAAAAGACGTGCAGGGGCAAATTCAATCACTGAACGGGTAGCGCTCGATGAGCAAAAAATGTGTGAAAATAATCAGCATTTGCAGACACCCTACCGGATTGGACAGTTAGGGTGTTTTTTGCAGCGGTTCTTGGGGCAAAGCTTCTTTGGCGACGGAGCCTTTGTAGTATTTTTCCAGGGATTTGTCGGAGCCTGTCCAATGCGCCAGCTTGGCGAGCAAACCAAACAGCGCTTTTTGCAGGAACAGCGGCAGGTAGGGGACGTAGAACTGTCCCATTTTGAACAGCGTGCCCAAAAGCAGGATGTTTTTCGGCAAGTACTGCTTCAAAAATGGCATGTAAAAGCTCCGTCCGTCCGTATCCAGGCCGTATCCGCAGCGGACGAACGACTCGAAAGTGCCGGCAGGGCGGATCTCCGCGGTGAAGCTGACGAATTCATTGGAAGGGTTGTAAAACCCGTGAATATGGTCGCGAGGGATGTCCAGCTTCTCGCCAGGCTTCAAAATGATTTTTTTTCCGTCAATTTTTACCTCCAAATTTCCGCTTATCCCTTCAAACGTCTCCGTAAGTTCAGTATGATAATGTAGAAAAATTCCATTGTCCGGTGGCAGGTCTGTGCGGAAAAGCAAATATTCCCCATTGGTTTCTTCTGTCGTCTTCAGAAAGGTAACCGTTTCATTTGTGTAAGGGTTGCTTACAACTCGACTCAAATTTGCCATAGAGATACCTCCATAAGTATTAGTAGAAAAATAGCATTTTATGACAGAATATATATTCAATATAGATTATTTGTCCTGAAGCAACAATATAAATGATAGGATGTTCTGCCTAGATGGAGTGGATAGTATGAGCGGCATGATCGTGATTCCGGGATACAGAGTGACAGAGTTTCTCTCAACACATTCAAATATGGGATTTTACCGCGGTTTTCGTAACAGCGACAACCTGCCCGTCATCATCAAGAAGCCGCGTGAAGGTCCCACGCACAAAGAGTCGCTTTGGAGACTGAAGCACGAGTATCGCATTTTGCAATCTCTCGAATCACATGCTGTGGAAACTGCCGTTGAGCTGATCGATCACAATCGGGAAACTGCGCTTATCACGGAAGATTTCGGGGGAGTGCCGCTCTCCCTGCTCTGCAAAATGAAAGAGCTGTCATTAAAAGAAATCCTGACCATTTCGATTCGTATCGCTTCGTGCATCGAGGACATTCATCAGCAGCGCATTATCCATAAAGACATCAATCCGGCCCATATACTGGTGCACCCGGAGACGTATGAGGTCAAGCTGATTAACTTCGGCCTGGCGACCAGGAGATACCAGGAGCACCAGGGCGTGATGAATCCGAAGGAGTGGAGAGGCAACCTGCGCTACGTATCGCCTGAGCAGACGGGAAGAATGAATCGGACGGTCGATTACCGGACGGATATTTACTCGTTTGGCGTGACGATTTACGAGCTGCTGACAGGAAAGCCGCCTTTTCTCACATCGGACATGCTTGAGCTGGTACATGCCCACATGGCCCGAAAACCGATCGCTCCCGTGCAGGTGAAACCATCTGTTCCGCCAGTTTTGTCGGACATCGTGATGAAGTGTCTGTCCAAAAATACCGAAGACCGCTATTTCAGCATGGCTGGCCTGGTGGCCGATTTGCAGCTTTGCCTGGACCAGCTTGTGAACAACGAAACGATCGGGCTGTTCCCGCTGGCGCAGCACGACCGCGCGGACCGCATGCACATCCCGGAAAAGCTGTACGGACGCGAGCAGGAAATCCAGATGCTGATCGACGCGTTTGAAGAGGCGTCAAATGGCGCGTCGCGAATGGTCATGCTGAGCGGCAGTGCAGGTGTCGGCAAGTCCGCTCTCGTTTTCGAGGCGCAAAAAGTTTTCCTGAAGGGCAGAGGGCGCTTTATTTCCGGCAAGTTCGATCAATACCGCCAAGGCGTGCCGTATTCGGCCATCATTCAAATCTTTCAGGATTTGATAAAGCAGCTTTTGGCCGGAAATGAAAGAGAGCTGGCGACGTGGCGGGAAACGATTCTCGAAGCGATGCAAGGGCTTGGGCAGGTCATCATGGACGTGATTCCCCAACTGGCCGCGGTGATCGGCAAGCAGCCGCCCGTGCCGGAGCTGCCCGCCGCAGAGGCCAAAAACCGTTTTCAGTTGGTCATGCAAAGGTTTATCCGCATCTGGGCAAGCCCCGAGCATCCGCTGGTACTTTTTCTCGACGACCTGCAATGGGCGGATTCGTCGTCGTTGTTTCTCATCCGCGAGCTTGTCGCCGATTTGCCGCTCAGCCATTTTTTGCTCGTGTGCGCCTATCGCGATCAGGATGGAGGCGCGATCAATCCTTTGATCGCGATTTTGACGGAGGCGGGAGTCAAAAGCAGGATGCTGCGCCAAATCACGCTGTTGCCGCTGCGGCTCGCCCAGATCAACGCGATGCTCTCCGACGCGCTGCATACAGACCCTGCTGTCACGCAGCCGCTGGCGATGATTTTAATGCGGAAAACGGCAGGGAATCCGTTCTACTCCAGGCAGTTTATCAAGTCTTTGTACGATCAGAACCTGCTGCGGTACGTCCCGGAGGAGCGCGGCTGGCAATGGGATCTGGCTGAGATTGAGAAGCTCAGCACCACGGAGAACGTCGCTGATTTTCTGGTGGAAAAAGTGCGGCGCCTGCCTGAAGTGACCCAGAAGCTGCTGGCTTACGCGGCGTGCCTCGGTAACTCCTTTTATTTGGGGATGCTGGCAAAAGCGCAAAATCGGAGTGAATCCGAAGCGGTCCGGGATATTTGGCCTGCCATGGAGGAAGGGCTGATCTATCCCTTGGAAGGCGCAGAGTATTTGGCCTATGCGGCCGTTGAGGAAGAAGAAAATCTCGCGCAGGTCACGATCCAGTTCAATTTTGTTCACGACCGAATTCAGCAGGCGGCGTACTCCTCGCTGTCGGTGGAGGAACAGAAAAAGGCGCACGTAAAGCTCGGGAGAATGTTGTGGGACATGTCCCACTCGTATGAATCGGTGCTGCTGTTTGAAATATGCGAGCACATGTATCGCGGCGCAGACATGATTGAAGATTCGGCGGAAAGAATCCAGGTCGCCCACTGCCATCTGCTCGCCGGCCAAAAAGCGATGGCCTCTACTGCCTTCGATGCGGCGCTGCAGTATTTCCAGCGGGGGACGATGTTCATCGGCGAAGCGGCGTGGGAGCAGCACCATCAACTGGCGATGGAGCTGTACACGCTCTATGCCGAGTCGGCGTATTTGTGCAACCAGATGGAGGACGCGAATCGGCTGTTTGACCTTACCCTTTCGCATGCCAGGACCAACCGTGAGCGCGTGCGGGTCCTGGAGTTGCAAATCCACATGTACACCCGCCTGGCCGAGTTTTCGCGGGTGATGGATATTGCGAGCGAAGCGTTGGGGCTGCTTGGCGTGCCCATTCCGCACAAGCCAGGGAAGCTCGATATCATCAAGGAAATGTGGCAGATCAAGCGGCGGCTGAGAGGGCGCAAAATTGACGAGCTGCTCTATTTGCCGGACATACCGGATGAGAACTACCAGTTGGCGATGAGCATCATCAGCGACGCAGGACCTTCCTCGTACTTCGTCAATCCGAACTGGTTTGCGCTGACGATCTTGCGCGTGCTGCACCTGTCGCTCGTACACGGCAATGCGGTTGCGTCAGCGAACGGCTATACCGGCTACGGGATCGTGCTCGGCTCGCAGCTCGGCAACTACCGGGAGGCGTACGAGTTCGGGCAACTGGCCTGCCGGGTGGCGGATGGCTTTGCGGACCCGATCGCGATGACGAAGGCGTACGGAGCGTTTGCCCTGCTCATCAACCACTGGTGCGACCATGCGCGGACAAACATTCCGCTGCTGAAAAAAGCGATCCAGCTCGGGATGGAAGGCGGAGGAAACATTTACGCTGCCTACAATGCCCACGGCTTGCTGGAAGCCATGCTCTACTGCGGGCTGCCGCTGGAAGAGCTGGAGCAGCAAATCGAGGAGCATGCCGACCTGATCTGCCAGATGAAGGTGGTCGATCACGATGATCGGCTCTTGTTGTTGCGGCAAGCGTTGTACACGTTTACACACTGGACAGAGGGCGCAAAGACGGCGTTTTGCCGGGACGGCTTCGATGAGGCGCAATACGTGAGCAGCCTGCAAACAGAAGGCACCAGCTACAAGCGCTACATGTACCACTTTTACAAGTCGCTGGCGCATCTCATGTACGGCAACTACGCGGAAGCCGCGCAACTGCTGAGCGAAGCAGAGCAATGGATGGAGTCGGTCAGCGGCCAGGTGCTGGTCAGCCAGCATGTTTTCATGCACGCCCTGTCGTTGACGAAGCTGTACGAGCACGCCAATCGCCGCGAGCAGTTGCGCTACGCGAAAAAGATCAAGGCGCATTTGAAAAAAATGAAGACTTGGGCCGACAATTGCCCGGAAAACTTCCAGCACAAATACTTGCTGATGAGCGCCGAGTGGAGCCGTGTCAACGGCAAGCGGCAGGCAGCGGGAGAGCTGTACGATCAGGCACTGCAACTGGCGAAAAAGGATGGCTTTTTGCAAAATGAGGCACTGGCGAGCGAACTGGCTGCCCATCATTATTTGGCATTGGGCCTGGAGACAATCGCCAGGGTGTACATGACGGACGCGTATGAGACGTACTTGCAGTGGGGAGCTTTGGCCAAGTCCAGAGAGATTGAAGAGCGCTACCCGCATCTTTTGCAGCGGGGGAGAGGGCTGGAAGCATCGGCAGAGCTTGCGGCGACAGACCAGTCCGCCGATCTGGTCGATCTGATGAGCGTGATTAAGGCGTCGCAAACGATGGCGAGCGAGATCAGGCTGGAGCTGCTGCTCGCGACCATGCTGCGCACCGTCATGAGCAACGCGGGAGCGGAAAAAGGCATCCTGATCCTGAAAAACGAGAGCGAATGGGTCATCGAGGCAGCCGGGTCTGTCGATCTGGACGTGGAAATCATGCAGTCCGTCCCGTACGAGCACAGCGGGATGCTCTCTGTCGCCGTGGTCAACTACACGATCCGGACTGAAGAAATGCTGGTGTTGCACAACGCTTCGGTCGAAGGCGTCTTTTTCCGGGATACGTACATCACGAAAAACAAGCCGAAGTCGATTTTGTGTTCGCCACTGTGGCAGCAGGGCAAAATGATCGGCGTCATTTACCTGGAAAACAACGAGACGACGCACGTCTTCAACGAAAAACGCTCGGAGCCGCTGCGGCTCATTTTCTCGCAGATGGCGATCTTTATTGAAAATGCCCGGCTGTATCACCAGTTGGAGCAATGGAACCAGTCGCTGGAGATGATCGTCGCCGAGCGAACGACGGAGATTCAATCGCTTTTGCAGGCGAACAAAAACTTGCTGAACAACGCAGGCCAAGGCTTCCTGTCGTTTTCCAAAAATTTGCTCGTCCATTCCGAATACAGCCGCGAATGCTTGCGGATGTTCGGCAGAGAGCTGGCAGGCGAATCGGTGGCAAGCCTTTTGTACCCGAACCGTCCGGAAGAGCGGGCGTTTGTCGAATCGCTTCTGGAAAAGTATTTTGAGACGAAGGACCAGGGACAAAAAGAGCTGTATTTGAGCCTCTTCCCTACGGAAATTTACATCAACCAGCTTCCGCTCAAGCTGGAGTGCAAGCCAATCCATGAGGATCGCCGCGATTCTCCCGAGGGTTTGATGCTGATTTTGACCGACTTGAGCGAACAAAGGGCGCTGGAAAGCAAAATGGAGCAGGAGTGGCAAAGGCTGAACATGATTTTGACCGTGGCGATCAGCTTGCCGCTTTTCCAAAAAGTATATCGCTCCTTCACGGCTTTCTTCGCGGGCGGTTGGAAAACGCTGTTCAGCGCGGGCGTGGACGAGTCCGACAGCCTGTTCAAGCTGGCGGCGCAAATCCATCAGTTCAAAGGGGATTTCAGTCAATTCCATCTGATCCACACGCCGCAAAAGCTGCACGATCTGGAAACGTGGCTGATGGATCGGGACAGGCAGCAGGAGCGCTTCACCGACGGAGATTTCCCGAGCCAACTGCCGGTTGCGCAAGTCCAGGCTGCCATGGAGCAGGATTTGGAGATCATCCGCAACAAATTGGGCAACAGCTTTTTGGAAAGTGGCGACGGAGACATGACGATTGCCAAGGACAGGTGGGAGCATTTTGTCGAAAAGGTGAGCAAGCTGTTGCCTGACAGCTCTGCTGCCCAGCTCGACCAATGCATTCGCGAGCTGCACCAGCGTCCGATCAAGGAATTGATGGCGCGCTATCAGGAGTATGTAACGGAGCTTGCCCAGCGCCTGAACAAAACGATCCATCCGCTTCGGCTGGAGGCAGAGGAGATTTTGGTGGACCCTGAGCGCTTTGAGCCGTTTGTATGCAGCTTGCTGCACGTATTTTCCAATGCGATCGTCCACGCCATGGAGCCGGAAAGTGAGCGGCTGGCGCAAGGCAAAGAAGGCCGGGGAACGATCAGTTGCCGGATTTGGCAGGAGGACGCTGCGCTGCTGATCGCCATCGAGGACGACGGCAGAGGGATTGATATCGACAGGCTCAAGCAGCAGGGGCTGGAAAAAGGCTGGGAGGCAGAGCAGGACGAAGAGGAGCTCGGCTTCCTGTTTTACGAGCAGGTCAGCGTCAAAGAAGAGGCCGACATTTATTCGGGCAGAGGATTAGGGCTGCTGATTGTCAAACGGGAGGTCGAGAGACTGCGGGGCACAGTGAGCGTTACTTCCCAGACCGGGCAAGGCACCCGCTTTCTTTTCCGGATTCCGCTGGAAGACAAGCTTCCACAAATATCGAAGCAAAGAAAAAACTGAGGCGCGAACAAGCCCTCAGTTTTTTTGTGCTCCGGCCGACTGTTCAGTGCGTGTTTTGAATAGAATCCAAAAGGCGCTCTTCATCAATCGGCTTGGTGATATAGTGACGCGCTCCCGCATTGATCGCTTCAAAGACCAAATGCTTTAAACCGTAGGTGCTAATCATGATGATGTAGGCATTGGGGAATTCGCTAATAATTTTTTTGACAGTGTCGATACCGTTCATGCCTGGCATGTTGATATCCATCATGACTACGTCAGGTTGGTGCGTCATGTACTGATGGTAGGCGTCTAATCCATCCGCCGCTTCTGCAATGACTTGATGGCCAGCCCGTTGAAGGATGATTCTAATGTATTCTCGGACAACAATCGAGTCATCAGCAATTAATATACGAGCCATAAAACCTCCTGTGTCGAAGCGGTGTGATAGTGTTGTGCAGTGTATGGTGTGCCTGCCTTAACCATAACATTGTTAGGAAAATGGTCGCAATCCCATTATTAGAAAATTTGAGCGATCTTTGACGGAAACGTCACAAATCAGTCAACTGTGAGTCCTTGACGGCCAGGATCGCTCCCGTGAAGCCGCTCCTGCCGCAAAGGAGCGGCTGAAAACGTTGTATCCTTTCGCCAGAATGACATTTCTTTCGTGAAGATCTTGTAAAAAAAGCGATGAGTTCCCCGCACCTGAAAGGGTAAGGTGTAAAATGTCGCTAGGATAACAGGGGGTACATGACAGGAAAGGTGACACTATGGATGCGAAAATAGCCGAGCGGCAAACAGGCCGACGAGAAATCAGCGCGTACAATCTATTTGCGTTGACTTGGCCTATCTTTTTGGAGTTGCTGCTTTTTTCCCTGATCGGCATTACCGACACGTTTATGCTGAGCGGGGTGTCCGATCAGGCAGTATCGGCAGTTGGAGCTGCCAATCAACTGATCTTTATTGCGATTTTGATTTTGGAGGTGGTGGGCAACGGCGCTTCGAATGTCGTCGCGCAATACATCGGCTCGAAAAAAATGGTCGATGCGGCGAGGGTCGGGGCAGTTGCCATCACGCTCAACCTGCTGATCGGCATCGTCATTAGCGTAGGCTTTGTCCTGTTTGGCAATGCCTTGCTTACCCATGTCAATTTGCAGGGAGAGATTTTGGCGCTGGCCCAGTCGTAAATCGCCATCGTCGGGGGCGGCTTGTTTTTGCAGGCGCTCATCAATACGTTGGCGAGCATGATTCGCACTTACGGCTTCACGAAGGAGAGCATGTTCATCTCGCTCGGGATCAACGTGATTCACGTGATCGGGAACTATTTGCTGATCTTTGGCCGCTTCGGCTTTCCCGAACTGGGCGTGGAGGGTGCGGCGATCTCTACCGTATTGAGCAGAGCGTTGGGGCTGATCGTCTTTTTCTGGGCGTTTTATCGGCTGATCGAGGTCAAAGTCGGGTTCAAAGAGTACGTGGCGATCAAACGGTCGTACGTCGGCAAAATTTGCCGGGTGGGCATTCCTGCCGCATGCGAGCAAATCATGTACCACGCCTGTCAGCTCGTCTTTTTTTACTACGTGACGTTTCTGGGCGCAGCGTCGCTCGCCTCCCGCCAGTACGTGCTTCAGCTCTCCATGTTCATTTACTTGTTCAGCGTCGCGATCGGGATGGGGACGGCGATCATTACCGGCAAGCTGGTCGGGGCAGGCAGGCCGGACGAAGCTTACGGCAGGGTGTGGAAAAGCTTGCGCTGGGGCTTGCTCTACACGGCTGTAGTCAATACGCTCATCATCGTCTTCCGCGAACCGATTATGGGCATGTTCACGACTGATCCACAAGTTTTGCAGATCAGCTCGACGATCATTTTGCTCAGCATATTGCTGGAGACGGGGCGTGTTTTCAACATCGTGCTGATTAATTCCTTGCGCGCGGCGGGAGATACCCAGTTTCCGGTGTATATGGGCCTGATCTCGATGATCGGGATCAGCTTGCCGCTTGGCTATGTGCTCGCTTTTTACGCGGGCTTGGGCTTGGCTGGGGTATGGCTGGCAGTCGCAACCGATGAATGGATACGGGGCATCATGATGTTTTTCCGCTGGCGGAGCAGGGCGTGGGAGCGAAAAACGCTCATCGACCCGTAGCGCGTGCCAGCACAACGAACGACTCCGTCTGCAGACCGACTGGAAAACAACCCCAGAGGCGGATTCTACTTCTCCGTCTGTCGAGTACAATGAATAGCAAGAACAGATAAGCTTGCGTATAGAGGAGATAGAGATGAAAAGTTGGATAGGAGCTGGATTTTTGGCTTTGGCCATAGGTCTTGCGGGCTGTAGCAACGGAAGCTTGCAGACTGTAGAGGAAAAACGGCATTTGGAGCTGCCGATTGCGGCGATAGAAACGCTGGAGATAGCGACAGCGTCGGGTGATTTGATCGTGAAGGGAGACGACAAGGCCACCTCTATCCAGGTAGACGCTACGATCAACAGATCGCCAAATATCAATCCCGAAGATATAGAAGTAACGCTCGCCGAGGACGGGGCTGTCGCCCAGTTGACGTCAGAAAGTCGCGCGCAGTTCGGCGTGGCGTATATGAAGCTGAAACTGGAGGTCACGGTTCCATCCGGTTTGAAGGTCGCGATCACGGACGGTTCAGGGGATATCGACGTATCCAAGCTGGCGGGGCCGCTCACGATTGCGGATGACTCCGGCGATATCCGGCTGAAGGATGTCACTGGCGAAGTGGAAATCAACGACCAGTCCGGTGATATCAAAATCAGCAAGGCGACTGCCCTCAAGCTGATTGAGGACGATTCCGGCGACATTTTGCTGGAAGATACGGTTGGCGATGTGGAGATTCGCGATCAGTCGGGCGATATGAACATCGTCCGGCACAAAGGCAACCTGAGCATATCGGATGAAAGCGGCGATATCGACATTTACACAGTCGATGGAAACGTGGAAATCGTAGAGGATGGCTCTGGAAAGCGTTCGGTGAAAAACGTCAGCGGATCGTACACGGAGAACTGAAAAAAGAGTGCCGTTGCCTTTGGCGCAGCGGCGCTTTTTTATTAGGAAGACACAGGCCGGAAAATTCTTACTTTTGTCAATCCAGAGAAATTTAGTCGACTAATGAAAAAATGCTTTTATCCAGGATAAAGAAGTGCTAATATAACAAATGGAGAAACGATTGAGAATGAGATTCTTTATTATTGAGAATGAATCCCTTTCTCAATAAGCACAATAAAAGCAACGCATCATTCACGTGAACAAAGAGAAGAGTAGGGAAGCGATGAAAAAAAGATATTTGGTTGTGGCCCTGATTCTGCTATCAATGGTATCCCTGTTTATCGGCGTGAAGGACATTTCGCCCCTGGAGCTGTTCAATCTCAGCGACGACAAGGTTCAGGTGATGTGGATCAGCCGGATTCCCCGCCTGATTAGCATCATCATCGCCGGTATCAGCATGAGTGTGGTCGGCCTCATCATGCAGCAACTGACCCGCAATAAATTCGTCTCGCCTACGACGGCGGGGACCGAAGATTCTGTCCGCTTCGGGATTCTCGTCTCCTTGCTTGTGTTTGTCGACGCCTCTGTATGGGTGAAGCTGCTCGTGGCATTCGTTTTCGCTCTGCTCGGAACGTTTATCTTCATGAAAATTCTCGACAGAGTGAAGTACAAAGACTCGATCTTCATTCCGCTGGTCGGGCTAATGTTCGGGAATATCGTCGGGTCGATCACGACGTTTTTCGCCTACAAGCACGACCTGATCCAGAACATGTCGTCCTGGTTGCACGGCGATTTTTCCTCCATCATGAGGGGCAACTACGAGCTTCTATACATAAGCATTCCGCTGGTCGTCATTGCGTACCTGTTTGCCAACAAGTTTACGATCGCAGGGATGGGCGAGGAATTTGCCATCAACCTCGGGCTGAATTACAAGCAGGTCGTCAATATCGGGCTGGCGATTGTCGCGATGGTTTCGTCCGTCGTCATCCTCACAGTGGGAACGATCCCGTTTTTAGGGCTTATTATTCCTAATATTGTGACGCTTTATCTCGGTGACAACCTGAAAAAAAGCTTGGCCCATACCGCCTTGCTGGGCGCGGTGTTCGTCCTCTGCTGCGATATTTTGGGACGCCTCATCATCTTCCCGTACGAAATTTCGATCGGTTTGATGGTCGGGGTAGTGGGCAGCGGTATATTCGTGTACTTACTCATGAGAAGAAAGGCATATGAACGATGAAAGCTAAGATTGGTGGCATGGCGATAGTCGCCGTTGCTCTGATAGCCGTATTCATGCTGATTGACGCTGGAGGCAACTGGGATTACGTGCTTCCCCGGCGGGCGAAAAAAATTCTCGCCATCATCTTGACCGGGTGCATCATCGCATTCTCGACAATGGTCTTCCAGACGATTACCAACAACCGCATCTTGACGCCCAGCATCATCGGCCTTGATTCCCTTTACATGTTCATTCAGACGTTCGTCATTTTCGTGTTTGGCTCTACGCACATGACGATCATGAACAAAAATGTCAACTTTCTCATCTCGACAGGCTTGATGGTTTTGTTTGCCGGCGTGCTGTACAAATTCCTGTTTAAACGGGAAGGCCAAAACATCTACTTCCTGCTGTTGATCGGGCTGATCTTCGGCACGCTGTTCGGCAGTCTGTCGACGTTCATGCAAGTGTTGATCGACCCGAATGAATTTCAGATCGTACAGGATAAAATGTTCGCCAGCTTCAACAACGTGAACACAGACCTGCTGATTCTCAGCTTTGTGCTGGTGATCGCGATCGGGATCTACTTCTGGCGCTACACCAAATATTTGGATGTGCTGTCGCTGGGACGCGATCAGGCGATCAACCTGGGGATTCCTTACGATTTTGTCGTCAAGCGCTTCCTGATCGTGATTGCGATTCTGGTGTCGATTGCGACCGCATTGGTTGGACCGATCACCTTCCTGGGGCTTCTGGTGGCGAACCTGGCTCATCAGTTCATGAAGACGTATCAGCACAAGTATTTGCTGGCAGGCTCGGCGTTAATCAGCGTCGTGGCGCTGGTAGGCGGTCTGTTGGTCGTAGAGCGCGTGTTCACGTTCTCGACGACGCTCAGTGTGATCGTCAACTTTATCGGTGGGGTTTACTTCATCTATCTTCTGTTAAAGGAGAATAAAGCGTGATAGAAGTCCGTAACGTCTCAAAACAGTATGGGAACAAAAACGTCGTGGAAAACGTCTCGGTGAAGATTGCCAAGGGAAAAATCACGTCTTTTATCGGGCCGAACGGAGCCGGGAAGAGTACGCTTTTGTCCATGGTCAGCCGTTTGTTGACGAAGGACCAGGGCGAGGTATTGATTGAGGGGCAAGAGATCGGCCAGTACAAAAGCAACGACCTGGCGAAAAAGATTTCGATTCTCAAGCAGTCCAACCACATCACCGTTCGCCTGACGATCCGCGAGCTGGTCAGCTTCGGGCGCTTCCCGTACTCGCAAGGCAACCTGACCAAAGAGGACTGGAAGTATGTAGACGAAGCGATCCGTTACCTGGAGCTTACGGACATTCAGCACAAATACCTCGACCAGTTGAGCGGCGGGCAGCGGCAGCGGGCGTACATCGCCATGGTTGTCGCGCAAAACACGGAGTATGTGCTTCTCGATGAGCCGCTGAACAATTTGGACATGAAGCATTCGGTCCAGATCATGAAGGTGCTGCGCCGCCTGGTGGACGAGATGGGCAAAACCGTCGTGATCGTCATTCACGATATCAATTTTGCTTCCTGCTACTCGGACTATATCGTGGCGCTCAAGGATGGCAAGGTCGTGAAGGAAGGCACTACCGACGAGATCATCGACCCGCAAACCTTGAAGGATGTGTACGATATGGACATCCACATCGAGGACATCGACCAAAACAAAATATGCGTATATTTCGCGTAACGCTTTTCTTCCCTTCGATAAAATTATTTTGATGGCATGCAAGGGGGTTCATCAGCAAGCTATCAATAATTTTATATATATTAAAAAACTTATAGAGGTGAGAGAAATGAACAAAAAAATCCTTGTGCTGTTCATGGCCGTACTGTTGGCAGTCTTTACAGCGGCATGCGGTTCCGGCTCCAATAGTGCAGCTCCTTCCCAAACGCCAGAGGCTTCCAACGGCGCCGCGAAGGAATCCGAAGAAATCACGATCAAACATAAATTGGGCGAGGCAAAACTGAAGAAGAACCCGCAAAACGTAGTAGTCTTTGACTACGGTGTACTCGATTCCCTGGACAAACTGGGCATTGAAGTGAAAGGGGTAGCGCAATCCAGCATTCCTCCTTACCTGGAGAAGTTCAAGGACGCGAAATACACCAACATCGGCAGCCTGAAAGAGCCTGACTTTGAAAAAATCAACGCGATGAAACCGGATGTAATCTTCATCTCCGGCCGTCAGCAAGACGCTTATGAAGAACTGAACAAAATCGCCCCAACCATCTTCCTGGGTGTAGATACGACCAAGTACATGGAGTCCTTCACCGAGAACATGAAAACTCTCGGCACTATCTTCGGCAAAGAAGCGCAAGTAGACGAAGAACTGGCAAAAATCAACGACTCTATCAAGCAACTGAATGAAAAAGCGACTGCAAGCGGCAAAAACGCGCTGATCGTTCTGGTGAACGAAGGCAAGCTGAGCGCTTACGGTCCTGGTTCCCGCTTCGGCATTTTGCATGACGTATTTGGCTTTGCTGCTGTAGACAAAAACATTGAAGTTTCAACACACGGTCAAAGCGTATCGGCTGAGTACGTGGCAGAGAAAGACCCTGACTACCTGTTTGTCGTAGACCGCGGCGTAATCTCCGGAAACCAAGGCGTTTCTGCTGCAGCAAAAGAAGCGGTAGAAAACGACCTGGTGAAAAACACCAAAGCGTTCAAAAACGGCAACATCATTTACCTGGATGCCAACTACTGGTACCTGTCCGGTGGCGGACTGGTGTCTACAGCGAACATGGCTGATGAAATCCTGAAAGACATCAAGTGGTAATCAAACCTCGTTGACAGATAGGCAGCAGCCCGGGGCAGATCAAGCCCCGGGCTGCTTGCTTGTTTTTCTTTGCACCAAAAAAGCCATTCTCCTTTTGGCCGATCAGGAGAATGGCTTGTGCTGTCGATGATAGAGAAAATTAACGAGTGCCGACCAGCTTGCGTTCTTCTTCTTGTACCGCTTGGGCGGCTGGTTGAACTAGGCTGGATGCAGGTTGCTTGTTTTCAACGGCATGGCTCAGCTCGTAAGGGAGGCAAAGCGGCACGCCTGTGCGCGGGTCGGTCAAAATGTCCGCTTCGATGTTGAATACTTTGCGCAGCATCTCGGGAGTCATGACTTCTGCCGGAGTACCTTCTGCCATGACGGTGCCGCGAGAGATCGCCACCATGTGCTGGGCGTAGCGTGTCGCATGGTTCAAATCGTGGACGACCATGACGATCGTGCGGTTTTCTTCCTCGTTCAGCTTTTGCAGCAGCTTGAGCACTTCCAACTGGTGTGCCATGTCGAGGAAGGTGGTCGGCTCATCCAGGAACAGAATGTCGGTCCCTTGCGCCAAAGCCATGGCGATCCAGGCGCGCTGGCGTTGACCGCCGGAGAGCTGGTCTACAGGACGGTCGTAGAAGTCGACCATACCCGTCATGGAAATGGCCCATTGGACGATTTCCTTATCTTCTTTGGTCAGGGAGCCGAAGCCTTTTTGATGCGGGAAGCGGCCGTAGGTAACAAGCTCAGACACGGTCAATCCATCGGGAGCAGTTGGGTTCTGCGGAAGAATCGCCAGTTGCTTGGCGACTTCTTTGGTCGACTGCTGATGGATCGACTTCCCGTCCAGAAACACCTGTCCGCCTGACGGCTTCATGATCCGGGCCAATGTTTTGAGGATAGTCGATTTGCCCGAGCCGTTTGCGCCGACCAGCGCGGTGATTTTGCCGGAAGGGATGCTGATATTCAGGTCTTTGACAATGGAAAGCTCGCCGTAACCGATGTCCAGCTTTTGCGTGTATAAGCGTTCCACAATAGGCCAACTCCTTTATAGGAAAGTATGTACATGTATGAGTAAAAGCAGACAATGATAATCATTTTCATTAAAGTATATAACGGAATGCAGGCAATTTCAATACTTGATCGCTTGATCGCGTGCAATCGAGGCATGAGAAAAGCCAACCTGCTCTCTAGTGTGAGCAAATTGGCTTGGGAATAACAAGCTTATGAAAATAGGCGACTAGCTTTGGTACGTGATGTGGGCGATGATGCCTTCCTCGTCATCCAGTACCAGCTCGATACCCGCAGAGTACGGGTTGCGTTGCATTTGCGTCTCCAGATAGAAGCGGATGGCTTCGATCAGGTTGATCTCGACGAACACCTGCTTGCGACCGTTGGCGTAAACTTCAGCGGAAAAGCCGTAGTCTTCGTCCCACATCAGCTCAACTTCTACGTCTTGCGGCTGAACTTGCTTTTTGCTCGCCACATGCAGGCAGATGGCGTTGATGAGCATTTGCTCCGAAAATGTTATCTTTTCCATGCGTTCAGTTCCTGTTTCTTCGCGCGTTGCGTTTTGAAGTAGACGAAGATTTTGCGGATCAGGACGATCACAGCCACAATCGCCAGCATGTTAATCAGGAAGCCGAAGATTGCGCCCAAAGCTCCCATGTCGCCAAACAGGCTACCGAACAGCAATCCAGCCAGTCCACCGACGAGAAGGCCTTTCATGAAGCCGCCGCTGCTTTTGGTCGGAGCAGCAGTTGCCGGTGTATTGGTTGTCGTGCTTTTATTGGTAGAGGCATTTACATTCGAATCGGCTTTGGTTGGAGTTTGCGTGTTCGTTGGAGCTGTATTGGAATTGAACGACTTTTTGCCAGACTTGTAGCCTTTTGCATCGGCGTGATCTGTGAATCCGCCAGGAGCGAGTACGAGCATAACGGCGACCAACAGCATGATGAGTTTTTTCATGTGATTTGAGTAGCCCCTCTCTATTCATTGAGTTACATATAAGTGTACATGAATATTTGGAGCTTTTCCACCAAACATTCGGTGAACATTGCTGGATGGAAGAAGAAAACAAAACGAAAGCCCCTGACGTGCAGCAGCAGCCAAGGGCTTTCTCGCTATGCGCTTTTTTTCAGTTTGCGAGCCGCCCAGTTGCCGAGCGACTGGATCAGTTGCACCAAAACGACGAGGATGATGACGGTAATTATCATGACCTCGATATCCCATTGCTGGTAGCCGTAGCGCAGCGCCAGATCGCCCAGCCCGCCCGCTCCGACGGCTCCGGCCATCGCGGTCGCGCCGATCAGGCCGATGGTGGCAATCGTCAGGCAGAGCACGATGCCCGGTCTTGCCTCGCGCAGCATGATGCGAAAAATAATTTGTCGGCGCGAGGCTCCCATGGCCTGGTACGCCTCGATGACGCCGCGGTCCACGTCGTGCAGCGCCGTCTCCATCAAGCGGGAAATATAAGGAGCCGTGTAGACGATCAACGGGACGATGGCGCCCTCGATGCCGATGGAGGTACCGACGATCAGCTCGGTGAACGGGATGATCGCGACCATCAGGATGATAAAAGGCAGCGAGCGCACGATGTTGATGATCGTATTGAGTGCGTGGTAGATGAATTTGTTCGGAAACAGATGGTTGCCCTGGGTAACGACGAGAAGAATCCCCAGCGGAATGCCGATGAGCGTCGCAATGAACAGCGCGATGCCCACCATGATGACAGTTTCCTGCAAGGACTGTCCGAAGACAGGAATCATTTCAGTAAGGCGGTCCATGAGTGCGTGCCCTCCTCTCGTTCGACGATGTCCACTCTGTAAACCGATTCGCGCAGAAAAGCAATGCCGTCCTCAATCGCCCGTTCCTCCCCGGAGATATGCAGCAGCAGAATGCCCAGCGCCGTTCCTTTAATGGAAGTAATCGAGCCGTACAGCAAGTTGGTGCTGACCGGAAAACGCGCGGACAGCGTGCCGAGCACCGGATCGAGCGCGGCATCCCCGCGAAAAGCTACGCGAAGTATTTTCGAGACAGGCCCGGACGGCTTGATTTTGGCCAAAATTTCACCCGGCACTTCATCGTCAAAAATCGTCTTGATGAAATTGCGCGTCGTCTGCTGCTGCGGATTGCTGAAAATATCAAGCACAGTCCCTTGCTCGATGATGACGCCGTTTTCCATGATCGCGACCTGGTCGCATATTTTTTTGATAACCTGCATTTCGTGGGTAATCAGCACGATTGTCAGATTGAACTTGCGGTTAATGTCGAGCAAAAGCTCCAAGATCGATTCGGTCGTCTGCGGGTCGAGAGCAGATGTCGCTTCGTCGCACAGCAAAATTTCCGGATCGGTGGCGAGTGCCCGGGCAATGCCTACCCGTTGCTTTTGCCCGCCGGACAGTTGGGAAGGATAGGCGTTTGCCTTGTCCGCCAGACCGACGAGGCGCAGCAAGTCTTCTACCTTGCGCTTGATAACGTCCTTTGGCACTCGGTTCATCCGCAATATTTCCGCCACGTTGTCAAAGACGTTGTAGGAGGAAAGCAGATTGAAGTGCTGAAAAATAATGCCGATCTTTTTGCGCGCCTGGCGCAGCTCTTTTTCCTTCAGCTCAAGCAGATTTTGCCCGTTGACGACTACGGAGCCGCTCGTCGGCTTTTCCAACAGGTTGATCGTGCGGAGCAGGGTACTTTTCCCCGCTCCGCTAAAGCCGATCACGCCGTAGATTTGCCCTTTTTCCACGTTCAGAGATACGCCCTTCAAGGCTTCGACCTGCCTGGCTCCTACCTTGTACGTTTTATGAATATCAGTTAGCTGTATCATCACGAGTGTCTCCTTGTTGTCGGTTGTTCCCGGCATGTTTTTACCAGGACGGCAGCACGGCTCCTTCAAAGTGTTCGTCGATAAACTTCTTCACTTCTTCCGAGCGGTAGATGTCCACGAGCTTTTTGTAGGTCGGGTTGTCTTTGTCTGCTTCTCTGACGGCGATGATGTTGACGTAAGGAGAATCAGACGTTTCCGAGAAGATCGCGTCTTTTTTCGGCGAATAGCCTGCTTCCATGGCGAAGTTGGTGTTGATCGAAGCGACTTCCACGTTGCCGAGCGAGCGAGCCAAAAACGCTGCCTCCAGCTCCTTGAATTGCAGTTTTTTCGGATTTTCCACGATGTCCAGCGGAGTCGCGTTGTCTTTCACGCCGTCTTTGAGCTTGATAAGTCCGGCAGCCTGGTAGAGCAACAGAGCGCGGGCGCGGTTCGTCGGGTCGTTTTGGATGCCGACCACGCCGCCTTCCGGGATGTCCTCTACTTTTTTATGCTTGGTGGAGTAGAGCCCCATCGGGAAGGTTACGCCTTTGCCGATCTCGACGATTTTGGTTTTGTGGTCCTGATTGAACTTGGCCAGGAACGGGATGGTCTGGAAGCTGTTCATATCGAGATTGCCTTTATCGAGAGCCTGGTTCGGTTGCACATAGTCGTTGAACACAACCAGCTCCACGTCGATTCCTTGGCCTTTGGCGACTTCTTTTACTTTGTTGAAAATTTCTTCGTGAGGGCCGCCTGTCACGCCGACCTTGATTTTGGTTTGCTGTTCAGCAGCAGCTCCACCGTTTGCGGGAGCCGCTTCCTGTTTGCCGCCGCACGCCGTAACGAGAGAAGCAGCTAGCAGAAGCGAAGTGAGAAATAAGCCTGTCTTTTTCATGAAAATTCCCCTTTTCTTTGGTGTTTGTATATCTTGAAAATAGTAACCGGGAAAACAAAAAGCCTCTTCCGCTAAGAAGAGGCTTGTAACTGCGCATGCAACATTCACAGTCGTCAATGCCTCTCTTATCTGTCGGAATTGATTTCCGCTGGATTTGGCACCATATCGGTGGGATAGGTTGCCGAGGTGTCATAGGGCCAGTCCCTCGACCTCTCTTTATAAGAGAAGTGGCTTATGAAATTCGGTCAAAGCAAATTGCCTACAATTCATATTAGGTTAGTTGGATTATAGCTTGCCGATTTCGACCTGTCAATTGTTTTTCCGAACGAATTTTTGACTGAAAAATGTAAAAATGATCTAAATACGAATGTTTGCTTGCTCTAGCCAGAAATCATATGTATAATGGGAGCAACGAATCCGATAACAGCTCTCGCGGGTGATGTCATGAGTTTAACAGACACGAATGAAACGAGAAAAAAGCTGTCTGCCATTTATAATGAGATAGCGAAAGAGTTGTTCGGATTTGGAACGACTTTGCTGAGAGTGACCATTGAGAATCAGTTGATTACCTTCCACGCCAAGCATCGCCGTTCACCGCGCTCTGCCGCGCTTGAAGGCGAAGCCCCGGCCCTGAAGCTCGAAGTCGATTTTCGCATGTCTCTTCTTTATAAGAGGAAACTGAAAGAACGGCTGGAAGAAGAGATGGGTCTGAAGCTGGAAGCTGTGCTAAGAGACTATGACGCGCCTACGCAGTGGGCGATCACGAATGTGATTGTGAGCGGCTCGGAAAATTAAATACTTGCCCCATTCGTTCGGATTTTCCCTTTTGATTTATCTCAAGGGAAGACCGTGAAAATGGTGTGAAACGGGTGTCGCTTCTCTTTGTTTACGAAGAAAAGTGCTCTTGTTTAGAATGTATCGTTCTATTCAAGGGTGCTTTTCTTTTTTCTTTTTCAGCTTCTCAACGCTTGGCAAAGGGGGTGGTTGATGAATAAAATCACCGAACGAGGGAAACAGTAGGGGGTTTCACGACACGCAGTATAAAAACGAGAAAACACTTCATTCTATGAGATGGAATCATTCGTCATTTATAAGCCGAACGGGAGGAACATTACGATGAAAAAAATGCTGACAGGAATACTTTCTGCTTCCATGCTGTCTCTGGTGCTTGCAGGCTGCGGCAGCAGCGACAAACCGCAGGAGGGAGCAGCAGGCGAAGCTGCCAAAGGCGAGCCGCAAAAGCTGGTAATCTCTACATGGGGCTTTTCTGAAGACTTTTTCCGCAAAGAAATCTACGAACCATTTGAAAAAGAGCACAACGTGAAAATCGTGCTCGAAATCGGAAACAACGCCGAGCGTCTGAACAAAATCCGCCAAGGCAGTTCCGACGTCGATCTGATCTATCTCTCCGACTACTATGCGCAGCAAGGAATCGACAGCGGCGTATTTGAAAAAATCGACCGCAGTCGCATTCCGAACCTGAACCAGATTTACGATATCGCCAAAGCGCCGCTGGGCGAGGACTACGGTCCAGCCTACACGATCGGACAATTCGGGATTGCCTACAATCCGAAGCTGGTCACAACCGAGATCAAAGATTGGAAAGACCTGTGGAGCCCTGAGTTGGCAGGCAAGCTGACACTGCCGAACATCACGTCCACCACAGGCCCGATGATTCTCGACAGCGCTTCGATGGTAGCAGGTAGCGCAGAGTTTAACGAAGACCAGGCGTTTGCAAAAATGAAAGAAGCGAATAAAGGCGTTGTGAAGTATTACGACAAAACTTCCGAGTACGTGAACATGTTCAGCCAGGAAGAAATCGCAGTGGGTCCGATCATGGAAATGTACTTCAAAGACATCCAGGCAGCCGTGCCAGAAGCGGTATTCGTCGCTCCGGCAAGCGGTGGCTACGCCGTAATGAACACCGTCAACATCGTCAAAGGCAGCAAAAACAAGCAACTGGCCGAGGACTTCATCAACTATCAGTTGAGCAAGGAAGTTCAGGAGAAAACAGCGAAAGCAAAAGTAGACTCTCCTGTAAACACGTCTGTGGAGCTGACAGCCGATGAAGCAAAAGGCGTGACTTACGGCGAAGAGACAGTGAACAAGCTGCGCAAGCTGGACATGAAGTTCGTCAACGAGCATTCCAAGGCGTGGATTGATCGCTGGAATCGCGAAATTACCCAATAACAAGCGCTTGAAACAGGACAAGGGTATAGACGTCAGGCGGATATACCCTTGTTTGTTTCAACTGAAGGAGGACCACTCGTGGAGCAAAAAATCATTCTTGATGTCGATACCGGAATTGATGACGCGCTGGGAATTATTTTGGCTATCAAGAGCGGTCAATGTGAATTGATCGGAATCACTACCGTAAACGGCAACGTATCCCTTGGCAAAGCGACAGAAAATACGTGCAAAATTCTCGATTTCCTGCAAGTGGGAGCAACGATTCCTGTCGTACGCGGAGCCTCCCAGCCGCTTTTTCGTCCGTTGTTTTTCGAGCATCGCATTCATGGCGAGGACGGGCTTGGCGGGGCACTGCGGGATGCGGAGGTGCTGACGCAGCCGCGGGAAGGCTTTGCGCCTGATTTCATTTGCGAGCAAGTGCTGGCTCGTCCCGGGCAAGTCACGCTTGTCATGACAGGGCCGCTGACGAATCTGGCCTTGGCTGTCAGAAGGTGCCCCGAGCTGGTCAAGCAGGTGAAGGAAGTCATTTTTATGGGCGGGGTAGTGACCGAGCACGGAAATGTGACCCCGGTGGCGGAGTACAACATGTACGTCGATCCGGAAGCAGCCAAGGTAGTGTTTCACGCCGGATTTCCGCAATTGACATTGGTCGGGCTGGATGTCACACGACGAGTCCTGCTTACCGAAGAACATATCAAGGAACTGGGCGATACGCCCATCGGCCGCTACGTGAAGCAAAGCACGTCCGATTACCTGGACCGCTACTTTGAACGCAACGGCGTGCGCGCCTGCGCCATGCACGATCCGCTGGCTGTTGCGGTCGCGCTGGACCGTTCGCTGGTGACGACGAAGAAGCTGTATGTCGATATCGAAACGAAAAGCGAGCTTTGTGACGGGCAAACGGTTTGCGACTTTCAGAACCGCCTGAAAAAAGAACCCAACATGAACGTCTGTCTGGACGTAGATGCAGATGCGTTCTTTGCGCGTTTTCTCGGCGCATTGAAAGCCTGACGATACCGTGAACAGGAGTTAATTGAATGAGAAAAAAGGGTCTTTATTTATTGCTGCTGCCTGGTGTGCTGTTTTTGACGCTGTTCATGGTCATTCCGATCGTGCTGACGATTGCGTCCACGTTTTTCCATGAAGGAAGCTTTACCCTGCAAGGCTACATGCAGTTTTTGACGGACAAGTATTTCATGAAAATTTTGCTGACGACGCTGCAGGTCAGTCTCGTCACGACCATTGCCTGCATCCTGCTCGGCTTTCCGGCTGCGTACTACATTTCCAAGTTAGGCCCGCGCAAAAAGGGGATTTTGCTGGCATTGGCGATTTTCCCGCTGCTGACCAGCTCTGTCGTGCGCTCGTTTTCCTGGATGATTATTCTCGGCAAAAAAGGCTTGCTGAACAGCTCGCTGTTGTCGATCGGACTGATTGAAAAACCGCTGGAAATCTTGTACACCCCGACTGCGATGATGATCGGTCTGATCCATCTGTTCCTGCCGCTCATCATCATTACGCTGGTGGGCGTGATGGAAAACATCGACCCGGATTTAATCAAAGCGGCCGAAAGCCTGGGCGCGTCCAAATTTACGGCGTTCCGCCAGGTGATTGTACCGCTTAGTGTGCCAGGGCTTATCATCGGCAGCATTCTCGTGTTTGTCGGCAGCCTGACCGCCTACACTACACCTGCGCTGCTGGGCGGGAAGCAACGCGTCATCTCGACGTTTCTCTACCAGAACGCGATTACGCTAAACGACTGGTACATGGCTTCGGTCATTGCCACGATCATGATCGTCATTACGTTTGTCGTCATTTCCTTCATGAACAAGCTGGCGACGAAACTAAATCCGAAGGGGTAGAAGCTATGCAGGAAAAAAATCGCGGGTTGGCCCTGTTTACCCTTCTCGTCTTTGCTTTTTTGCTCGGGCCGCTCATTATCATATCCTTTACATCGTTTGAGCCTGGGAGCGTCCTGAAATTCCCGCCGGAAGGCTTCTCCCTGCGCTGGTATGAAAACATCTTTAACGTAGAAATGTTCATGACGACGTTCCAGACGTCGATGCTCGTATCGTTACTGGGCAATCTGCTGGCGCTTTTGCTCGGGATTCCGGCGGCGTATGCGCTCAGCCGCTTCCAGTTTCGCGGCAAAGGGCTGTTGAACGGCATTTTCATCTCGCCTGTCCTGATTCCGGGAATTGTCATGGGCTTTGCCATGCTGAAATACGTCATTGTCGTCTATCATTTGCCGATTTACGCCGGGCTGCTCGTCGGCCATACGGTGCTGATGCTTCCTTTTATCATTCGCGTCATCGCGTCCAGCCTGTCCAACTTCGATTTCGCCATTGAAGAGGCGGCGCTCAGTCTCGGCGCTGGCCGGCTGGAGACGTTTTTCAAGGTCGTTTTGCCTAACATTCGCTCCGGAATTATTGCGGCGATTCTGATTGCTTTTCTGGAGTCTTTCAACAACGTCGATATCTCTGTGTTCATGACCGGACCGGGAGTAAGCACGCTGCCGATCCAGATGCTGACTTACGTGGAAAACAACTTCGACCCGACGATCGCTGCCATTTCTGTCGTGCTCATGATGATTACGGCTGTTCTCATGTTCATCATCGAACGATTGATGGGGCTTTCCTACTTTACAAAACGATAACGGAGGCATCAAACATATGGCATTGCTCACGCTGGAAAACGTATCGGTTGCCTATGACAATCAGTACATTTTGCAAAACTTCAATCTGAATATCGAGAAGGGCCAGCTCATCTCCCTGCTGGGGCCGAGCGGCTGCGGCAAAACGACGACGCTGCGCCTGATCGCGGGGTTTCTGGAAGCAAAGGACGGCCGCTTCCTGTTTGACGGCAAGGACTATACGCGGGTGCCGGTCAACAAGCGCAACTTCGGGTTTGTGTTTCAGAGCTACGCCTTGTTTCCGCACTTGTCCGTCTTCGACAACGTGGCGTTCGGCCTGCGTCTGCGCAAGGTGAATGAAGCAGAGGTCAAGCAGCGCGTCCTGCAAATTTTGGAGGTTGTCAGTCTTGGCGGTTTTGAAAAACGGTTCCCCAAGGAGCTGTCCGGCGGGCAAAGACAGCGCGTGGCGATTGCCCGTGCCCTGGTGATTCAGCCTGATCTGCTGTTGTTCGACGAACCGCTAAGCAACCTCGATGCGAACCTGCGGATCAACATGCGCGTGGAAATTCGCCGCATCCAGCAGGAGCTGGGCATTACGACAGTGTACGTGTCGCATGACCAGGAGGAGTGCTTCTCCATCTCCGACCAGGTGGCGATCATGAACAAAGGAATTATCGAGCAACTGGACGACCCGGCGACGATTTTCAAATATCCGAAGACCGAGTTTATCGCGCGGTTTATCGGCTTTACCAACTTCATCGACTTCGCCGAGCGCACGGAAGCGAACGGAGAGATCGGACTGCGCGTGGGCAGCCATCAGTTCGTAGCAGCCAAGCACCCTGGAACAGCAAGTCCTACCGGCAAAAAATGCGCGATGCGTCCGGACGATCTGCTGGTGACGACCGAAGAGGCCGATCAGCCAGGCATGAACCGTTTGCACGGCAGCGTCAAAGTCAGCACGTTTTTGGGCCGCAGCTATCAGTACGTCGTGGAAACAGAGCTGGGCGACTTTACCGTCAACCAGGAAATGGAGACCCCTTATCGGAGCGGCCAAAAGGTCAACCTGCTGTTCCCGAAAGACAAAGTGGTGCTCGTGGACTAAAGACAGGAGGGCTTTTTGTGAAAGTTGATTTATTGATTCAAAACGTACAAGTGTTCAACAGCTATTTCAAACAGTTCCGGGAAGGAAACGTCGCGGTTCTGGACGGGCGCTTTCTCTACATCGGCGAGCGGAATGCCGAGACGTTTGAAGCGAGCGAGATCATCGACGGCCAAGGCCGCTACATGATCCCCGGCCTGGTCGACATCCATCTGCATATCGAAAGCACGATGGTAACCCCGGAGACGTTTTCTTACGGATTGATTCAAAACGGAGTGACGACAATCGTCCCGGAGCCGCACGAGATGGCGAACGTGTTCGGAATCGAAGGGGTCAAGGAAATGATCCGCGCCAGCCAGGACTGCGTAGTAGACATGAAGTACGCGATTCCAAGCTCTGTTCCGGCGACCTCGATGGAGACGACTGGAGGGTCCGTGGAAATTGCCGACATGGACGAGTTGTTGGCCTCCGGCGACATCGTCTGCATGGGCGAGATCATGAACTACGTGGATATCATCCGCGACGAGAACTGCAAAACGAACCGGATTTTGGAGCACATTCGCAAAACGTATCCGAAGCTGGTCGTCGAGGGGCACGTGCCGAAGCTGCTTGACCTGGATTTGCATCGCGTCATTTACGCGGGCGTGGACTCCGACCATACGCACCAGACGGCGGAAGGTATGGAAGCGAGAATCGCGGCGGGCATGTTTTTGGAGGTTCAGGAAAAGTCAATGACAGAAGAAGTCATGGACTACTTGATCCGCGAAGATGTTTCCGAGCATTTTTGCTTTGTGACGGACGATGTGATGACCGACTCGCTGTACAAGCGCGGCCATCTGAACCATATCGTGAAAAAGGCGATCGGCATGGGCATGCCGCCGGAGCGCGCTATTTACGCCAGTACGTTTACACCAGCAAGACGCATGAACATGACGGATCGCGGGGCGATTGCTCCGGGCAAGATTGCCGATTTTGTACTCGTGTCGGATTTGCGCGAGCTTGTGATTGAGCAAGTGTACAAAAACGGGCAAAAAGCGTTCGACGCCCGCGAACAATACCGTCAGGTCGCGCGGACGAAGCAGTTCCCGGCGCATTTTTACGAGAGCATCAAGCTGTCGCCGCTCACAGAGAGCGACTTCCAGGTCACTACAGATGCGCCGGACAACCGCTATCCATGCCGTGTCATGCTCGTCCAGAATGGCTCGACGTTTACCGAGGATCACCGCGGGATCGTCGAGGTGCGGGAAGGAAAGGTGTGCTGGGAAGAAAGCCCGTACGGCCTGATCGCGGTCTTTGAGCGCTACGGCAAAAACGGCAACCGCGGCTACGGGCTAATCAGCGGCGACACGATCAAGCGCGGAGCGGTAGCGACCAGCTATTCGCACGATAACCACAACTTGCTCGTCGTCGGCCACAATCCGCACGACATGATGGTGGCAGCCAACGAGGTCATCCGCAACCAGGGCGGTTTTTGCGTAGTCGAGGACGGCAAAGTAATCGCCAACCTGCTCTTGCCTGTCGGCGGTATTTTGACAGAGGAACCGTTGGAGAAGACGGCGAAGGAAGTCGAGAAGCTGCGCCGGGCCATGGAATCGCTCGGGTACGAGCACTACAACCCGATCATGTCGATCAGCACGCATTCGCTGCCAGTCAGCCCTGCGCTGAAGCTGACCGATTTGGGCCTGATTGATGTGAATGCAGGAAAAGTCGTGCCGCTGCTTTTGATGTAGGATGACATAGCAAACCCCGGGAACAGCAGATGTGCTCCCGGGGTTATTTGCATATTTGCATGTGCATCGGCAATGCATTGTTCATGCCAGCAGCGCCAAGAGGTGTGCCGTATCGGCCTCTGACGCGAGCGAGGCAGTCGTGCTCGCCAACCGCTCGGCAAGCGTGGGATCGGCTGTCAGCACGTCAGCGAGCTTTTGCTGCACTTCTGCTGCGGTCAGCGCATTGCCCGGAGCGCCGCGCGGACGATCGACGCGCTCGCAATACACCTGTCCGGCTTTTGTCGTGATCTCGACGATGGTAAAACGCCCTTTGGGCACCGCTTCCGGCGCGGGCGCGATCTGGCTGTCGTAGGCCCGCTGTACACGCGGCAAAAAGGCGAGAATGTCCGGGGCAATCGGCGCTGCCGTGAAGCTTTCCAAAGACAGCGAGCGTCTGTGCAAAGCGAGGCTCGCCACATACTCGACGCTGAAGCGCCCTTGCTCGCCCGTGCGCGGCTCTCTCTCGACGAGCGCAGCGTCCCCCTCGGGCGGAAAAATGATGCGAACCGCCTCCAGCTCAGCAGGCGCAAAGGCGTGGCGCGCCGCCAGGCGAACAGCCGCGTCCGCAGCGTGATGGGCAGCGGAGCAAAACGGATAAATTTTGAACCAGAGTCCCGGCGTGACGATTCGCCAGGAGGCGCCCCAGTCTTGCAGCAGCACGGAGTTTGCCAGCTCTGGATCTCCGTAGACGGCAAAAAAGCCGTGTTTCCCGTCCAGCGCCTGCGAGCTGCCGCCGAAGTCTGCTTCCGCCAGTCTGACTGCAAGCAAGGCAGACTGGGCGGCGAGCCCTGCGTGCAGCGGCTTTGTTTCCGTGCCGAATTGCGCGCGCAGGCCGCTCGCCTGGGTGGCGGCAAAGCCGATCGCTTTTTGTAACTGTTCGGCAGAAAAGCCTTTGGCGTAGCCTGCCGCAACTGCGGCTGCGATCACCCCGAGCGTAGACGTATTGTGCCAGCCTTTGATGTAATGGGCGTCCCCAATCGCGCGTCCGAGACGGGCCATGACTTCGACGCCGATGACATAGGCGGCGAGAAACCGCTGGCCGCTGACGGAAGACACGGCGGCCACGGAGATGAGCGCAGGCAAAATCACTGTGCTGGGATGGCCGCGCACATCGGAATGCACGTCGTCAAAATCGAGCGCGTGCCCGATGTAGCCGTTCAACAGGGCAGCCGAAAGAAAACTGGCCTTGCGCTGTTGCCCGATGACAGGAACTTCGGCGCGGCCGCCTTCTGCTTCGGTAATGCTCCACAGCTTCGCCAGGCCCGCATCCTCGCGCGCGGCAAAGCTGGCAGCCAGGTAGTCCAGAATTCCCAGCCGCGCTGCTGCCATGGCGGCAGCGTCGTTTTCCGGGCGAGAAGAAACGACGAGATCAGCCAGCTTCTCTGTCAGCCGTCTGTCTCGTCCTGTGCTCGCATGTACATGTGTCACGGTAGGGCCACTCCCTTTCCCCGCCTACGAGATGAAGGAGGCCGGGGCGTTTATTTGCTGCAAAAACCGCTGCGTGCGCTGGTTTTGCGGGCGGTCAAACAGTTCTTCGGGGGTTCCTTGCTCGACGATTTTGCCATCCGCCATGAAAATGATGCGATCCGCTACATGGCGGGCAAAAGCCATCTCGTGCGTGACGATCAGCATGGTCGTGCGCTTTTCCGCAATCGCCTTGATGACTTGCAAAACCTCTGCCACCAGCTCGGGATCGAGCGCGGAGGTCGGCTCATCGAGCAAAATCGCATGCGGGTCGACAGCGAGCGCGCGGGCGATGGCAACGCGCTGCTGCTGGCCCCCTGACAAGGTGATCGGGTAGCTGTCGGCCTTGTGCGCCAGACCGACCTGCTCCAGAAGCGCCCTGCCGATTTTGTCCGCTTCGCTCTGCTTCATCTTTTTCGTGATGATGAGCGATTCCGTGACGTTTTGCAGCGCGGTCCGGTTTTTGAACAGGTTGTAGTTTTGAAAAACCATCGCGGTCTGCTGGCGCAGGTGGTGCGCTTCCTTGCGCGAGTATTTCTGGGCGTCCAGTGTGGCCTGCCCGATTTCGATTCGTCCGGCGTCCGGGCTTTCCAGCAGGTTGAGGCAGCGCAAAAGCGTTGATTTTCCTGAGCCGGAAGGGCCGATGATGGCGACGACCTCGCCCTGCGCCACTTCGATGTCGATGCCGTCCAGCACGACCAGATCGTTAAACTGCTTGCGCAGATTCGTTACTTTAATCATGGCAATCCCTCGCTAGTTTTTATATGGCCTGCTCAGTCGTTTTTCCAGCCATTCCTGCAGGAGACTGTAGACGATCGTCAACGCCCAGTACACAATCGCGACGGCGAGGTAGATTTCGAAAAACTTCAGCGACGCAGACGCCATCATTTTTCCTTGGGCGAACAGCTCGGCGACCCCGAGCGTAAAGGCGAGAGACGTCTCCTTCACCAGCCCGATAAACGTATTGCCCGAGGCGGGGATGGCATTGCGTGTCGCTTGCGGGAGGATGATGCGACGGTACGCCTGGGCCTTGGTCATGCCGACAGCCAGACACGCCTCAAGCTGGCCGTTCTCGACAGAGTCCAGGGCGGCACGGAAAATCTCCGCCAAATAAGCCGAATTTTTGATGCTCAAGCCAATAATCGCTGCCGTCAAGGCGTTCATCGCGCTAAACGACGGGAAAAGCTGCGGCAAGCCGTAGTAGATCAGAAAAAGCTGAACGAGCGTAGGCGTGGCGCGAAAAAAGGAAATGTACACGTTGGCGAGCTGATAGAGCACGGGTACCCGGTTTTTCGTGATGAGAGCGAGCACAAGCCCAATGGCAATGGCGAAAATCATCGCGACGACCGCCATTACCAACGTGAGCGGCAAATATTTGAGCAAGGTAGGGAAAACCTCTAGCATGTATTGCCCGTCAAAATTCATCGTGCACGCACCGCCTATTTCTGGATTGGCGCCGTAACATCAGCCTTGAAATATTTTTCTGAGAGCTGCTTCAGGGTGCCGTTATCGCGCAGCTCTGTGAGCACTTTGTCAAACTCTGTGCGCAGTTGGTCGTGTTTCTCGTCTTTCGGGAACGGGAAGGCTACTTCCTCATAGGTGATCGGATCTCCGGCCAGCTTCAGCGGCAGCCCGGTTTTTTCGATTTGCGCCAGGAGCACGCTGCGTCCGTTGATGTAGGCGTCGATCCGGCCGTAGGCGACGTCGTTGAGCGTGCCTTCTTGCGTCTCGTAGGTGCGGATGTTGATTTCGTTGTTCGGGTCCTGTTTTTGCAAGTTTTTCGTATGGTTCGAGCCGAGCACCGCTCCGACGGTTTTTCCTTTCAGATCGGCGACGGAATGGATGTCGTTGTTGTCGTTTTTGACGATGATTTGCGTTCCGGCGTAAGCGTAGGTTTGGGAAAAGTTGAACTTCTGCTTGCGCTCATCCGTAACGGCTACCTGGTTGGCGACCGTATCAATCCGGCCTGTTTCAAGCTGGCCCATCACGCCGCTGAACTCGGCGAGGTGCCATTCGATTTTGTAGCCGAGCTTCGCTGCGATTGTCTCTGCAACTTCGACGTCGAAGCCTTGCAGCTTTTCCCCTTCCTTGTAAGCGAACGGGTAGCTTTGGCCTGTTGCGCCTACGCGTAAAACTTTTTCCTCCTGGGCGCCTGATGCAGCCTGCTCGCCGCCACTGCCGCAGGCAGCGAGCAGGAGGGAGAGGCCGAGTGTAATCGCGAGGATGCCTTTATGTTTTTTCATGTGAATCTCTCCTAGTTGGTTGATTTTTTGGGGGAGTGCTGCGCCCGTTGAGCTATGGCAGTGGCGTGTACAGCTCTTTGCGGAAAAAGATCGTCGTGTGGCCGCGGCCGAGATCGGCTTCTCCGGCACGCACATAGCCTCTGCGCTCGTACATGGCGGATAGCCACGGATGCTTGTCGGCCGTGCCGAGCGATACGGCAGGAGCCTTCAATGTATCCCGGACAATGCTTTCCTCCACCCATGTCAAGAGAGTGGAGCCGACGCCTTTTTTGCCGATGGCCGGATCGACGGCGAACCACCATATATGGGGAAGGCCAAACGGTCCGGGCTGAGGTCCCCAAGGCATGCGCAGCGAGACGGTTGCCTGAATCCGCCCAGCTTCCTCCAGGACGTAGCAGGCGTTGTTGTGGATATTTTTCTGGACGAGTGCCAGGTCGGCTGTGGCTGCGGCAAAGTGAATGCCCAACTCGCGGATGGGAGCGTAGGCTCGCAGCGTCAGGTCCAGCAGCTCTGCTGCATCGTCAGCGGTTGCCAGACGGAAAGTTGTTGTCATGTTGTCTCCCTCGCACTTCTCGCGGCAAACGGGTCCAGGCGATACGTTTGTCGGCATCGGCTGGCCGTTTGCGGCGTTTATGTTTTAGCTGGATACGTGTGTCCCGTTGGCTTGCCGGTTCGTATAACGATTGGCAGGGCGCTTTAAGCCGAGATGCTCGCGCAGCGTATTGCCTTCGTATTCGGTGCGGAACAGCCCGCGCTGCTGAAGGAGCGGCACGACCTCATCGACGAACACGTCCAGACCCTCTGGCAAAAGAGGCGGCATCAGATTGAAGCCGTCGCAGCCGCCTTGCTGCACCCATTCCTCCATCTCGTCCGCAAGCTGCTCTGGCGTCCCGACAAAGATGTGGTGGCCGCGCGATCCGGCGATGTACTGATAAAGCTGGCGGATCGTCAGCTTTTCCCGGCGCGCCAGGTTCAGCACCAGCTCGAAGCGGCTTTTTACGCTGTTCGTCTCCGGGATGTCGATGTCTGGCAGCGGACCGTCGAGCGGATACGGCGTCAGATCGAAGCCGCCGAGATAGCTGGAAAGAATTTTCAACCCGACAGAGGGCAAAATCAGCTCTTGAAGCTGCTGGAATTTGGCCTGTGCGGCTTCTTCCGTATTGCCGAGAACCGGGAAGATTCCCGGCATGATGCTCACCTCGTCAGGAGAGCGGCCGTAGGAGACGACTTTTGCCTTCACGCTTTGGTAAAAGGCTTGGGCGTCCGGCAAGTTGTTTTGCGCCGTGAAAATGACTTCCGCTGTGCGGGCGGCCAGGTGCTGACCGGGCTCGGAAGACCCTGCCTGAATGATGACGGGATGCCCCTGGGGCGGTCTGGCTACGTTCAACGGTCCGCGAACGGAAAAGAACTCGCCGCGGTGCTGCAACTCATGCAACTTGGCCGGATCGAAAAAAACGCCGGATTCCTGCTCGCGAATGAGGGCGTCGTCTTCCCAGGAATCCCACAGTCCTTTTACGACCTCGACAAATTCTTCTGCGCGCTGATAGCGCAGGCTGTGCTCGGGATGCTTTTCTCCGCTAAAGTTCAAGGCCGTCGATTCGATCGAGGAGGTGACGACATTCCACGCTGCACGGCCGTTGCTGATGTGATCGAGCGAAGCGAACTGGCGGGCGATATGAAAAGGCTCGCTGTACGTCGTAGACGCTGTGGCGGCCAGGCCGATTTTCGAAGTGACGGCAGACAGCGCCGACAACAGCGTAAACGGTTCAAAGCGTGCCAGCACATTCGGATGGGAGTCGGGACTGATCGACAGGCTGTCCGCGAGAAACAGCATATCCAGCTTGCCGCGTTCGGCTGTTTGCGCCAGTTGCTGAAAATAGGCGAGGTTCATGCTGCCGTCGGTTTGCGCATGAGGGTGACGCCAGGATGCGACGTGATGACCAGTGCCGGCGAGAAAAACGCCGATTTTCAGATGTTTGGGGGCCTGTGCCATCTCCTTCTACGCTCCTTTGGTTGTGGGTAGGAATCAAAGTGCACAATTCCAATTTAAATAGTCGGTTTTTATAGTTTTAAAATATACGCCTGTTCGCGCACCATTGTCAATGTATATAAAAAATTTTAACAGTGAGTTTTCTTTCGCGATGTCTGCAATTTTCTTATGCTAGACTTTCATTTTGTGCTAAAGTGCATAGAGAAGCTTTTTGCAGTGCTTTTCAACACGTTTCTACTATATTAATGGTGTAGATATTTCTAATGTAAATGAGGAAGAACAATCATGCATGAGACTTATTCGTTAAAAGAAAAGTGGCGGCAGTTTCTGATGGTGTTGCTGCCCATCCTTATATCGCAGTTGGCGCTTTTCTCCATGACTTTTGCCGATACGATCATGTCCGGGCACGCCAGTCCGACTGACTTGGCCGGAGTGGCGATCGGGGCCAGCCTCTGGACGCCGATTCAAGCCGGATTGACGGGTATTCTCATGGCAGTGATGCCGATGGTGGCGCAAATGATCGGAGCGCAGCGCAAAGACCAGGTGCCCTACACGGTCATGCAGGCACTGTACCTGGGAGTGGCGATTGCCATCGGGGTGCTGATCGTCGGCGGCTTGGCGCTTGAGCCGGTGTTGAACAGCATGCAGCTCGAAAGCGACGTCAGACACATTGCCCGCGGCTTCCTGCATGCGATAGCCATCGGGATTGTGCCTTTGTTTCTCTACACGGTCATTCGCTGCTTCATCGACGCGTTGGGGGAGACGAGAATTACCATGTTCATTACGCTGCTCTCGCTGCCAATCAACGTCGTGCTGAACTACGCCCTGATTTTCGGCAACTTCGGTTTGCCGCGCCTGGGCGGAATCGGGGCGGGCTACGCCTCGGCGCTGACTTACTGGTGCATTTTGCTGATTAGCCTGGTTGTCGTGCAGCGCGTGCAGCCGTTTACCGATTTCGGGGTGTTCCGCAAGTTTTACCGCGTCTCCATGAGCGCGTGGAAAGAGCTGCTCAAGCTCGGCTTGCCGATCGGCTTTTCGATCTTTTTCGAAGTGAGCATTTTTGCCGCTGTTACCTTGTTCATGAGCGAGTACAGCACGATTACGATTGCGGCGCACCAGGCGGCGATGAACTTCGCTTCGTTTATTTACATGGTTCCGCTCAGCATCTCGATGGCTTTGACTATCGTGGTCGGCTTCGAGGTCGGGGCGAAGCGGTTTCGCGACGCCAAGCAGTACAGCTATTTGGGCATCGGCATCGCCACTGGACTTGCCCTGCTGTTCGGCACAGGCTTGCTGCTGTTCAACAGGCAGGTTGCCGGATTTTATACGACGGACATCGAGGTTTTGGAGCTTACGCAGCACTTTTTGATGTACTCGATTCTGTTTTTGATTTCCGATGCGGTGGCGGCGCCGATCCAGGGGATTTTGCGCGGCTACAAGGACGTTACGGTCACGTTTATCGTCGCCCTTGTCTCGTACTGGGTCATCGGGCTGCCGCTCGGGTACGTCCTGGCGCAGTACACCTCGCTGGCTGCCTTTGGCTACTGGATCGGGCTGATTACAGGCTTGGCGGCAGGCGCGATCTTCCTGTTCGGACGCCTGCTGTCCCTGCAAAAACGCATGATACGCAGCGTCTCGTAACCAAGCGTGGCGCAAGCAAAGCGGGAAAACTCCGGATGAGGGGTTTCCCGTTTTTTGCATGAAGACAGAAGGGCCAGCTTACACTATGAGCAGCCATGAAAAATTTCTCTCCTATTTTTCAAGGAGAGCGTATATACTTTCTAATAGAGTGATGGGAGAAAAGCTGACATTGAAAGGGGGAGGAGAAGCGAATGACGTATGATTTTTTGATGAAGCTGGGGATAGCGATGTTTCTGGGCTTGCTGATCGGGATGGACAGACAGCTCAAGCATAAGCCGCTTGGCGTGAAAACAAGCATGGTCATATCAGTGGCGAGCTGCCTGATTACGATTGTCTCGATTGAGTCGGTACATCGGTTCTCCTTGCCTGGACACACCAACATGGACCCGCTGCGCCTGGCCGCGCAAATCGTGAGCGGCGTCGGTTTTCTCGGAGCTGGCGTGATTTTGCGCAGAAGCAACGATGTAATCTCCGGGCTGACCACGGCTTCCATGGTCTGGGCTGCCTCCGGACTGGGTATTGCCGTAGGGGCGGGGTATTACTTTGAGGCGGTGACAGCGACCATCCTGATTATTTTGGCGATCAACCTGTTTCCGCTCATTCTCAAATGGATCGGTCCCGAGTCTTTGCGGCAGCGGGATTTGTCGATCAAGATTGTCGTCGAAGGGGGCGGCGATCTGGACGGCGTTTTCAAACAGATCAAGCACATCGACCTGCAGGTAAAACGGGTCAAGGTCAAAGACCTGGACAACGGATTGCAAAAGTTGGAAATGATGATTACCGCTTCGGAAAACACATATACGACCGACATTTACAGCTTGCTGAAAGCTGTCGATCACGTCATTTCTGTTGAGGTAGAGAGTAGATAAGGGGTAGAAACAAAGACCGTAGCTGACCGTTTGCAGATGGCGCTGCGGTCTTTTTGCATGCGAGGAACACTTCTGCTCTTGATAACAAGAATGAAAATCATTATCATTTTAAATGAATACGTCTGCTCTCATTCCAAAATGGAAAAAGTGGACATGATAAAAGAGGCAATCATTCATAGAGGAGGATGCGAGATGGAATTTCGGATCGAAAAAGACACGTTGGGTGAAATGAAAGTGCCTGCGGACAAGTTGTGGGGGGCGCAAACGCAGCGCAGCTTCCAAAACTTCGAGATCGGCGAGGAGAAAATGCCGCTTGAGGTCATCCGCATGTTTGCCATCCTGAAAAGAAGCGCGGCCCTGGCGAACCAAAAGCTGGGCAAGCTGGACGCGGAAAAGGCCGAAGCGATCGTAACGGCAGCCGACGAAGTCATCGCCGGAAAATGGAACGAGCACTTCCCGCTGGTTGTTTGGCAAACCGGAAGCGGCACCCAATCCAACATGAACGTCAACGAAGTCATCGCTCGCCGCGCCAACCAGTTGCTGGAGGAAAAAGGCAGCAGTGCGCGGATTCACGCCAACGACGATGTGAACAAATCGCAAAGCTCCAACGATACGTTCCCGACTGCTATGCACATGGCGGGACTGGTAGCCATTGAGGACCAAGTGCTGCCTGCCCTGGCGCTGCTCAAGCAGACGCTCAAGGAAAAAAGCGAAGCCTACATAGACATCATCAAAATCGGCCGGACGCATTTGCAGGATGCCACCCCGCTGACACTGGGCCAGGAAATCAGCGGCTGGGTGCGTATGTTGGAAAAAACAGAGAAAATGATTCAGGAAAGCAACGAATATTTGCGTGAGCTGGCGATTGGCGGTACAGCCGTCGGAACCGGCATCAACGCCCATCCGCGCTTCGGTGAAATGGTCGCTGCGGAAATCAGCGAAGCGATCGGCAAAAAATTCGTGACCGCCGAAAACAAATTCCACGCGCTGACCAGCCACGATGAGCTTGTTCACGTACACGGAGCGTTGAAGGCGCTGGCAGCCGACCTGATGAAAATCGCCAACGACGTCAGATGGCTGGCGAGCGGACCGCGCTGCGGCATCGGCGAAATCGTCATCCCTGCCAACGAGCCGGGCAGCTCGATCATGCCAGGAAAAGTCAACCCGACACAAAGCGAAGCGATTACGATGGTGGCGTGCCAGGTGATGGGCAACGATGCCGCGATCGGCTTTGCCGCAAGCCAAGGGAACTTTGAGCTGAACGTGTTCAAGCCTGTCATCATCTACAACTTCCTGCAATCGGCCCGACTGCTCGCAGACGCCATGAAGTCGTTCAACGACCATTGCGCGGTCGGCATCGAGCCGAACTTGCCTGTCATCCAGGAAAACCTGAACAACTCCCTGATGCTCGTAACCGCGCTGAACCCGCATATCGGCTACGAAAACGCAGCGGCAGTAGCCAAGCTGGCGCACAAAGAAGGCATCACGCTCAAGCAAGCGGCTATCAAGAGCAGCCTGCTGACCGAGGAGCAATTCGACCAAATCGTGCGTCCTGAGCAGATGATTCATCCGAAGGAATAGTGGGATTCACAGAGCCGATGATGGCAAGAAACAATAAAAATTTTGGCTGCTAGGCCACTTGGCTGACTCCATTCATAGGCGTCAGTTTTTTTTATTATTCTCTCTCAGTGATCGCCTTTCACTGTAGAACTGAAACACTCGTTAGTTCTCAGTGGAATGTAGATTACTAGGACGTGTCTGAAAACTAAAGAAAATGTGGTATGATTTAGGAAAAACGAATGGAGCAACGAGCATGATTCAAAGACGGTACGAAATAAACGATGAACAGTGGGAACAAATTCAGGACATGTTCCCCCCCTATCGAACAGGACGTCCGTCCAAATTAAGTAATCGTACCATGTTTAATGCCATTCTTTGGATTGCCCGAAGTGGTGCGGCTTGGCGAGATTTGCCGGAAGAACGTTATGGTTCATGGAAAACGGTCTACAGTCGCTTCTGCAAGTGGAGAGATACCGGATTACTTGTCGCCATCTTCCAAGCTCTTCACGTAGAACCTGACTTTGAAAACTTGAGCATCGATTCTACATCGGTCAAAGCTCATCAACACAGTGCGGGTGCTAAAAAAACGCAGAAGGACACGAAGTAAATCAGCACATAGGCGTCAGCCGTGGCGGAAAGACAACCAAACTTCATACCGTCGTCGATGGATTAGGGAATCCCCTCGCTTTTCTTCTCACGGGGGGGCACGTCTATGATTCCGTTCCAGCGATCAATTTGCTTCAAGGGTTTGATCTTACGGGAAGCCATATTGTTGGTGACAAAGCCTACGGCTCAGAAGGCATTCGGCATTGGATTACGGCTAAGCAGGCAGCGTACACCATCCCGCCTAAAGCGAATAATAAAAATCCTTGGAAAGTGGATTGGTACCGCTATAAAGAACGGCACTTGGTGGAGTGCTTCTTCAATAAAATCAAACATTTTCGACGAATCGCTACTCGTTACGACAAGCTGGCCAAATCATTCCTAGCGTTTGTATATGTCGCGTCCATCTTTAAACTAACTCAATAATGAGTTTTCAGACACATCCTAGTATCGAGGCTCTATACCGTGGGAAGGATTTCAAAAACTTTTGCCGCTTTGTATCATTTTAGAAAAAAGGGTTTTTTTAATGTAATTCCAAGGATTTGGGAGTATATTATCATTTTTTGGAATTAATAGCTGGAATTGGATGAAAAATGCTTTTTTGGAGTTGGAAAAATATTGTATAGCATTGGTACACTTCAAAGTAAGGTCTACGAAAAGAGAGATAGAAAGAGTAGGAATAAAAGTTGCGTGAGATCATATCGAATCGAAAAGAGGTTATAAAAATGAAAAAAGCTTTTAAAAGTACTGCTGCAGTGCTCTCCTTAACCCTTGGAATCACTGGTGTTTTGCCTGTAGCTAATATAGCTAATCAAAGCGCATACGCCGCAAGTAGCGACGAGTACATTGTACTTGGGTCTTATTATCTTTCAAAAGATCAAGTAAAGTATATGGCCAGTATTATGAGAGGTGCGACAAGTGGAGGTGCGACAATTGCTGAAACTCTGATCGGGTTTTTAGGGCCTGGAGCAACAGTAGCAATGGCGGCTACAGCACTTTCTGCTAATGCACAACTTCAAAATGAAGTATTGTATGCAGCAGATCATAATATGAGGGTTCAGGTTGTGGTTAAAGATAAGAAAGTGCATACTTCATATTCAACTGTTGTAACATTTACAGCGGTAAAATAATAGAGAGAATGTTAGCTGTCGTCGTAGTAACAAATCTGGCTTCGACCTTTTTCAAACTATATTCTTCTATCTCTTGATATCCTCATTTTCTAAGACCTGAGATGTTTCTTAAAACCATCAACTCGTTTCGAAGTTTTCATAGTAAAGGAGCCCCTTTTTGCTCCAAGATTTTTCGGAGATAAAAGTGTATTGGGGCTCCTTGCTTTTTTCTACAATGGAATAAACATACTACACAGGAAATTACCTCTGTGGATCGAAGTAATGGAGTAACCATTCCTTGATGAACAGAGGTTTTTATGCGTCCAAAAAATCGAATTATTCCCCAGAATCACATGACCCGACAAGAGATTGCGGAAGAGTTAAACAGACGTGGTGTGAGAACGACAGACCGCAATGTTCAAATGCTTTACGAGCGTTATCTTACTCTCCTTGGAGCCAGTGTAGACCAACATATACGCGAAGTGTTGCATCATGTAAGTTCACAAAACGGAGGATTGATGCTTTCCATGGATGGTGTGCAACCAAAAAAAGGGAATGAAACTTTATATGTCATCCGTGAAGTGTTTAGTGGGACGGTACTAGCTGCCAAGAATCTGAAAAGCGGATCATCAGAGGAACTACAGAACCTGATTCGCCCTATCGTAGAATTGGGTTACCCTATTATTGGCATTGTAAGTGATGGGCAACAATCCATTCGACTAGCCTTTGAAACATTGCTCCCCGACGTCCCGTATCAATACTGCCAGTATCATTATCTGAAAGACATCGCTAAACCGGTTATGGACTTGGACCGAAAACTTAATAACTTCGAAGAGCATTACAAAGAAGTATGAGCGTCCAACTCTGAGCGGCTACCTGAATCAACCACTTTTGGACGCGGTTTCGCTTTTTCCCCGGAGCCGGGCAGTCCAACCCCCAGCAGGGAGCCCAAGAAGCTACAGCGATTTCGCCTCTTTCCTCGCCCACCGAAAGTCCCGATCAAGCGAACTACATCGTAGCAACAACTTACATCATCCTCCCAAGCCCCTACCCCGCATCCCACTGCCAGAATTAATCTCTCCCACGCACTCTTTAGATTTTCTTTAAACATTTTTGCTATAGTGGTCAGTAATGACTCAGATTCGTGCGGAGGTGCAGCCGATGAGAATATTAATCGTAGACGACGCCCTAAGTATTTTTTTTCGTTCGTTTTTTGAAATATTTTGGGATTTTGATTTTCCGAGACCTTTAATCCTTCCGTCTTCATAAACTCTTACATCGAGATCGCTGACCTTAACCATGTCAAAACTAACCTCTTCTTCAATCTCTTTAAAGTCTTTGCTGGCAGCACCTACAGTAAATGGGATCAAGCTAGTCAGTGTAACAGTTGCAACTAGAGAAGCTATGATTTTTTTCTTGAAAAGGGAAACATTTTGAAAACCTCCTAATGTATGGTATATTTGGACCGTAACCATATTATGGAAATGTGTCAATATTTGTAAAATGAAGGGGATATGTAAATGAAAAAGAAAAAACTTATTGTTTTTTTGGGTACATTGTTTCTTGTAATGATGGGGCTTTTACTAATATGGAGTATTTATTTTAAGGAAAAGACAGTAGCCATCGTAAAAGTAAAAGAGGTTAGCAATGACTTCATAGTAATTGAGGATCAGCTCAACGTGAAAACAACTATTGATGTCCCGAAGGTTATTACGAAATTAATTAAAGCGAACGAAGAATATTTTGTAGAGTATGAGTCTAGCTTTATAGGATTGCCGAAACTTGTTTCTATAGAACCCCTAAACGAAAGATGAAACCACTAGCGTTGCATTAATGTTGTCGAAATAACCAAAAAACTTTGTATTTACGCAGGACACAAAAAAATCCTTTACAGAAAAACCATCCAACTGACTCCAGCGCGTGTTCATGACCGGACTCAACTTGACACGCTTGTAGACAAGCCTGGTACGACGTATGTGTTTGATCGGGGATTTGTGGACTACGCCAAGTTTGACGCGTTCTGTGAACGCCGGATCTTCTTCGTTACGCGAGCAAAGAAGAAGGCAGCGATTCGCTATCTGTTTGATCATCCTGTTTCCGAAGGGAGTTCCATCAAAAGGAATGGTTATGTACAAATAGGGACACAGCAAAATCGCATGAACCATGTCCTTCGCCTCATCGAGACAACCGATTCACAGGAAAATCCCTTCTGCTGATTACGAATCGATGGGAGTTATCTGCCCAAGGGATCAGTGAGATGCATCGAAGTCGCTGGGCCATTGAAATCTTTTTTAAATGGTTGAGGCAGCACGTGAAGATTACTTCGTTTTACGGGAAAAGCCAAGAAGCCGTTCTGAACCAAGTTTTCATTGTGCTGATCGCCTTTTGCTTACTTTTCTTGGTCAAAATCTTCTCCGCTGGCCAAGCGAGCTTGTTGCAAGCCTACCGGTGGTTACGTGTCATGCTCTGGGAGGATAGCCAAATTTGGTGGGAGCGATTAACGTCGAAGCGAAGAAAGCTTGATACATAAACGGGAAAGAACCTGTTGTGTAGCATCTAGTATAACTGCATATAAATACCAAAATGGACGGAACTACCTTTGTGGGTCACTCCGTTCTTTCGCCATTTGAAAACGAAGAACAAATTCAGAAAAATCAGATTTTTATCCTGCGCTCCCAGGTGGTTGAAGAAGAAGAGAGTCATATGAAGAGAAAGGCTCTAATTTTAAGGGGTTAAACCGTTTTTCGTGTGCTGTGCTTCCCCTTGTTTTGTCCCAGCACCTATGTTTACACTAAATAGAATCGATTAAACCAATCTATCGAAAGAGAAGGTGATTCTCTTTGCTCCATAAAGCACAGGAAGTTTTGCAAAAATACTTTGGCTACGAATCATTTCGCGAAGGACAAAAGAAGATTATCGAGAGCCTGCTGGCAGGCCATGACACGATAGGCATCATGCCGACCGGCGGTGGAAAATCAATCTGCTATCAAGTACCGGCCATGCTTTTCGACGGCGTAACGATCGTCATTTCGCCGCTCATCTCGCTGATGAAGGACCAGGTAGATGTGCTGGTCAACATGGGGATTGCGGCGACACAGATCAACAGCTCGCTCGACTACAGCGAGGTGCGCGAGCGCTTGCGGATGGCGGCGCGCGGGGAGTACAAGCTGCTTTACATCGCTCCTGAGCGGCTGGAGTCGGAAACGTTTCAAAATTTGATCCGCAATGTGCCGATTTCGTTCGTCGCTGTCGATGAGGCGCACTGTGTCTCGCAATGGGGCCACGATTTCCGCCCCAGCTACCTGGAGATCGCCCGCTTTTTGCGCACGCTGCCAGAGCGTCCCATCGTCGCAGCCCTGACAGCGACGGCGACGCCGGAAGTGACCGCCGATATCAAGCGCCAGCTTTCCCTGGAGGATGAGCGTCTCTTTATCACTGGTTTTGGCCGCGACAACCTCATCCTGTCGGTGCGCAAAGGAGAAAACCGCCGCGGTTTTATCCAGGCGTATTTGAAAGCCAACAGGCAGCATGCCGGAATCATCTACGCCGCCACGCGAAAAGACGTCGATGCTCTGCACGCCGACCTTGCGAAGCGCGGCTTTTCGGTCACCAAATACCACGCCGGGCTGTCAGAGGAAGAGCGGGCGGCGAATCAGGAAGCGTTCCTGTTCGATGACGTCCGCACGATGGTCGCGACCAATGCATTCGGGATGGGCATTGACAAGTCCAATGTGCGCTACGTCATCCATTACAACATGCCGAAAAACCTGGAGGCGTACTACCAGGAAGCGGGACGCGCCGGGCGCGATGGCGAGCCGAGCGAGTGCATTTTGCTGTACCAGCCGCAGGACATCCAGACCCAGTCGTTTTTTATCGAGCAAAACCAGTTGACCGACGAACGCAAGGAGCACGAGTACAAAAAGCTGTATGCCATGGTCGACTACTGCCGGACGCCGCGCTGCCTGCAGCAGTACATCGTGCAGTATTTCGGCGAGGCGGATGCGCCTGAGTGCGGGCGCTGCCACAACTGCACCGATGAAACCGAACTGACCGACATCACGCTCGAAGCGCAAAAAATCTTTTCCTGCGTCAAACGGATGCGGGAGCGCTTCGGCGCGGCACTGGTCGCCCAGGTACTCAAAGGCTCGAAAAACAAGAAGGTCACGCAGTTCCGGTTCGATCAGCTTCCTACCTACGGGTTGATGAAGGAGTACAAGGAAAAAGAAATCGCCGACCTGATCCAACTGCTCATTGCCGAAGGATACTTGCAGGTGACGGAAAGCCAGTACCCGACTGTGAAGCTGGGAGAGCGGGCGCTGCCAGTGCTCAAGGGCGAGGAGCGCGTCGTGCAAAAAATCTCGCTCCGCCCTGTGGCGCTCGCAGAGGACGACGAGCTGTTCGAGCAGTTGCGTGCGCTGCGCAAGGAAATCTCACAGAGCGAAGGCGTGCCGCCATACGTCATTTTCCACGACAGCACGTTGAAGGAAATGAGCAGCCTCTGCCCGACCGACAAGCAGGCGATGCTCAAGATCAAAGGTGTGGGCGAAGCCAAGTTCGACAAGTACGGCCACCTCTTCCTGGAATGTTTGCAAAACTACGCCGCTGTCAAGCCGTGACGGTCACTGTCACGGCTTTTCGCTATTGTAGCGGTGGTCAAAACAAAAGCCGTGACGCTGACTATCACGGCTTTTGCTACTTTATGCACTGGCGCCATCCACTCACGCACGCAGCAGTCTTCTCTTTCCCCCGCTTTAGCCCGCGATTCGACTGCGATGCTTCATCAGATACAGCAGAAAAGCCAGAAGCAGCAACCCTTGGGCGACGATAGCAACGGAGATGGAGGCGCCCAGGAATACGACCAGGTAGTAAATCCCCGACCCGGCAGCCATCAAAAAGTTTTCGATAAAATTTTGAATCGCAATCGTCTTGCCGGAGCCGACCATCTTTTTGCCCTCGTCCTGCAAGATCGTATTCATCGGAATGATGAACACCCCGCCCATGAACCCGACCAGAAGCAGCAGGCAGATCGCAATGACTGTCACGTGAATCCACGGAAACAACACGATGATGAGAAACATGCCGAAGCCGTAGCCGACTGAGCGGGTGAACCGGGACAGCGGAATCAGCCGCGGGGCGAGAAAAGCGCCGATGATGATCCCGATTGACGTCGTAGCCAGGATCAGCGAGACGGAAAAGCTTTGCGGGTTAATCCCGAGTGCGGCGGGTATCCAGGCCAGCACGGCGACCCGCAGCACAGCCGAGCTCATCCAGAAGGCCCCGGTTCCGATCAGCGCAAAGCTCGTTTCCGCACGGTTCATCAGGTGCTGGAAGTCGATGAAAAAGCGGCGTGCTTCCGTACCGTAACGAATCGAGGCGTTCCCCCGGATGCGCGGGATGAAAAAGGTCATGCCCAGCGACAACAGGTAGAGGGCAAGACAGATGCTCGAAGAGAACAGCGGCGCTGTCATGGAGGCGATCGCTCCGCCCCCGCCGATTCCGGTCAAGATCGCGACGATCGTGTACGCCTCAATCCGCGCGTTGGCCTGGAACAGCTCCTGTTCATTGCGAGTCAGCTCCGGCAGGATGCCGTACTTGGCAGGCGAGTAGACAACCGCGCCGACCCCCACCGTAAAGTAGCAGAGCATCAACAGCAAAATGCTGGAGTGATCGATGACGAACAGCAGCACGACACCGAGTGCTTTTATCAGGTTGCCGATCACCAGAACGAACGATTTGGCGTGTTTGTCGGCAAAAGGCCCGACGAGCGGAGCGAGAAAAACGTACGGCAGAAAAAAGGAAATGGAAACGAGTGCGAGCATTGCGGGAGAAAAGCCGTTCTCCCGCAGCAGGTTGGCAATGACAAACAAAATCATGTTGTCGGCAAAGGCCGAGAGAAATTGCGTGAAATACAAGGCTTGCAGCGGTTGTAGTCGCATCTTCACATCAGTTTCCTCCACTTTCCGCCAGTTGCTTCAGACTGACGTAGTCCGTTTTTCCGCTCCCGAGAAGTGGCAGAGTTTTGATGACCTGCATCGTGCCGGGAATGAGCAGCGGCGAGTATTGCTTTTCCGTCAAATACGCGCGCAGTTGACTGAGCTGAACGGTTTCATCTGTAGTAAACAACAGGACGCGCTCGCCTTTTCGCTGGTCGTTGACGGTGATCGCGGCAAAGCCGGAGTGACCGAAGCATTGCATTGCCAGCTCTTCCACCAGATTGAGCGACACCATCTCGCCGCCGATTTTGGCAAAACGTTTCAGGCGAGACTGAATGCTGAGAAAGCCTTCCTTGTCAGCCGTCACCAGATCGCCTGTGTGGTACCATTCCCCGGCGGGCACGAAGCCTTTGCCGTGAATCAGGTAGCCTTTCATGACGTTCGGGCCTTTGACGAGCAGCTCTCCGCCTTCGTCAATGCCTGCGACCGGGTCCAGCCGATAGCTCATGCCGGGCACGAGTCGACCTACTGTTCCAGGCTTGTTGGCGAGCGGCGTGTTGAGCGCGAGAATCGGAGCGGTTTCGGTCGCGCCGTAACCTTCGAAAATCCGCACGCCGAACTTATCCATCCACAGCTTGCGCACATCGTCCTTCAGCTTTTCTGCGCCTGCAAACACGTAGCGCAAAGAGTAGAAGTTGTACGGGTGCGCCATCCGTCCGTAGCCAGCCATGAACGTCGAAGTCCCGAACAAAATGGTCGCGTTCTGATCGTACACCAGCTCCGCAATCGCCTTGTAGTGCAGCGGGCTCGGATACAGATACACCGGAATGCCCTTGATGATGGGCAAAAGCGTGCCAGCAGTCAGTCCGAAGCTGTGAAACATCGGCAGCGCGTTGAAAAACTTGTCGCGGCTCGTAATGTCGATCATGCTGGTCACTTGCTGGATGTTGGCGTACAGATTGGTGTGCGTCAGCACGACGCCTTTTGGCTTGCTTTCGCTGCCGGAGGTGAACAGAATCAGTTCATTGGCACTCTTCGCGGCTTTTTTCTTTGTCATATACGCGGTGAGGGCAGCCAGCTTGTCAAAAGCGGTGGCCGATGCTTTCAAATCTTCCAGGTAAATAATCTGGATGCTCGGCGAAAGGCCCGCGATAATGTGCTCCAGCTTGCCTTTTTCGATGAAGGCGCGCGAGGTCAGGATCGTATCGATACGGGCTGTCTCGCAGCAGTCGAGCAGCGAACGGATGCCGAGCGAAAAGTTCAGGATTGCAGGTGTTTTCCCGATGCAAAACAGCGCCAGCAAAGTAACCAGGTGCCCGACCGAGTTGGGGAGTAATACGCCGACGACCGGTTTCCCCATTAAGGGCTGTTGCAGTTTGTTGCCGAGCAGATAGCTGCCGATGAGCAGGGTGCGGTAATTGATGGCCGAGGTCAAGTCTTTGGCGATCTCCATTTTCGGCCCGTTAAGGCGGGCGGCTGCCAGCGCTTCATCGAACAGGTTGACGTTTTGCTTCATCCGGCTTTGGAACAGCTCCTCCTGCATCGTGCGCAGGATCAGGTCGTTGGCGGCCGTCTTTTGTTCACGCATCGAGCGGTTTTCGTCGCGCGGGATGGTGAACGGCGTGCCGACTGTCATGGTGACGGCAGGAAACAGCGAGCGGCGCAGCTTGCCTTGCAAATAAGAGAAGATCGAGCGCTCCAGGCCGTTGATCGCGATCGGGTAGACGGTTGCGCCTGTTCTCATGGCGAGGTAGCCGACGCCGCTGTAAATTTTCATCAGGCCGCCCGTTGTGGTGATGCGGCCTTCCGGGAAAATCACCAGCGTCTCTCCTTTGCGGATGACCCGCAGCATGTGGCGGATCGAGTACGGGTTGAGCGGATCGATCGCGATGTGCTTGCGGAAGCGCAGGAAAAAGGCAAACCGCTTGGCGATCCCGGTGTTGACGACAAAGGTAGCTCCCGTAGGCAAGCAAAAGGAAAGGAGTACCGCGTCGAGCAGGGAGACGTGATTGGGAATGATAAGTGACGGCTTCGTCAGGTCGATTTTGTTTACACCGTGAATGCGAGGCCGAAACCACAGCAGCAAAATCATTTTCAGGAAGGCATGAATGAGGACCATGTAGACCACACCTTTTCAAAGGATAATGGCGTTGCTTTATAGTCCTCATTGTAAGGAGTGGGGGAAGTAAAAAAAGTACCAACATTCATTGGTACCTGGTCATAATACCTAGAATAGCTTTTTCTGGCTCGCTTTTGCGGCCGCTTCTTTGCTCGTTTTGACGCCCATTTTTTTCAGGATGCGGTTGATGTGGTTTTTGATGGTCCGCTTGGTGATGTGCAGGGACTGCTCGATTTGCGTCTGCGTCTTTCCCTGATGGATCAGTTGCAGAATGTCCTTCTCCGCGGGGGAGAGCAGCTTCTGGTTTTCTTCGTTTTTCAGGCGCAAAAACTCGTTGCGCAAAGCAGCCGCTGCTGTCGGGTGAATCGCCGACTGGCTGTTGTGGGCAGCGCGGATGGCGTCGGGAATTTCCTTGAAGCTGGACTTGCTGATGTAATTGACGGCGCCAGCAGAGAAGGACTCGACAATCACATCCTCGGCGGTCAAGGACGTGAGCATGATGATTTTACAGTCTGCCTCAAGCGCAATCAGCTCCATCGCGGTTTCGATTCCGTCGAGGTTGTTTTCGGTCAGGTTGATGTCCATCAGGACGACGTCGGCTTCTGCCGCCAAAAAGCGCTCGGTCGCTTCCGCCTTCGTGCCCGCCTCGCCGACGACGGTGAGGTCTGCTTCTTTGTTCAGGTAGTCGACCAGTCCTTTTCGCCAGACAGGGTCGTCCTCGACGAGAAATACTTTGATAGTCTCCATGTTCATATCCTCCCTTCTGTTTGGGCAGAGCTTGTGATGACTCGTTTTTTCGGGAAGAACAAAAACACCGTCGTTCCTTTTCCTGGCTCGCTGTATATCTCCAGCATTCCCTGATGCTTTTGCATGACGTTATAGCAATAGGAAAGTCCAAGGCCGAAGTTTTGTCCGGTTCGTTTGGTAGAGAAAAAAGGGTCGAGCACATGCGGCAAATTTTCCTTGGAAATGCCTGTACCCGTATCCGCGACGGCGATGACGAGGTGACGGTTGGACAAAAACAGTTGCAGGGTGAGCTTGCCGCCGGACTTCATCGCTTCGATCGCGTTCATGCACAAATTGGTGAGAATTTCCCTAAGCTGCACGGGATCGCCGTACAGGTGGAGGCTCTCATCCAGCTCGCATTCCACCAGCACCTGCTGCTTTTCCATGTAAGGCTTCAAGTTTTGGATGACTTGCTTGATGATCTCGCCAGGCGCGCTGGGGGATTCGCGCAGCTCGACGTCGCGAAGCTGGTTTTGAATCCGGTTCATCATGTCGAGCATGTGCTGGGACGATTGCAGGAGGACGAGCGCGTCTTCCTTCAGGTTCGGCTGGTTTGTTTCCTCCGCGTACGATTCGATCCGATCGGCGTACAGCGAGATTTTCCCCACTTCGTTTTTGATCGTGTGATTAATGATTTGCGCTCCTGACGTGAGAGCGCGCAACGTGCTGTCCAGACGTCTTTTTTCCACGCGGAGCCGGACGCCCAAAAAGCCGTATTTCAAACTGATGGCAACAATCAAAATGAACTGGATCGCGACGACCAGCATGTTGTAGCGCCATGCTTCGTAGTCATTCTGGATGCGCATGATGTAGATGAAGATAAAGACGAAAAAGAGCGGGACGATGATTAACACGTTCGTGAAAAAGCTGTTCTTTTTGACCAGTGGGTCTTTCTCGTTCCGGTACTGTACGATCAGCAGAGTGCAGGCGATCAGAAAAAAAGGAATGACCCATGCCACCATGATCCAGTAATTGAAGGCCAGTACAGGATAAATGGGGGTGATCGCGAGCATTAGCGCCGGGAGGCAGAGCGCGGCGAACTGGGCAATCAGCTTTGTTCTCCGGGTGAGAAACTCCGCCGAATGGACGGCGAACATGAGAAACGAATAAGGCAACCCGACCTGGCAAATAAAGGACGAGAGGCGGCTAAGAAAAAGCAAAGTCTGCTCCGTCCCGGCATTCATGGTAAAAGCATCGGCCCAGAGCGGCATGATCGTCTCGTCAATGACCGCCGAGAGGAAGCCGCCCCCTCCGATACAGGCAGTGGCGCAGGCCCAGCGGATCGACGTGCGTTTCGGGTCCGTGAACAGGACCAATAGACCTAGCGCCCATATGGTGAATAAGATGAAAACCATCATGGCAAGCGATCTCCTGTGTCAGTCATGTTACACCCATTATAGCGTACCTGGGAGGCAGAAAACGAAAATGAATCGGTTTCCAAAAAATAGGCAAGCAGCCATCCTTTTCTCAGAGAAGGGTGGCTGTTTATTTTGCCGGGATGAGGCATGTCCATCCAGCATATTCATAGGTAAGAAGGTTTTTCCAGTGTAGCGTGGAAATGAAAACGAATCAGTTGAGTGGCAGGTGAACAGTGGTGAAACGAGTCGATTTCATTTACCAGAAGCTGCTTGAGTCCGGTCCCGATAAAAAAATCAGCGCAGGCGAGCTGGCCGAGCTCCTGGGCCTTAGCCGCGCCAATGTCAGCAGCGATTTGAACCGCTTATGGAAGGAAGGCCGCATTGAAAAAGAAGAGGGGCGTCCTACCTTGTTTTATGTCAAAAAAGCGAATGACTCGCTTTATTTGGCGCAAACGGCATTGGACAGGCTGGCGAAGACGAACAAAAGCCTGATTACCCGCATCGAGCAGGCAAAGGCAGCGGTGCTGTACCCGCCGCGCGGGATGCACTGCCTGATTTTGGGCGAAACGGGAGTAGGCAAGTCGTGGTTTGCGGGGATGATTCACGAGTTTGCCGTCGATATTGGCCGGCTGGACAAGGGGGCGCCCTTTGTCGTTTTTAACTGCGCCGACTACGCCAACAACCCGCAGCTTTTGATAAGCCAACTGTTCGGCGTCAAAAAAGGGGCGTACACCGGAGCGGAGATGGACCGCAAAGGGCTGGTGGAAAAGGCGGACGGCGGGATTCTTTTTCTCGATGAGGTTCACCGCTTGCCAGCAGAGGGGCAGGAAATATTTTTTACGTTCATGGACAAAGGGACGTTCCGCCGGGTCGGAGAAACAGAGGTAGAGCGTTCCGCGCAGGTGCAAATCGTCATGGCAACGACCGAAAACCCGGAATCCAGCCTGCTCAAGACGTTCATGCGCCGCATCCCGATGGTCATCAAGCTGCCCTCCCTGGTGGAGCGGGGGATGGAGGAGCGCTTGGGGCTTGTCATGGAAATTTTTCGCGAAGAAGCGTTTCGGCTGGGACGGGAAATTCAGGTATCGGCAAGCGTGGTGCAAGCGTTTCTCTGCTATCATTGCCCGAACAATATCGGCCAGTTGAAGACGGATATCCAACTGACCTGCGCCAGCGCTTATGCCGAGTTTATTTCCTTGAAAAAAAATCTGCTGCACGTCTCGATTCAGGACGTTCCGCATCACGTCAAGCAAGGGCTGCTTTTGGCAAAAGACTACCGCCAGGAGCTGGAGGAGCTGATTGGCACCGAGCACAAATGCTTTGTGGTGCAGCCGTCCGAGGAAAGCATCTGGTTTGGCGGCGAGTCGGAGAATGCCGCCGACAGCGTCTACGAAAAGATCGAGCAAAAAATATACGAGTTGCAAAACCAGGGGGTCAGCGAGGAAGAACTGGAATTTGATATCGAGCATTACTTCACCACGTTTATCAAAGGGGTTCATCAGCGCATCAACAAAGGCGACATGGCGCGGATTATTGATCCGATCATCATTCACCTCGTCGAAGACATCGTGCGCTATGCCGAGGCGAAGCTAGAGAAAATTTTGAGCCAAAAGGTCATCTTCGGCCTGGCGCTGCACATCCAGACGTCCAAGGAGCGGCTGTCGCAAGGAAAGCAAATCGTCCATCCGCACATCAACAGCGTGCGGCTCAAATACAAAAAGGAGTTTGCCGTAGCGCTGGAGTGCGTGCGCATGATCGAGGAAGCGCTGCTGATGGACTTGCCCATTGGCGAAGCGGGCTACCTGACCATGTTTTTCGTGCTGGATGACGAGAGCATGCAGGAGGAGCGGGAAACGATCGGTGTCCTGGTCATCACGCACGGCAGCGGGGGAGCGACGGCGATGGTCGACGTGACCAACCGCCTGCTGGTCACCCAATACGCGCGTGCCATCGACCTGCCGCTGGAGGAAGACTCGCTGGTCGTCCTGGAGCAAGCGATCAAGACAGCGCGGGAAATCGGGAGCGCAGCCGGGCTGCTTTTGCTCGTCGACATGGGCTCGCTGCTTGGATTCGGGGAGATCATCGAAAAGGAGCTGGGCATTCCGGTGAAGGTGGTGCCGATGGTGAGCACTCCGCATGTGATCGAGGCGACGCGCAAAGCGATGCTGGGGCATTCGCTGGACGAAGTGTACCGCGATGTCGTCGGCATTTCGATGGGGCAGCGGGAGGAGTTACCCAAAGAGGTGGCAGACAAGGCGGTGCCTGCCTTGACGATCGTAGCGGCCTGCCTGTCCGGCGAGGGCAGCGCGCTGTTTTTGAAAAAGCTGCTCGAATCGAAGCTGCGCTACGACGAGAAGCTGCTGGAATTTGTTCCGCTGCAGCTCATGGACAAAGCGCAGGCGAAAAGCCGGTTGAAAAAGCTCAAGGAAGAGCGGACGGTTCTGTGCGTCGTGAGCAACTACATGCTGGATCGCGACTTGCGCTGCCACAGCATGGACGATGTGGTGAACGGCGAGGCGCTGTCCGATATCCAGCAGTTGATCGATCTGGAAGAAGCTTATGTGAAGATGAAGGAATCGCTCAGGGAGCACCTGAAAATGGTGAGGGGCCAAGACGTTCTCGACGACGTCAGGACGTGTGTGGCGCGCATGGAGGAGCGGCTTGGCAACAAGCTGGTTTTCGATACGCGAATCGGGGCGTATTTGCACATCTGCTGCCTGGTGGATCGGCTGAAAGCCGGGGAGCGTTCCGTAGCCTATACCGACAAGGTGCCGTTTTTGGCGGAAAACCGCAAGCTGTACAGCCTGATTCGCCATGAGTTGCAGCCGTTGGAGGACAAATACGACGTGGTCTTCAGCGAGGACGATGTATGCTTCGTCATGAATTTTTTCATACACAACAAAACACTGGCGTAGCTAGTGTTTTAATTTTTGCCAATTTGTCCCTGTTAACAAAACACTACAGCGCTTACATTCAAACACTACTCGCCTGCCCAGAATGCGGCTGCCCGGCAAACGCGATAACGATGCGTTTTGTTTTGAAAGCGCATACAAAAAGGGTGTTTTGGCACGTGACTTGCTCTAGGAAAAGGACATAACCAACTGAGGGGAGGAAGCTGGATTGAATATTTTGCTATGCTGCGCAGCGGGGATGTCAACGAGTCTGCTCGTGCAAAAAATGGAGCAGGCGGCACGGGAAAAAGGGCTGGAAGCGAAAATCTGGGCGGTGTCGGCAGATGAGGTGAAGCACCATATTGACCAGGCACAGGTGCTTCTGCTGGGCCCGCAAGTCCGCTACAAGCTGGCGGAAATGAAAAAAGAAGGGGCGGCGAGAGGGATTCCGGTCGATGTGATTAGCACGGTTGACTACGGCTCCCTGAACGGGAAAAACGTGCTGGAATTTGCGCTTCGTCTAAAACAGTAGAGGGGGATGCGTATGGCAGGGTTTATTTCTTTTCTGGAAGACCGCGTGATGCCTGTCGCGGGCAGGATCGCGGAGCAGAAGCATTTGCAGGCGATTCGCGACGGAATCATTCTTACCATGCCTTTGCTCATTATCGGCTCTCTTTTCCTCATCATCGGTTTTATTCCCATCCCTGGTTACAGCGAATTCATGAGCGGAATCTTCGGCGATCAATGGCTGACCAAGCTGTTGTATCCGGTGAACGCGACGTTTGACATCATGGCGCTCATCGTCAGCTTCGGGGTGGCGTACCGATTGGCGGAAAAGTACAAGGTCGATCCGCTGTCAGCAGGTGCGATCTCGGTCGCTTCCTTTTTGCTCGCGACCCCTTACAAGACGATGTTCACCCCGGAAGGTGCAACGGCAGCCCAAGAGGTAGGCGGAGTCATTCCTGTCGCCTTGATGGGAAGCCAAGGGCTGTTCGTAGCGATGCTTTTGGCCGTGTTGTCCACGGAGATTTACCGCAAAATCATTCAAAAGAAAATCGTCATCACAATGCCGGACGGGGTTCCGCCTGCTGTCTCCCGTTCTTTCGTGGCGCTGATTCCCGCTTCGGCCGTGCTGCTGGTCGTCTGGTTGCTGCGCATCCTGATTGAAAACACCTCGTTTGAAAGCATCCACAACATCGTGTCTGACTTGCTGGTCGGTCCGCTGAGCGCGCTCGGCAGCAGTCTGATCGGAGCGATTGTCTGCGTGCTGCTCGTCCAACTGCTTTGGTCGCTCGGCCTGCACGGAGCGGCGATTGTCGGCGGTATCATGAGCCCGATCTGGCTCACCTTGATGGACCAAAACCGGGCGGCGTTCCAGGCGAATCCGAATGCCGAACTGCCCAACGTGATTACCACCCAGTTTTTCGACCTGTGGATTTATGCGGGCGGTTCCGGCGCGACGCTGGCGCTCGTCGTCCTGATGCTGTTTCGGGCGCGCAGCGAGCAGATGAAAAACATCAGTCGGCTCTCCATCGGCCCTGGCCTGTTCAACATCAACGAGCCTGTCACCTTCGGCATGCCGATCGTCATGAACCCGCTTTTGATTATTCCGTTTATCCTCGCCCCAGTCGTGCTGGTCATTGTCAGCTATGTGGCGATGTCGCTGGGATGGGTAGCAAAGCCGAGCGGTGTCGCTGTACCGTGGACGACTCCGGTCATTATCAGCGGATATTTGGCTACTGGCGGGAAGCTTTCGGGCAGCGTGCTCCAACTCGTGAACTTCGTCATCTCGCTGTTGATCTACTACCCGTTCTTCCGTCTGTGGGATAAGCAAAAGTTGAACGAGGAACAGGCGCATGCCGCTTCCGACAAAGTCGTAAATATGTAATTTCCCGGAGGAGAGGCATGATATGAAGCTGATTGTGAATGCAGATGACTTCGGGTATTCCAAAGGGGTGAATCTGGGGATCATCGAGGCGCATCGGGCGGGTGTCGTCACCTCTGCGACGGTCATGGTCAACATGAACGGGTTCGAGCATGCGGTTCAGCTTGCCAAAAAGACGCCCACGCTCGGGGTAGGCATCCATCTGGTGCTCACTTGCGGCTTCCCGGTCAGCCAAAACGTGCCGTCGCTGACAGATGAGCACGGGCGCTTTCGGCGCGGACACGATTATTTGAGCCTGGCGTCGCCGGAGGAAGTGGAAAGGGAGCTGCGCAGCCAACTGGAAAAGTATTTGCAAACAGGTCTTGCTTTGACGCATATCGACAGCCATCACCACGTTCATGCCCATGCCGCGGTCTTGCCGATTGTGCTTGGCCTGGCAAAAGAATACCAGGTTCCGGTTCGGTATCCGTGGTCGTTTTCGCCCGAAGCGCGGGCAGAGCATCCGGAGGTGATGACGACAGAAGGCTTTTCCGAACGGTTTTACGGAGACGGCCTGACTACGCAGTCGTTTATCGACGTGGTGGAGGAGCTTGCGGACTGCGATGTGGCGGAGATAATGACACATCCGGCGTATTTGGACGAAGAGGTGTTGACAGGCAGCTCGTACACGCTGCAACGCGCGCGGGAGCTGCACATTTTGACCGGACAAGAGATAAAGGAGTACGTGCAAAAGCGCAATGTACGGCTGGTAACTTATAAAGAACTCGGATAGGTGGAGATTGATGTGGACCATACAGACGTTATTTTTCAGTTGATTTTGCACGGAGGAAACGCAAGAAGCCTGGCGATGGAAGCAATCGCCCTGGCGAAAAACAAAGACATGGCAGGCGCACAGGATGCACTGAGGCGAGCTGGCGAAGAACTGAGCCGGGCCCATCATCATCAAACCGCTTTTATTCAAAAGGAAATCGCGGGAGAGAAGCCTGAGATCAGCATGCTGTTGATCCACGCGCAGGATCATCTGATGAATGCGATGACGATCAAAGATTTGGCCAGCGAGTTCGTCGAACTGTACAGCCATGTCCACGCAGGGAAGGAGGCAGGAGTGTGAGCGGAATCAAAATCGTTACGATTGGCGGAGGATCGAGCTATACGCCGGAGCTGGTAGAGGGCTTCATCAAACGGTACGACGAGCTGCCCGTGCGCGAGCTGTGGCTCGTGGACATTCCCGAGGGCGAGAAAAAGCTGCAAATCGTCGGGGCGCTGGCAAAGCACATGGTGGAAAAGGCCGGGGTGCCGATTCAGGTGCACCTGACGCTGGATCGGCGCAAAGCGCTGGCGGGAGCCGATTTTGTCACGACACAAATGCGCGTGGGGCTTTTGGACGCGCGGATTAAAGATGAGCGCATCCCGCTGAAGTACGGGGTCATCGGGCAGGAGACAAACGGTCCGGGCGGGCTGTTCAAAGGATTGCGCACGATTCCGGTCATTATGGATATTTGCCGCGACATGGAGGAGCTGTGCCCGGATGCCTGGCTGATTAACTTCACCAACCCGGCTGGCATGGTGACAGAGGCGGTACTCCGGCATGCGAACCGCAGCAAGGTCATCGGGCTGTGCAATGTTCCGATCGGGATGAAAATGGGCGTCGCGACGATTTTGGGTGTCGAGCAGTCGCGGGTGCACATTGATTTTGCCGGGCTGAACCATATGGTGTTCGGGCTTGGAGTGTACGTGGATGGCGACAATGTCACTTCGCAAGTAATCGACAAGCTGACGGGCGAGCAATCGGGAATCACGATGCAAAACATACTCGACCTCGGCTGGGAAAAAGACTTCATCAAGGCGCTGGGCATTCTTCCTTGCCCGTACCATCGCTATTACTATCAGACCAGCACCATGCTTGCGCACGAGCAGGAAGAAGCGAGCAAAAACGGCACGCGTGCAGAAGTGGTCAAGCGGGTGGAAGCGGAGCTGTTTGCGCTCTATGAAGATCCCGACCTGAACATCAAGCCGCCGCAGTTGGAAAAGCGCGGGGGAGCGTACTACAGCGAGGCGGCCTGCAATCTGATTCACTCCTTTTACAACGACCGCCGGGATATTCAGCCGGTCAACGTCCGCAACAATGGCGCGATTGCCAGTATTCCTGACGATTCGGCGGTAGAAGTGAACTGCGTCATTACGAAGCAAGGACCGATCCCGCTGGCCGTTGGAGATTTGCCTGTCCCTGTGCGCGGGCTTGTGCAGCAGATCAAGTCGTTCGAACGGGTAGCGGCGGAGGCGGCTGTCACGGGCGATTACCACAAGGCGCTGCTGGCGATGGCGATTAACCCGCTGGTGCCGTCCGACGTGGTCGCGAAGCAAATTCTCGATGAAATGCTGGAAGCGCACAAGGAGTATCTGCCGCAGTTTTTCAAGCCGGTGACGTGAAGGTGGGAGACTGGTGGAACGGCGTAGCAGGCGGGGCAGGAGCATGAGATACAAGCTGCTTGCCCTGAGCAGGATCGGTATCCGCTCAAAATCCAGCCGGCGTCAGCGCTCGCGGAGTACGTCCGGGCCAAGCAAGTGTGCGCCCCCAAAATATTCGTTACCGGAGAAGCGGAGCGGATCGCGGCGGCCAGGCGGGAGCTGGAACGCGCCAGTCTGGAAAAAATCAGAGTGACGGCATCCGGCGAGCGCAATCTGGAGATTTTGCCGGAAGGGGTATCCAAAGCAAGCGGACTCGCGGTACTGACAGAAAAGCTGGGAATCGGTCCGGAAGAAATCGTAGCCGTCGGCGACAACTACAACGATGCGGAAATGCTGCAATATGCCGGAATGGGCGTGGCGATGGGCAACGCCCCGGACGATGTGAAGCGGCTGGCCCGCTACGTGACCGACACGAACGACCAGCACGGCGTGGCCGCTGTCATCCGCAAGTTTTTCACCATACACGATGCATGAGGCAGAAAAGGAGGAGTGCAATGGTCCGTTTTAGCGTCGAAATTACCGTAAGTGGCGGCCTTCATGCCCGTCCGGCTTCTGTCCTGGTAAACCTGCTCAACCAATACCGCTCGTCAGTCAAAATGATCTACAACGACAAGCAGGCCAATGGCAAAAGCATTCTCAGCGTCATGGCGCTGGGCGTGAAGACCGGGGACGAGATGACGTTTGAGGTGGAGGGCGTCGACGAACAGGAGGCGGCAACGGCTCTGCGGTCGTTGTTTGAGCGAAATTTCGCCATCTAGTAGCGTTAAAAGTGCAGGAGCAAATCAAAAAAGCCAGTGCCCGAACAAATGGGCATTGGCTTTTCGTCATTTTCGGGCAATGCTTCGCATGCGGGTTTGCCAGTGCAGCGCTGGGGACGACAGGGTCCCGACAAAAGGCAGGCAGGCACTAGGCGTTTTTGCGAAACACGACCATCACCTTGAAGTAATCGCCGTCAATTTCGATGGAGAGGCGGCCGCCTTGCAGCTCGACGATGCTTTTCGCAATCGCGAGTCCGAGGCCGGAGCCTTCGGTGTTGCGCGATTGGTCGGCACGCTTGAACCGCTCGAAAAGCTCTTGGGCGTCGAAGTCGATTTCGTAGGCAGAGACGTTTTTGATCGTCATGATGACTTCTCCCGGCTTTTCGTACAGATCGATCAGGACACGCGTGTTGGGCAAGGAGTATTTCAAGGCGTTGCCAATCAAATTCTCGAAGACGCGCCACGTCTTTTTCCCGTCAAGCGGTGCCACGATTTTCGGCTGCTCGACGTTGACGCGGAAGGTGAGGGACGACTGCTCGATCTTTTCGCTGAACTCCGCGATGGCCTGGTTGAGCAGGGATGCTACGTTCACCTGCTCGATGTGCAGCTCTACAGCTCCGCTGGACATTTTCGCCGCGTCAAACAGGTCGTCGATGAGCACCCGCAAGCGGGCCGTTTTGCGGTCCAATACATCGACATAGCTTTTGATCTCGTCTGCTGTCAGGTTTTCCCGTTTAAGCAGATCGACATAGTTGATAATCGAGGTGAGCGGCGTTTTCAAATCGTGCGATACATTGGTAATCAGCTCCGATTTCATGCGCTCACTCTTCATTTGTTCCTCCATCGCACTCTTTAATCCGAGCTTGATGTTGTTGAGCGAGTGAGCGAGATTGGAGAGGTTTCCTTTACGAATCTTTTCAATCGTTGCATCCAAATTTCCGGCTGACATCTCGGAGGCTCCCAGCATGATGCGGTTCATGAGCCCCAGGCGACGCAGGACGTAAGGGACGACGGTTGCCAGGTAGAACAAGCCGTATAAAAAAGAGAGGGAGAACAATTCCTCAGAGGCCTTTACCATGGCGACCAAGCCGAGCGCTACGCTCATGCCAAAGCCAACGGTCAAAATGAACAGCAGGGAGACTTTGAAAAACAGGCTTCGGTTGGTGTAGCTTTCCCGCAAGAGCACTTTTTGCCGGACGAACAAGCTTCTTTGCCATTGCTCGCGAAGCGATCCCGGGTGCAGGTACATATGCCATGCTTCCAGAGCTTGTAGCAGCAAATAGGCAGTGAACAGGGAGATGATCCCGAGTGTAAAGAAATGCTCGGCGTCAATCGGCAAGAAGAAAAAGAAAAAGCGCAAATTGAAAATCAGAGCCAGGTACGCGACCCCAATCGGGAGCAGCATGATAATCCGAATATCGAGCGGGATGCGCCGGAACAGTGCCAGGCTTTTGACGACAATCGGCTGTGCGGCGGCGCGGCTTAGCTTCAAATACCAGAGCAGCAGCGCAGTCACGAGCAGCGTCACCGTGAGCAGGGCGCATTCTCCGAGCAGCCGCTCCCGTTTGGAATCGAAATAGACGGCATCGGCATGAATCTGGCTGTAGCCTTCCGGGCTTTTCGGAACGTAAAAGATTCCGCTCCATTGACTCAATTGATAAGTACGGTTGATATCGGCAAACTCTCCGTATTTCTGATAGGAGTTTTCCGGAAAACGAATTGCATAGCGGGCGTTTTTACTCACTTCTGTTTCGGAAGGCTCGTGGGACATGTTGGTGTACACTTTGCCCGTCTTGTTGTCTCTGACATAGTATTTGAATGAGCCGGTTCGCAGCGCAAGGCTGTTTTTTCGCTCTTCGTACTCGGCGTCCTTTTCCGCGACCATCTGTTGGAACTGTCGATCCCAGTTGGCCGTTTCTTTCTCGAGCGCCTTTTTCAGCCTGGCTGCTTGTTCAGTCGCGAGCCTGTCAAGCTCCTTCGTATCGGAGGCGTTTCTGGCGTTCTCGATCTCGTGGGCGTATTCACTTTCCAGTCTTTCCCTGACTTCCCGCAAGGCATCCTCGCGCTCGCGCTGGAATTGCTCCACTGTCGCTTTGCCCAGCTTTTCTTCCGGTGTTTTGCGCTCGTAGCCGGCGAAGTCTACATGAACATCTTTCACCAGCTCTACGAACAGCCTGACTTCGCTGTTGAAGTTCTCGCTCTGGAAGTAGGAGTCTTTTTGCAAATACTCGCGGTTTTGGTAAACGTCTGCTGCGGTCAGCATCAGCAGCGAGAGGCTGACTACCAGGGCGAACAGGGCAGGCAGCGTAAAGCGGCTATTTTTCGATTTTGTATCCAATTCCCCATACCACCTTCAAATATTTCGGTTCCTTCGGGTTGATCTCGATCTTTTCCCGAATGCGTCGGACGTGGACGGCAACGGTGTTTTCCGCGTTCAAATACGGTTCGCGCCAGACGCGCTCGTAAATTTCCTCGATGGAAAAGACCCGGCCCTTGTTTTCCATCAACAGCTCCAAAATTTTGTACTCCGTAGCTGTCAGCCGCACCTCGTTGCCGTCGACAGTGACGGTTTTCGTGCTTTTGTTCAACGACAAGCCGCGGACCTGGATTTCATCCTCGGTCGTTTTGTAGTTGCCGAGGTTGGTGTAGCGCCGCAGTTGGGATTTGACCCGGGCCACCAGCTCCAGCGGATGAAAAGGCTTGGTCACATAGTCGTCGGCTCCGATGTTCAAGCCCAAAATTTTGTCCGTATCCTCCGATTTGGCAGAAAGCATGATGATCGGGATGTTTTTGTCCTGGCGGATTTTAAACGTAGCCGTAATCCCGTCCATTTGCGGCATCATGATGTCCAAAATAATGAGGTGAATTTCTTCCCGCTCCAAAACGTCCAATGCTTCCACGCCATTGCTTGCTTTATGCACGACTAACGATTCGTTTTTCAAGTAAATTTCGATTGCGTCTCGGATCTCTTCCTCGTCGTCGACTACGAGGACGTGATAAGTCGTCATTGTTTTCCCACCTTGTGAATGCATTCATGGTTCTATCTTAACGCCCAGGTTTGACAAAACAGCATAGAAATCTCTTACAAATTTCTTAATATACGCCCGAGATAGGATCTGGCCCGAAAATAAGGTAAGATGTGAGGAAGTCAAAACGAGAAAATGGTGATGGCCTTGCTGGAATGGACCGGGGAGAGGATTATCCCCAAGCTGCTGAAGCCGACGAATGGCATGCTGCTGGAACATATTGCCCGCTATTATTTTGCCACGCCGTATATCAAAGGTAGAGTGCTCGATATCGCCTGCGGTACGGGTTACGGCTGCCACATGGTGGCAAAGGATCGAAAGCGGGAGCTGACCGAGCTGATCGGCGTCGACAACGATGACGACACGATCACTTATGCGAAGCGGGAATACCATCATCAAAAGATTACGTATCAAAAGGGCGATGCCCTCGATCCGTTGCTCCCGGAGAAGCTGGGCTTGTTTGATACCATTTTGAGCTTTGAAACGATTGAGCACGTCGCCGACGACCTGCTGTTCATGAACAACCTGTACCGCATGCTGAAGCCGGGCGGAACGCTGGTCTTGTCCAGTCCGTTTGGCAGAGGGAGAGGCATGCAGACGAGCGAGCCTTTTCATGTGCATCAATTGACCCCCGCCGAGTTTGAGGAGCTGTTCGTCCGGTTTTCGCAGGTGGAGATTTACTACCAGCGAGGGCCGACGTTTGAAAAGCCTCGTGACGGCGTGCGTTATTTTATCGGGATGGCGGTTTGTACGAAATAATCCTGTATGGTTTTGGATACGTAATGAATGGAGATGGCGAAACTGGCTGATTTTTTGAGATTGGGCATACGAAAAGAATGGATAGACGCTCTGCAGGCGAACGGGATTGCGGAACCGACTCCGATCCAGGAAAAAGCAATTCCTGTCCTCATGACAGGCAAAGATGCGATTTCCCAGGCACAGACGGGGACGGGCAAAACGCTTGCTTTTCTCCTGCCGATTTTGGAGAAAGTCGATCCCGAGACAAACGACGTTCAGGCGCTGATCCTCACGCCTACGCGGGAGCTTGCGCTGCAAATTACGGCAGAGGTGCAAAAGCTGACGGCGGCCGTGGACGAGGTGCATGTGCTTGCCGTATATGGCGGACAAGACGTCGATCGGCAACTGCGCAAGCTGGCGGGCAAAAAACAGGTCGTGATCGCTACTCCCGGCAGGTTGCTGGACCATATAAGAAGAGGAACGATTGATTTGTCGACCGTTTCCATGCTCGTGCTGGATGAGGCGGACCAGATGCTGCACATGGGCTTTTTGCCCGAGGTGGAGGACATTCTCGCGCAGACGCCTGCTGATCGGCAAACCATGCTGTTTTCCGCGACGATGACGCCACAGGTGCGTGCGCTGGCCAAGCGGTTCATGCAAAACCCGGAGGATATTCACGTGCAAGGCAAGCGGATCACGCTGGAGGATATCCGGCAGATCGTCGTGGAGACAACGGACCGGGCGAAGCAGTCTACCTTGCGCAGCTTGCTTGACGAGGAACGCCCGTTTTTGGCAGTGATCTTTTGCCGGACCAAGCGCAGGGCAAGCACGCTGAACGCCGCACTGCAAGGGTTCGGCTATATTTCTGACGAACTGCACGGCGATTTGTCACAAGCGAAGCGCGAGGACGTGATGAAGCGTTTCCGCGAAGCCAGAATCCAGTTTCTCGTCGCAACGGACGTGGCGGCTCGCGGACTTGACGTCGAGGGAGTCACACACGTATTCAACTACGACATCCCAGAGGACGTAGACAGCTATATTCACCGCATCGGCAGAACGGGCCGGGCCAAGGAGAAGGGCGTGGCCTACACATTGGTGGCGGCGAAGGATCGGGCGCAGCTCGCAGAGATTGAAAAAGGGATCGCCAAGACTTTGGAGCGGCGTGCGAGTGAGCGGACGGCGGATTTCGGGGAGCACGAGGAGCGTAAGCAGCAAAAGAGGCAGCAAAAGAAGCAGCATAAGGGGCAGGAGAGCGCAGGCAGAGGCGAGCATCGCGGGGGCAGGTCGGCCAGAGCTGGGGACGGGGATCGTGGCGGCAAACCAGCCCGAGCTGGGGACGAGCATCGTAGTGGCAGGCAAGCCCGGGCTGAGGACGAGCATCGTGCGAGCAGACCAGCCAAAGCTGAGACTAAGCAACAGGCCAGCCAAGGGAAGCGAGGGAACGGAAAACGCGGGCGGCACGGTGACGATCGCCAGCAGCAAGGCGCTCGCATGACCAAACCGGATCGGGATGACCAGCGCAAAGCAGGGCGTGCGACGAAACAAGGGCAGAGCAGCGAGCGGGCAGCAGGCGGAAGCGCACGTTTTGAAGGCAAAAAAACATCAGGAAAACGGCCAGGCCCGGCGCCAGTAAAACGCGGCAGCACCGCTCGAAGGGCCAAGAAGCGCTGAGTGAAGCAAAGCGGGGAAAAAGAAAGACCGTTCCGGCCGTGAGACAGGCAGGAACGGTCTTTTGTTGTGCATTTAGCTGTCAGGAAAGACGCGCGAACGCGTAAGGAAGCGCACTCCTTCTGGCCCCTCAAGCGAGAACATGCCGCCGCGGCCTTCGACTACATCAATAATGAGCTGGGTATGCTTCCAATACTCGTACTGTGCTTTGCCCATGTAAAACGGGCAGCCGCCGATCTCACCCAAGAGCACATCCTGATCGCCGACGAGAAACTCGCCGAGCGGGTAGCACATGGGAGAGCTGCCGTCGCAGCAGCCCCCTGACTGGTGAAACATCAAGTCGCCATGCTTGGCGCGCAGCCGTTCGATCAACTGCAGGGCAGCATCGGTAGCGAGCACTTTCTCAGGCTGGCTCATCGATCAAAAGAAGCCCAGTGCCTGGTCGCTGTAGCTGACCAGCAGGTTTTTGGTTTGCTGATAGTGAGAGAGCATCATTTTGTGTGTTTCGCGACCGATACCGGACATTTTGTATCCGCCGAACGCAGCGTGCGCAGGGTAAGCGTGGTAGCAGTTGGTCCATACGCGGCCAGCCTGGATTTCGCGGCCCATGCGGTAGGCAGTGTTCATATCGCGTGTCCATACGCCGGAGCCGAGACCGTACAAGGTGTCGTTGGCGATGGAGAGCGCTTCTTCCGTGTCTTTGAAGGTCGTCACGGAGACTACCGGACCAAAGATTTCTTCCTGGAAGATGCGCATTTTGTTGTGGCCCTTGAACACGGTCGGCTGGATGTAGTAGCCGCCTTCGAGATCGCCCTCAAGCTGCGCACGCGCGCCGCCGATCAGGCAATCTGCGCCTTCCTGCTTGCCGATGTCGAGGTAGGAGAGAATTTTTTCCACTTGCTCCAGGGAAGCTTGGGCGCCGATCATTGTTTCTGTATCGAGCGGGTTGCCCTGCTTGATGCTGGCAACGCGTTTCAGGGCGCGCTCCATGAATTGATCGTAAATGCTTTCGTGAATGAGGGCGCGGGACGGGCACGTGCAAACCTCGCCCTGGTTGAGCGCAAACAGCACGAAGCCTTCGATGGCTTTGTTGAGGAACGCGTCGTCTTTTGCACACACATCCGGGAAGAAGATGTTCGGAGATTTTCCGCCCAGCTCCAGCGTCACCGGAATGATGTTTTGGGAAGCGTATTGCATGATGAGACGTCCGGTTGTCGTCTCACCCGTAAAGGCGATTTTGGCGATGCGGTTGCTCGATGCCAGCGGTTTACCCGCTTCCAGACCGAAGCCGTTTACGACGTTGACGACGCCTGGAGGCAGCAAGTCGCCAATCAGCTCCATCAGCACCATGATCGAAGCAGGTGTTTGCTCGGCAGGCTTGAGCACGACGCAGTTTCCTGCGGCCAGGGCCGGGGCCAGCTTCCACGTCGCCATCAGGAGCGGGAAGTTCCACGGAATGATCTGTCCGACGACTCCGAGCGGCTCATGGAAGTGATAAGCAACCGTGTCGTTGTCGATCTCAGCGAGAGAGCTTTCTTGTGCGCGGATAGCTCCGGCGAAGTAACGGAAATGGTCGATAGCGAGCGGAATGTCAGCAGCCAGCGTCTCGCGGACGGGCTTGCCGTTTTCCCATGTCTCGGCAGTCGCTAAAAGCTCCAGGTTGGCTTCCATGCGGTCTGCGATTTTCAGGAGGATGTTGGAGCGTTGTGTAACCGAGGTGCGTCCCCAAGCAGCTTTTGCCTCGTGGGCGGCGTCCAGTGCGAGCTCGATGTCTTCTGCCGTCGAACGGGCAACCTCGCAAAAGACCTTGCCGTTTACAGGAGAGACGTTTTCAAAATATTCACCCTTCACTGGCGGTACCCAATTGCCACCAATGTAGTTGTCGTAGCGAGTCTTGAAAGTCACCTTGGATCCGGCTTGGCCGGGTTGAGCATAGATCATGCGAGCGCCTCCTCTTATATCACCTTTTTCTTTACAACCTTCTCTAAAAGCAAATCCTGTACCAAACGCCGGAAGGCTTGAAATGACAGCGTTTTCGCAGACGAAACACGCCAAAAATGTTCCAAAATGGAGCAGGCATTGTTCCGTTTTGGGACAGTTTGCAATAATTTTGGGAGCATCTGACAAATATCTGCTTTTTGCGCGAGGCTTCGCAGTAATCGCCTATTGAAAGCCTACGGTTTTCAGCGTGGGAGGAAAGACGGCTTTGCCCGAACACCCCTCATAGGATGGGCAGGGCAAACACACAGGACCTGTGCGAGTGCTTTTCTTTTTATTTGGCTCTGTTGAATTTTAATGTTGTTTTAAATGCAAAAAAATAAACTGATTTTTCTGAGCTGAATTCCGCTTTCAAATGACTAAAGAACGGAATGACCTACAAAGGTAGTTCCATGCGTTAAGCTAACCAGTGAGGCAAGTCATGCAGCTTATGGCAAACGAGTCGATCCATGTAAAGCCGTTGTCTAACCGTCCATTTTCTCGTAAACGCTATATAAAAAGGCTAACGTTAGACTCTTGTCCTTTCGCCACTGACTAGTCCCGGACCAATCAACTTACTATTCTTCATAGGAGAAAAGGGGGGACAAGGGACGGAATGAATAGTTTTCCCAACCGAATATGCTTTTCTATAAAGAAAAAAACGGAATCGCGTACAGGATTCCGAATGATTTGTTCTATATACTTAGGGCTCGATTTTCTTCTTTAGGATGTTAATCTGTTTAGATTCTTTCGGATTATCTATGTAGTAGATCTCCTGAGCACCTGCGTTATAGATCCATAGGTCACCTTGAGCAGTAGTCGTGACGTGGACTAATCCACTCCCGTTCTCATCCCTAAAAAAGACCCTGTAGTCCTGTAGAGATTCACTTGTTTGTGCCGTAGAAATTATTGCCCAAGTTAAAGACCCAGCAACAAAAGCCGAGACGATCAACAAAACTCCTTGCAACTTAGACATAAACAGCCTCCTTCGTATAGAGCAAGTCATTCATTCAAAACAGAAGCAAAAGGATTTATACAAAAAATTAAAGAAGAGTAACATTATGCTACTCTTCCATATAATTGTATATTACTTGAAATCTCTAGACCATTCAATATAATGGGTAGGTTCAGTATAAGATCCAGTATACGTATTAGTTACTTTTCCAGTAAGCCAGTTAATCTCATCTACTTTCCAAGTTCCTCTGTCATAGAATCCTGTCCAATAATAAATTCTTGAAACATATGATGAACTTTCGGCTGGTCCAGTCCAAGTTTCTTCTGTTGTGTATGTTGTCGATATCTCTGTAGTCAAAGTGCTTTCTACTTCTTCGCCGACGGATGCTGGGCCATTCCCAACAGAAACACTAGCTTTAACTCTTGCTGAGGAATTTACTTTCTTTGCTTGGGTCGTAGTAAGTTTAATTGTCTTCCCTTTGGAACAGAAATAATTTGCACTGCTGCTGTAGGGTTATTGGAACTTTCTACCCGCTTAACTACATCAGATAGGTACATTGGTTTTATTTTGTCATCAGTGTTTTTACCAACTTTATGAATAGTTATACTTTTAGCATCTCCAGCTTGCTCTACTATTTGTTCGATTTGCTCTTTTGTGACCATGCCTTGGGCTTCTTCGGCGATGTTTACAACGACCTCTTGATCTTCGGCGCCAAGGAGTTTCAGTGACTCACTATAATCTTCTTTTGCAAACGAAAGGGATGGCAACATAGCCAGTAGACTTAATGTGCATAAAATAGCAATTGATTTTTTCTTAAACACAGTTCAATCACTCTTATTTTTTGGTATATAACAACATTATATCTTATTGGTAAATTTGTAAATATTTTCTTATATTTTGTTTTATGTTCTGTTTAATATGAATTATTTGTATAATCCATCAACCATATCACTAGCTAGTCGTCACATCGTCCATACAGTCATTCAGGAAGGCGTGTCGATCATCAAACTTGAGCGACTAGAGAATATTCGCAAGACGGCAAGAACAAGCCGTAAAAACGCCAAGAATCTGCATAGTTGGACGTTCTATCAGCTTCAACAATTCATCTCCAATAAAGCAACCCTTGTAGGCATACAAGTTGTGGAGGTCAATCCTGCCTACACTTCTCAAACTTGTCCTGTCTGCGGGGAGAAGAATAAAGCGAAAGACAGAAGATACGAATGTTCATGCGGATTCAAAACGCATCGTGATCGGGTTGGAGCGATCAATATCATACGTCAACCTGTGACAGATGGTAACAATCTGTCAGCCTAAGATGCTAGAGGCACTGTCTTAGGACGGGCTGATGAGACAGCCCTGAACTTGGGGGAACTACGGATAGCAGAAATGTACTTCCGACTACCACCCAAGAATCCACCCAAGAATCCCACTGATACCGAAAGGCTTCAGCTTGCGGCTTTAGCCGTGGGAGTCTCAATCATGCTATACTGATAGAGAATGATTTTTGAGGGAGGGAAGAGTGTTGTCAACGATTGTCCAGCAATCTTGGAAGCGCTGCCAGGAATCGAACCTCAAAGCTTGGGAGAAAGCCAATGACCAGATCATTTCCAGCAAACGAATCAAAGAAATCATTCAGGAAAATCACCCTCTGATTCAAGAAAGCCTCCCGCTCTTCAACAAGCTTGCTCCTTTTTTGCTGTCGACAGAGCATATCGCTTTGCTGTCGGATCGGGATGGCAATATCATTCACACCGTCGGGGACCCTGTGTTTGCCAATCAGGCGCAAAAGGTGCAACTGCAGATCGGGGCGAACTGGACGGAGGATTACAAAGGAACCAATGCGATAGGAACGGCGCTGATCGCGCAGCAGCCGATCTCCGTGCAGGGCGACCAGCATTACTTTTTGGAGAACCGCTTTCTTTCCTGCTCGGCGGCGCCGATTTTTTCACCGACGGGCGAGCTGCTTGGCGTCATCGACATCAGCACGCGCAAGGAGTACACGCATCCGTTTGCCTTGACGATTGCCTGCATGATTGCGGAAGCCCTGCAAAATCGCTTTCTGTATGCCAACGCCGAGCGGGTCATTGCCCTGCCCGGCAGCACGGCCGTGAAAAGCAGCCAGGGAAAAGTGCCGCTCGTAGCTCTCGACAGGGACGAGCGGATCGTGGGCTTGAACGAATTGGCCAAGCAGCGGCTGGGAAAAGACGCTTTGGGAACGCGGCTGTCCCCGGAGCAGGAGCGCGCCGGACGGGATGTGCAGGATAACCGCCAGCGTTTCTGGGGGGCGCAAGCTGCAACAGACGGTGCTTCCAGGAACGCTGCGGCTGCCCCAAACCAAAAGCCGATGCCTGCACTCAAGCCGTTTCCGCGTCTCGCCGGATCGTGCCCGCTCTTTTTGCAGGCGAAAATGCTCGGGCAAAAGGCGGCGCAGGTTGATTTTCCCGTGCTGATTCTCGGCGAGAGCGGCACCGGAAAAGAGCTGTTCGCACAGATGGTTCACGAGACAGGGCCGCGAGCGCAGGAGCCTTTTATCGCCGTGAACTGCAGTGCAATTTCAGAAAATTTGATCGAAAGCGAATTGTTCGGATACGAAAGCGGGGCGTTTACCGGGGCCAATCGCGAAGGAAGAATCGGCAAGTTTGAAGCGGCGAAGAAAGGGACGATCTTTTTGGATGAGATCGGGGACATGTCTTTGCGCGGACAGGCCGCTCTGCTGCGCGTGTTGCAGGAAAAGGTCGTCACGCCTGTAGGCAGCAACCAGTCGCGGCCGATTCATGCGCGGATCATCGCCGCCACGCACCGCAATTTGCCGGAGGAAATCAGGGCGGGGCGTTTTCGGGCGGATTTGTACTACCGGCTCAAAAGCGTCTCCATCCACCTGCCGCCGCTGCGCAAGCGAAGCGACATCGTCCAACTGGCCGAACATTTGATGCAGCAAATCGCCATGGGACAGCCATACGTCTTGCTCCCGGAGGCAAAAGCAAAGCTCGCCGCCTACTCCTGGCCGGGCAACGTTCGCGAGTTGCAGGGCGTGCTGGTGCAGGCTGCCTTTTTGTCCGACGGCGGGGAGATTGGCGAGGAGCACATCCAGCTTGAAGGCTTGACCGGAGAGGCGGAGCCTGTGCATGCGGTCCCATCCTTGCGGGAAACCGAGCTTGTGGCGATCAAGCGGGCGCTTGATTCGAGCGGAGGCAATGTGAGCCGGGCCGCCAAGCTGCTGCAAATCGGGCGAAACACCTTGTACCGCAAAATGGCGGAATACCATCTGACAGCGCCCGTCAACCAGGAGGAACCATGATCGCCCTGTACAGGCTGGATAAGGAGCTGGAGCGGAAAATGACCGCGCTGCTGGAAAACAGCGGGCAAAACATCGGATATTTTTACTCGATCAAATCCATTCTCGACCAGATGATGAACCCGTTTGTCGCCATCACTACAGAAAAATACAGCGAGGAGCTGGAGGCGCTCTCGTTGCCCGTCGTCAGCCTGTCGATAGACATGAATGACGTGCGCCGGGCTATCGCAACGCTTCCGGAGGAAGGGCGGGGCCACAAGGTCGTCGTGGTGTGCGCCACGCAAAAAGAAAAAAGCTGGTTGCAGCAGGAGTACGCTCTGGAAGAGGGGCAACCGCAGCCAGACTGCACGTTTCTCTGCGCAAAAGAGCTGGCGTATCCGCAGGAGCAGGCCGTCTATCTCGTGCCGATCTGGAACCGCCATGCTTTTGCGCTGCACCCGGCCTCGCAGCAGTGGCATCCCGTCGAGCCTTCGCTCGCCACCCTGCGCAAAGCGGTGCAGCAGGCAGCCTCGCTGGTCACTTACACAAAGGAGCGGCTGCGCGAAAAGCATCAGATGGAAGCCGTCGTAAACTCGGCCCATGACGCGGTGATCGCCGTCGATCGGCACAGTCAGATTACGCTGGTCAACGAGCATGCCAAAATGCTGCTGGGGCTGTCAGGAGATGTGCTGGGCAAACCGATCACGGACTACATCCCGCACTCTGACATGCTGCGCGTGCTGAAGACGGGCAGGGAGGAACTGGGCGAAATCGCGACGGTGCGCGACCGTTCCATCGTCATCAATCGCATTCCGGTGATCGTCAAGGATCAGGTTGTGGGGGCGGTGTCCAACTTCAAGGAAATCATCGACATTCAGAAGATGGAGATGACGCTGCGCAAAAAGCTGCACGACAACGGACTGTCAGCCAGATACCGCCTGGACAGCATCGTCGGCTCCTCGCCTGCCATCCTCGAAACGAAGGAGCAGGCGGCGCTGTTTGCGAAAACGAACGCGACCGTGCTGATTACAGGGGAATCGGGAACGGGCAAGGAGCTGTTTGCCCAAGGCATCCACCTGGAAAGCGGACGCGCTGTCGGGCCGTTTTTGGCGGTGAACTGTGCGGCGCTCCCGGAGGGGCTTCTGGAGAGCGAGCTGTTCGGCTACGAGGATGGCGCTTTTACAGGGGCGAAAAAGGGCGGCAAGCCGGGCTTGTTCGAGCTGGCGCACGGAGGCACGCTGTTTTTGGACGAGATCGGGGAGATGCCGCTGCGCATTCAGGTGCTCTTGCTGCGCGTCCTGCAGGAGAGGCGCGTGCGTCGCGTCGGCGGCGAAAAAGTGATTCCCGTCGATGTACGGATTGTCGCGGCGACGAATCGCGAGCTGGCCAAGGAGATCGAGAAGGAGCAGTTTCGCGCCGATCTCTACTACCGCATCAACATGCTCAGGCTCGATGTCCCTCCGTTGCGGGAGCGCCTGAGCGACATTCCGCTGCTGGTCGAGAGCATGATTCGCGAGATGAACGAGCAGCACGAGAAAAAGATCAAGGAAGTCGATGAAGACATCTACCCGCTGTTTCAGAGTTACTCGTGGCCAGGCAATGTGCGGGAGCTGAGAAATGTCGTCGAGCGGATGGTGCTGCTGGCAAAAGGGGGAAGAATCGGCAAGGAGGACGCAGGCTTTTTGTTCGCGAGGCAAAAGGGAGGGCACGACGGCAGGCTGCCCGTGCCGCCGGAAGCAAGCGAAGCAGAGCGGAACCCCGAAGCGCAGCAAATTGCCAGCGCGCTGCAGCAGACGAGATACAACAAGACTCTTGCGGCAAAGGCATTGGGCATGGATCGAACTACACTGTGGCGGAAAATGAAACAGTATCGTCTGGAGTGAGCAAAGTGTTGCAACGTTGTGTTGCAACACTTTGTTGTTTTATGAGGGAGGAAGCATCGAGACGGCGTGGACAGTCGAGACAAAATGTAAGCGTTTTACCGCGTTAACGCGATTGCACCTGCTTGGCATCAAACGTGCATTTACTATCTGGTGCATATAGTCAAAAAATTTAGATCATTTAGGGGGGAGTCGATTGCTTCACTATTCGATTGCAGTCATTCCGGGAGACGGTATTGGTCCAGAGGTGATGGACGAAGGCTTGAAGGTTTTGGCGGCGCTGGAAGAAGCGCACGGCGGGATTCGCTTTACCCGTGACGTCATGGACTGGAACTGCCAGTACTACCTCACGCATGGCAGGATGATGCCGGAAAATGGACTACATACATTGAAGGACTACGATCTGATCTTGCTGGGAGCTGTCGGGGCGCCGGAAGTACCGGATCACGTGTCGGTGTGGGAGCTGATTTTGCCGATTCGCCGTGCCTTCCAGCAGTATGTGAACCTGCGGCCTGTCAAGCTGCTCAAAGGGTTGGAGAGCCCGCTGCGCTACAAAGGGCACGCCGATCTCGACTTCGTCGTCGTCCGGGAAAATACAGAGGGCGAGTATTCCAACATGGGCGGGCGGATGCACCAGGGGACGCCGTACGAGATGGCGGTGCAAAACAACGTATTTACTCGCTACGGCACCGAGCGCATTCTCAAATACGCGTACGCGCTGGCGGAAAAGCGGCCGAAAAAGAGCGTGACGGCGGCGACCAAGTCCAACGGCATCAACCATTCCATGCCTTTCTGGGATGAGATCGTCAAGGAAATCAGCCGGGAGCACCCAGACATTCAGACCAACCTGTATCATATCGACGCATTGGCCGCTTACTTTATCACGCGCCCGGAGACGTTTGACGTCGTGGTCGCCAGCAACCTGTTCGGAGACATTTTGACAGACCTTGGGGCAGCGATTGTCGGCGGCTTGGGGCTGGCACCGTCTGCGAACATCAATCCCGAGCGCAAATACCCGTCCATGTTTGAGCCGATTCATGGCTCTGCGCCCGATATCGCCGGAAAAGGCATCGCCAACCCGATCGCACAGGTGTGGAGCCTCAGCATGATGATGGACCACCTCGACTTGCCGGATGCAAGCGCCGTCATTATGAACGCGATCGAACAAGTGCTGCAGGAGGGCAAGGTGCTGACGCCTGACCTCGGGGGCAAGGCGACGACAAAGGAAGTGGGAGACGAGCTTGTCCGGCACATCTACCTGGCAACCAGATAAAAACAAAGGAGGAAAAGGAGCATGGAACCAAAAACGTATGACCTGTACATCGGCGGAGAATGGATCAAAACAGAGAGCTACATTCCCGTTTTTCACAAATACAGCGGCGAGTGCATCGCGCATATCGCCCGCGCCGAACAGCAGCACGTCACGACGGCGGTAGAAGCGGCCTGGCAGACGTTCAAGCAGGATAAGCTGACGCCGTTTCAGCGCTATCAAATTTTGCTGAAGGCTTCCGCGCTGATGGAGGAGCGCCGCGAGGAAATGGAGCTGTCGCTGATTCGCGAGGTGGGGAAAACGCGCAAGGACGCGCAGAACGAGCTGGACCGCACGATCAACACGCTGCGCCTGTCGGCGGAGGAAGCGAAAAAAATTCACGGCGAAATGATTCCGCTGCAATCGACGGAAGGCTCGGAAAATCGCCTGGGCTTTACGATCCGCGTACCTAAAGGCGTCATCGGAGCGATTACTCCGTTCAACTACCCGCTTTTGCTCAGCACGCACAAGATCGCTCCTGCGCTCGCCGCGGGAAATACGTTGGTAGTCAAGCCGGCGACGGTCACGCCGATCGCGACCTTCCTTTTGCTGGACGTATTGGAGGAAGCGGGCCTGCCCAAAGGGTATGTGAACATCGTGACAGGCGCAGGCAGCGAGGTGGGAGAATGGCTGCTGGATGAGGAACGCATCGCCATGTACACCTTCACCGGGTCGGGCGAGGTGGGCCGCCATATCAAGGAGCGCAGCGGCATGCGTCCGGTGGCGCTGGAGCTTGGCAACAACTCGCCCAATCTCGTACACCACGATGCAGACCTGGAGCTGGCGGCCCGTCAGACAGCCGCGCGCAGCTTTCATAACGCAGGCCAGGCGTGCATCGCCGTGCAGCGCATTTACGTACACGAGGACGTGGTGGAAAAGTTCAGCGAGCTGTACATCGCGCACGTCAAGCAGTTGAAAGTAGGCAATCCGGAAGACCCGGAAACAGACGTAGGGCCGATGATTAGCGAAAAAGAAGCCAAACGCACGGAGGAATGGGTGCAGGAAGCGATCAGCCAGGGGGCGCAGTCGCTTTTGCCAGTCAAACGGGAAGGCGCTCTTTTCTATCCGGCGGTGCTCGTCAATACGAAGCCGGAGATGAAGGTCGTGTGCCGGGAAGTGTTTGCTCCTGTCGTGACGATCATTCCGTACAGCGATCTGGAGGACGCTTTTTCCCAGGCCAACGATTCGGAGTACGGCTTGCAGGCGGGAATTTTCACCCGCGATCTGAATGTCGCGATGAAAGCGGCGCGTACCTTGGAATACGGCGGTGTCGTCATCAACGACGTCTCGACCTACCGCAACGACGTCATGCCGTATGGCGGCGTGAAAAACAGCGGACTGGGCAAGGAAGGCCCGCGCTACGCCGTAGAAGAAATGACCGACGAAAGAATGGTGGTGATTAATCTATGAACGGACAACTGCTGCAAGGAAAAACCGCGCTGGTAACAGGTGCCGGGTCAGGGATGGGAAAAGCGATCGCCAAGCTGTTTGCCGCAGAAGGAGCCAATGTCATCCTCGCTGATCTAAACGAAGAAGCCGCTTTGCAGGTGGTCGCCGAATTGCCGGAAGGAAGCGGGCACGCGGTGCAAGCCGATGTAGCTGACGATGAGAGCGTAGCCGCGCTCGTCCGGGAAACGCTCGATGTCTACGGAGCGCCCGATGTGCTGGTCAATTGCGCCGGAGTGCCACAGGCGTTCACCCCTATCGAGGAGCTGACGCTCGCCCAATGGGATCGGATCATGTCCGTCAATACCAAATCGATCTATTTGACAACCAGGCATGCGGTTCCGCATATGAAAGCGAAAAACAAAGGAAGCATCATCAACATCGCCTCGATTGCCGGGATTCGCGCGCGGCCTGGCCTCAACGCCTACTGCGCCTCCAAAGGAGCGGCGATCATGCTGAGCAAGGCTTTGGCGATCGAGCTGGCCCCTCATCACATCCGGGTCAATGTCATCAATCCGGGCCCGGCCGAGACGCCGATGCTGGGCAAATTCATCAACGGGGACGAAGCAGAGGTAGAAGCCGGGAAAAAAGATATTTTCATCAGTAGCGTTCCGCTGGGGGAGCTGATTCAGCCGGAGGATATCGCGCAAGCCGCCCTGTACCTGGCATCTGATCTGTCGAAAATCGTGACGGGCGAGGTCATGAATGTGGACGGTGGAAGAGGAATCTAGTAGCTAGTCAAATGAGCGGAATTTTCATATTATTAAATAAATTAAAAACAAACAAACACAAATAGGGGGTATTGCAATATGTCTCGAAAGAAGTGGAGTTTCGTGCTATCTGGCATCATGTCTGTTTCGTTATTACTGGCGGCATGCGGAGGCGGAGGCGGTCAACAGGCCGCCCAGCCTTCCGGACAAGGCGGGGGACAGCCAGCCGCGCAAACGGGAGCGCCGTCGAGCGACGGGCAAAGCTATGTCTTCAAGGCGGGGCACTCCTTGACCGAAGACCACCCGTACCATCTGGCGCTGAAAAAGATGGCCGAGGATGTAGACAAGCGTTCGAACGGAAAAGTGAAAATCGAGGTGTATCCATTGAGCCAACTCGGGGCCGAGCGGGAGCTGACAGAGGCACTGACGTTTGGAACGGCAGATATGTCGATTACGTCAACCGCGCCTGTCACGAATTTTTATGCCAAGCTGGGCGTGCTCGACCTGCCTTTCCTGTTTGAGAGCCGCGAGCAAGCGTACAAGGTGCTCGATGGAAAAGTCGGAGAAGAGATGCTGAAAAACTTGGAAAGCGCCAACCTCGTTGGCCTGGCTTGGGCTGAAAACGGTTTCCGCCACATCACGAACGGAACGAAAGACATCAAGAAGCCGGAGGACGTCTCCGGCATGAAGATTCGTACCCAGGAAAATCCGATTCACCTCGCTGCCTTCGAGACGCTGGGCGCCAAGCCCACGCCGATGGCATGGACAGAGGCGTTGACCGCTTTGCAGCAAGGAGTGGTAGACGCGCAGGAAAATCCGGCGATCGTCGCACAGACCTACAAGCTGTACGATTCGAAGCAAACGCACATGTCGCTGACCGGGCACGTGTACTCCGCGGCGATGATTTTGTTCAGCAAGCCGGTGTGGGACAAACTTCCCGCAGACGTTCAGCAACTGATTGCGGAAGAAGCGAAAAAAGCCGGGCAGTACGAGCGTGAGCTGATGATTAAGATGGAGGAAGAAGCGATTGCCAACCTCAAGACAAAAGGGGTTGTCGTGACAGAGGACGTCGACAAGCAGGCTTTCCGCGAGGCCATGAAGCCTGTGTACGACAAGTTTTCCGACCAGTTTGGCAAAGAGCTGGTGGATGAAATCGTCAACACGAAATAAACGGCAAAAGGGAGAGGGGCCAGGCGGCTTTTCTCCCCCCTTTTCCACGAAAGGAGAAACTGTGTGAGCAATCTCATATCCAAACTAAACAGCGCTCTGCGTCTAGTCATTATTGCCTTGCTGGCCGTTATGGTCGTCGCCGTCTTCCTGCAAGTCCTTTTCCGCTTTTTCCTTGACCAGCCGCTGGCCTGGACAGAGGAGCTGGCGCGCTATCTTTTGATCTGGATTACTTTTCTCGGCTCCGCTTATGCCATGGCGATCAAGGCCCATATCGGTACCGAATACATCCAAAAGCATTTGTCGCCATTCATGAATAAGGTCGTGTTGATCGTGGCGGCTCTGTGCAGCCTTTTCTTTTTTCTCGTGATGGTTCAGCAAGGCTATCTGCTGTCTGCCAGAAGCATGGTTCAAAAATCACCCACCCTGCTCATTCCCATGGGCTATGTCTACATGGTGATACCTATCAGCGGTGTTCTGCTCATCATGAACGTGATTCATGTGACATGGAAAGACATTACCGGGAAGGAGTGAGCCATCGTGGGCACGATATTGTTTTTGACGCTGCTTGTGCTTTTAATCATTAACGTCCCGATTGCGGTTGCGTTGGGGCTGTCGGTAGTCGTGGCCTTTATAGTCGAAGGTAATATTCCGCTTTTGGTCGTCATTCAAAAAATGTTTAACGGAACTGATTCGTTCCCGCTCATGGCGATTCCGTTTTTTCTGCTGGCGGGCAAGCTGATGGAAACGGGCGGGATCTCGGCAAGGCTGATTCGCTTTGCCAATACGATCGTCGGCAATTTGCCCGGCGGACTGGCTATCGTGGCGGTTCTCGGGTGCACCTTTTTCGCCGCGATCTCGGGCTCGTCGGCTGCGACGACGGCTGCTGTAGGGGGCATTCTGATTCCGCACATGGTTAAAAAAGGGTACGATGTGCGCTTTTCCTCGGCGCTGCACGCAGCAGGCGGAACGATTGGCGTCATGATTCCTCCCAGCGTGCCGATGGTGCTGTACGGAGTGGCAGCGAGCACGTCGATTAACGATCTGTTCATCGCGGGCATCGGCCCGGGCATTCTTGTCGCGATCTCGCTCATCATCTACGCGTACTGGGTCAGCAAAAAGCAGGGCTGGGGCGGCGGTGAAAAGCATTCGGCAAAAGAAATCTGGCAGGCGTTCAAAGATGCGATTTTGGCGATTCTCATGCCAGTCATTATTCTGGGCGGGATTTACGGCGGCGTCTTTACATCGACGGAAGCTGCGGTCGTGGCGGTCGTGTACGGGCTTGTCGTCGGCCTGTTCGTTTACCGGGAAATCAAGTGGCGGGACCTGGGCGAAATTTTCAACAGCGCAGCCAGCATGACGGCTGTCATCATGCTGATTATTGCGACCGCCAACGCGTTCGGGTTTTTGATGACGAGAGAAAACATTCCCCAGGAGATCGCGCAGTTCATGCTGGGGATTACGGATAGCACGATCATTACGCTGTTGATTATCAATATACTGCTCCTGATTCTCGGTACGTTCATGGAGACGGCAGTGACCATCATTCTCCTGACCCCGATTCTGTTGCCGATCATTCACACACTGGGGATTGATCCCGTCCTGTTCGGCGTTATCATGGTCGTCAACTCGGCCATTGGCATGTTGACTCCTCCGGTCGGAATTAATCTGTTGGTAGCGGGAAATATTGCCAAGCTGTCGAATACAGAAATTGAGAAGGCAGCCATTCCGTTTCTGATCCTGTTGTGTGTAGATTTGATGCTGATTACGTACATTCCGGAAATCAGCCTGTTCCTCGTCAATCTGAGCAAGTAGCGAAGGAGAGAGTATGCGTGGACTATCAACAGCAATTAGTGAGTCTGCTAGGAGAAGACAGGGTGACGACCAACCCGACCGTTCTTGTGCACCACAGCCATGACGAATCGTATCACACGCCGCATTTGCCGGACGTAGTCGTGTTTCCGCAGACGGCGGCAGAGGTCAGCGCAATCCTGAAGCTGGCCAATGAAAAGCGGATTGCGGTGACGCCGTTTGGACTGGGGACCAGCCTGGAAGGGCACGCGATTCCGTACGCGGGTGGCATCAGCATGGACTTTTCGCTGATGAACCAGGTGCTGGAGGTGCGGCCGCAAGATTTTCTCGTGCGGGTGCAGCCAGGCGTGACGCGCACCCAGCTAAATCGCGAGCTGAAAAAGCACGGCTTGTTTTTTTCCGTGGACCCTGGGGCTGACGCGACGCTGGGCGGCATGGCGGCCACCAATGCGAGCGGAACGACCTCGGTACGCTACGGAGTGATGCGCGATCAGGTTCGCGATCTGGAAGTGGTGCTGGCCGATGGCCGTATCATCCATACGGGCAGCATGACAGCCAAGTCTTCGTCCGGGTATCACCTGACCGGAATGTTCGTCGGCTCGGAAGGGACATTGGGTGTGTTCACCGAGCTGACGCTGCGCGTGTACGGGATTCCGGAGGTGACGATGGCAGCGCGGGCCAGCTTCCCGACAGTTCAGGACGCGGTAGATACTGTCGTCGATATTCTCGGAGCCGGGATTCAGGTGGCGCGGATCGAACTGGTTGACGAGCGCTCCATTCGCCAGGTGAATTTGTACAAAGAGACGAGCTACCCGGAAAACCCGACGCTTTTTATCGAGTTTCACGGCAGCGAGCAGAGCTTGGCGCACGACATCGAGTTTGCCCAGACGATCGCGACCGAGCACGGCTGCACGCAGTTTTTGTTCGAGACCGATTCCAAGGCGCGGGCTGTGCTCTGGGATGCCCGCCACAATCTGGCCTACGCCTTCGTGCATAAGTCGCCAGGGAAAAAGATGATGGTGACAGACGTATGCGTGCCGTTTTCCGAACTGGCCGGAGCAGTGGTCGACGCCCGACAGGCTATTGACCGCTCGGGTCTGGACGGAGCCGTACTAGGGCATGTGGGCGACGGAAACTACCACGCGATTGTGATGATAGACGTCCATGATCCCGAGGAAATGGCGCGCGCCGAGGCGCTGAATGCGCATCTGGTAGAGTACGCGCTCGGCAGAGGCGGGACGTGCACCGGAGAGCACGGCGTCGGAGTCGGCAAGGTCAAATACCAGCGCAAGGAGCACGGAGCGGCGCTGGACGTGATGCGGTCGATGAAGCAAGTCCTCGATCCGAACGGCATTTTGAACCCGGGAAAAATATTCGACAAATAATGACAGCCTGCATTCTGAATGCGCAACAGAATGCAGGTTTTCTTTTTGCGAAAAGTGGAGCGCCGGAAAGGAGAACAAACTGCAATGTGGAATGTAGAAGATTGGTAAATAAACATTTCGCAAGGCAGGGAGGCAGGTATGAAGTCGATTGTTGAGATTGCCAAGGCAGCAGGTATCGATGAACAGGATCTGGAGCTTTACGGAAAGTATAAGGCAAAAATCTCTGATGAGCTGTGGGATAAAATAAAAGACCGACCTGATGGCAAGCTGATTCTCGTTACCGCGATGAATCCCAATCCGGCAGGAGCAGGCAAGACGCTGACCACGATTGGTTTGTCGCAGTCGCTCAATCTGCTTGGAAAAAGGACGATTGCAGCGCTCCGCGAGCCGTCCCTTGGCCCGTGCATGGGGATAAAAGGAGGAGCTACCGGAAGCGGCAAGGCGCAAATCCTCCCTGCGGATGAAATCAATCTGCATTTTACTGGCGACATTCACGCCATTACCGCGGCGCACAATTTGCTTGCGGCGATGATCGACAACCATATTTTCCACGGCAATCCGCGGGGCATCAATCCGAAAAAAATGTCTGGAAACGGGCGATGGACATGAACGACCGCGCGCTCAGAAATATCGTGGTCGGGCTGGGAGACGGCAACGGCATGACGCGCGAAGACGGCTTCATGATTACGACCGCATCGGAAATCATGGCGATTTTGTGCCTGAGCGAGAACCTCGCCGACTTGCGCGAGCGGCTGAACCACATCATCATCGGCTACGATTTTGAAGACAAGCCAGTCCGGGCGGAAGAAATCAATGCGGTCGAGGCGATGTGCGTACTGCTCAAGGAAGCGATCAAGCCAAACCTCGTGCAAACGATTGAGGGCACGCCAGTCATCGTCCACGGTGGTCCGTTTGCGAATATCGCGCACGGATGCAGCAGCGTGATCGGCACGAAGACAGCCTTGAAGCTGGCCGACTACGTCGTAACGGAAGCGGGCTTCGGCGCTGACCTGGGCGCGGAGAAGTTTTTTGACATCAAGTGCAGAAAAGCCGGGCTGACGCCATCGGCAGCAGTCGTGGTCATTACCGTGCGTTCCTTGAAGTACAACGCCGGAATCAAAGTGCCGGATTTGGCCGAAGAAAACCTCGCCGCATTGGAAAAAGGCTTCGCCAACGTGCGTCGCCATCTGGAAAACTTGCAGAAGTTCGGCGTGCCGGCGGTTGTAGCGATCAACCATTTTGCCACTGATACCCAAGCGGAGATCGACGCAGTCATGGCGCTGTGCCAGGAGGCAGGTGCCGAGGCGGCGCTGTCCAAGGCGTGGGCAGAAGGCGGAGAAGGCGCAATCGAACTGGCGAAAAAAGTGACGCGCGCGGCAGAGCGCCCTGGGCAATTCCGCTTTTTGTACGAAGAAGACCTCGGCGTGAAGGAAAAGATTGAGACGGTGGTCAAAGAAATTTACCGCGGCTCCGGGGTAGTCTTTTCGTCGCTGGCGACAAAAACGATCCAGAAGGTAGAGGAAATGGGGCTGTCCCATCTGCCTGTGTGCATGGCGAAGACGCCGTACTCCTTTACAGATCGGGCCGATCAGCTTGGCGCCCCTGTCGGTTTTACCATTCAGGTGAGCGAAGTGCGGATTTCGGCAGGAGCAGGCTTCATCGTCGCCTTGACCGGAAGCCTGGTGACGATGCCGGGACTCCCGAAGAAACCTGCGGCCGAATCGCTGTATGTGGATGAGCACGGCCACGTGGAAGGGCTGAGCTAAACGAAGAAGTCAAAAGTGGACGACAGGCTGACACCAACAACAAGGTGTCAGCCTTTTTGCGATTTTTTCGCAATTATTTCGCAGAAAGTAGTTTACTTGTCAAACAATTTGGGTAAAGATTTTGTGTGGAAAAAAATCCAAGCCATTATTTTAAAGTTAACCCACATTTTTCCGATGTTGTGCTATAGTATTTTTATACAGATAAAACGACAAAAAATGACAAAGGCAAACCTGTTGAAAGGCAGGGACGCAAAGCCACGGGTCTAAGGCAAGCAGAGCGCATCTTCTGCTGCTACGATAGCCGGGTTGCCATGCCGTACACGTAAGAAGGCTGTCCGGGTGGCAGTCTTTTTTGTTGCCAAAAAAAGATAGGAGGTACAGCGTGAGATGGAATCCAGTTTGAAGAAAAAGCTGATCGTCGTCATGTGCCTGCTCTTGATTGTCAGCTTGGGTACGGTCTGCGGTGCCAGCTACTACAGCTCGTCGCAGTTGCTGTCGTCCAGCCTGGACAAAGAAGCGGAACTTACGGCCAGCAATCTTTCCATCAGAATCGACAGCTTTTTCCAAGAAAAAATCGGAATTGTTGAAACGATCGGAGAGATGATTTCCGCCGACAACAATTTCGACCATGACTTGAAGCTGATTCAGGAGGCGCAGAAGAAAAACCCCGAGTTTGAGACGTTTTTCTTTTCCTATGACCTGAGCGGCAAAAAAGTCATCAACTTCAAGGGCGAGGAGACGAACCCGTCTGATCGTCCGCATTTTCAGGAGGCAGGACGAGGCGAGGGGAAAATCATCGTTTCCGAGCCGGTCGTGTCGCAGCGGACAGGCAACTACATCGTGACGATCATCGTTCCGCTGATGAAGGACAATCGCCAATACGGCTATGTCGGTTCGACCATTCCGATCAACGAGATTCAGAAGACGGTTTCCGAGGAGAAGTTCGGACATAGTGGCTATGCCTTTTTGGTGAGCAAAAAAGGAACGTATATTTGGCATCCGAACAGCGAAGTCATTTTGAAGCAGTCGGTGCTCGACAGCAATATTCCTGAGTTGAAAACCGCCTTTGAAGCAACGGCACAAGGCGGCCGCGGAGTCATTCAATACGAAGAGGGACAAGCGGCGCAATTCGCCTCCTACGCTTCGACCAGATTGAACTGGGGAGTGTTCATCACTGCTCCGGCCAAAGACCTGCACGCTCCGGTCAACGAACTGTCGATCAAGCTACTGGCTATTTCCTTGGTCGTTCTGGCGGTGGGCATCGTCTTCGTGTACTGGCTGTCGGTTCGTTTGGTTCGACCGATCCAGCGTCTGAACCAGGCCGTCAATGTCGTCGCCCAGGGCAATCTCACAGAGACGGTCACGGTGGCCGGAAAAGATGAGATCGCAGTGCTTTCCCGCGACTTCAACCAGACCGTCTCGCACTTGAAAGGCTTGATCGAAGGCGTGTCGCAATCGTCGGAGCAGGTGCTGCGCTTTACGCATGAAGTGTCGGCAGGAATTGAACACGCGACCGAAAACGTAAACCGGATCGGGACGTCAATCAACCAGATTGCCAGCGGGGCCGAGGCACAGGCTACCAGCTCCAAGGACGTCGCCTTGTCCATGAATGACATGGCGGCGGGGATTGTGAAAATTGCAGAGACATCCGCGCATGTGTCCGAAGCGGCGCGCGAGGCATCGGATCAGGCCGAGCAAGGCGCAGCAGTCGTCGAGCAGGCCGTCCGGCAAATGGGCAGCATCGGAGAGGGCACGACCAGAGCGGCTGAAGCCATTGAGCGCTTGAACAGCCGATCCAAGGAGATCGAAGGGATTCTCGATACGATCAGCCAGTTAACCTCGCAAATCAACCTGCTTGCGCTCAACGCGTCGATTGAGGCAGCGCGGGCTGGCGAGCACGGCCGCGGCTTTGCCGTCGTGGCGGGAGAAGTGAAAAATCTGGCGCATCAATCCGAGGAGTCGGCTGCGAAAATCGCGGCGCTGATCGGGGAAATCCAGCAGGATACCCGCCACGCGGTAGAAGTGATGAACACCGGCAATCGCGAGGCGCAGGAAGGCATTTCGATGATCGAAGAGGTGCGGGATATTTTCGCGCATATTTTGGAATCGTCGCGCAATGTTGCCGCCCATATTTTGGAGGTGTCGGCGGCATCGGAGGAAATGTCTGCAGGCTCTGAGCAGGTGAGCGCCTCGGTCGACGAAATGTACAACATTGCCAAGCTTGCCTCGGAAGACGCGCAGAAGGTCGTGGAGGCCACGGCCGAACAGTTGCAAGCCATTCAGGACATTGCCCGTTCGGTCGAGCAGTTGAACACGGTCACGGAGGAGTTGCAGCAGGGCGTAGGCAAGTTCACCTTGTAAGACCTTGTAAGGCTAAAGCCCGTCCCTGGTTAAAGGGGGGATGCCATGTAAGGGATGAGACAGCTCGAAACAGCAGATGGGCATGAGACAGACTGATCGACAATCGGGAGGAGAAGAAACTAATGAAAAAGTGGACAAAAAGAATGATGGCGAGCGCGCTCGCTGCAACGATGCTGATGACTGGAACCGGAGCGTTTGCTGCTACTACAGGCGCGCAAACCGGGCAGACCGCAGCAGTGGAAGCGGTCAAAAAACAGGAAAACAAACAGTTTGAGTCCCGCCTCGACGAGATTATCGCACGGGGATACATTCTCGTGGGCACACCGGGCGACTACAAGCCGTTCACATATTTGAACCCGAAAACGAACGAATTTGAAGGCTACGACATCGACGCGATGAAAGAGTTTGCGAAAAGCCTTGGAGTAGAAGCGCGCTTCGTGCAAACCTCCTGGCCGACGCTGATGGACGATCTGCTGGCGAACAAATTTGACATCGCGGTCGGCGGCGTGACCCGCAACACCGATCGCCAGAAAAAAGCGCACATGGGCGATCCGTACATCGAGTTCGGAAAAGCTCCGCTGATTCGCGTGCAGGACAAGGACAAGTACAAAAGCCTGGAAGACATCAATAAAAAAGAAGTGCGCATTGGCGTGAATCCGGGCGGTACCAACGAACAGTTCGTGCGCGACCATTTGAAAAACGCTACCGTTACTGTCGTGCAAAACAACCTGGACATCCCTGGCCTTGTCGCCAACGGCACATACGATGTGATGATTACCGACACGATCGAAGCCATGGTGTATTCCAAAGCCGATTCCCGCCTGTACGCGGCTCTGACGGACAAGCCGTTTACCCGCAGCGAAAAAGCGTACATGATTCCGCGCGGCGACTTTATTTTCGCCAGCTATCTCGATGTCTGGATGGACGAAATGAAGCTGCAAGGGAAATTCGACGAGCTGTTCCATAAATGGGTAAAATAATCGCGGTGCCGGGTATGAAAGCGCGATGACGGAAGAAAGCAGTCCTGTCTGGATGATCCGGGCAGGGCTGCTTTTGTTTTTGCAGTTAACGGAGGTATGTTTCTGCGCCAATCTGTTGAGACTAGAGGAAAATGGGCACAAATGCCGTTTGCAATTTTACAGGATGCATGGTACGATTACAGCTATGTTCTTTGTGGGGTGCTTATGTACAATCGGAGATAAAAGGGCATGTTCCGGCTGTAAGGAATAGTGCCCTTTTTTAGTGAGGATTTTATAGAAGAAGGTAAAGTAAAAGGAGACTGACGTTCATTGACTACATTTTATGATTTTGGTTTGCATCATTCTGTTGTAAGAGCGCTTGGCAATATGGGATTCGAAGAGGCGACTGCGATTCAGGAGCAAACCGTTCCTGTTGCTCTGCAAGGCCGGGACTTGATCGGACAGGCGCAAACAGGTACAGGGAAAACGGCTGCATTCGGGATTCCGCTGGTGGAACGCCTCGATGAAAACAACGGCAACATTCAAGGGGTTGTCCTGACGCCGACTCGCGAGCTGGCTGTGCAGGTAGCAGAAGAAATCAACAAGATCGCCCAGTTCAAAAACATTTCCGCGCTGCCGATCTACGGCGGTCAAGACATTACCCGCCAGATCAAGGCGCTGAAAAAGCGTCCGCAAATCATCGTGGCAACGCCGGGCCGTTTTATGGACCATATGCGCAGAAGAACCATCCGCCTCGACGCGATCGAGATCGTCGTCCTGGACGAAGCGGATGAAATGCTGAACATGGGCTTCATTGATGACATCAAGGAAATTTTGCAAGAAGTGCCTGACAACCGTCAAACGTTGCTGTTCTCTGCGACTATGCCGAGAGCGATTCAGGAAATCGCGCAGCAGTTCATGACAGAGCCGGCACTGATTTCCGTCAAGCCGAAGGAAGTCACCGTTCCAAACATCGAACAGCAATATATGGAAGTTGCCGAAAAGCAAAAATTCGACGTGCTCTGCCGCTTGCTCGATATTCACTCGCCTGAGCTGGCGATTATTTTCGGGCGCACCAAGCGTCGTGTAGATGAGCTGTCGGAAGCGCTGACCAAGCGCGGCTACGGCGCTGAAGGAATCCACGGCGATTTGAACCAGGCAAAACGCGACAGCGTGCTGCGCAAGTTCAAGGAAGGCACGATCGAGGTGCTGGTGGCGACGGACGTTGCTGCCCGCGGTCTGGATATCAGCGGCGTAACGCACGTATTCAACTTCGACATTCCGCAAGACTCCGAGAGCTACGTTCATCGCATCGGCCGTACGGGCCGTGCCGGGAAAACAGGTCTGGCGATCACGTTTGTCACTTCCCGCGAAATCGACCATCTGCGTCTGATCGAGCGCGCGACAAACCGCCGCATGGAGCGCCGCTCGGTGCCGACGATGGCAGAAGCGTTGGAAGGCCAGCAGCGTTTGACCGTGGAGAAAATTTTGGAGGCGTCCGGCCGCGAAGACTTGAGCGCCTACAAAACATTGGCGGAGCAATTGCTGGAGGATATTGATTCTGTGACGCTCGTGTCTGCTGCCCTCAAGCTGCTGACCAAAGAGCCGGATATGACTCCGGTTCGCCTGACCGAAGAAGCGCCTCTGCGCGTAGGCAAGAAAAAGACGTTCCCGAAAGGAAAAGGCGGATACGGCTCTGGCTCCGGCTTCGGCGGCAAACGCCCACCTCGCCCGCGCAGCGGCGAGTTCCGTCCTCGCAGTGGCGATTCCCGCCCGCGCGGCGGCGAGTCCCGCTCCCGCAGCAGCGAGTCGGCAGGAAGACCGTATAACAAGCAGCGGTAAGCGCTGTGGATAAGAAAAGGGGCATCTCAAAGTCGAAATCTCGGCTTTTGAGACGGCCCCTTTTTACGTTTCCATTGAAGCCTGTATGGAATGGGTTGTTATCCATTATGTTTTAGTATACTCGTAATAAATTGATTTTTTTGCGTTTGATATTTTGCATAGCTAATATTACTAGCACTAATTTTCATTTCATTAAATTGTTTGGCTAATTGATCGTTTGAATTAATCAGATCTCTAAAATTTAATACAGACTCCCAAAATGAACTATTTATTGTGGTGATAAAGACATTATAATAGACCTCTTTGGGTGTAGCTTTTGTTAAGTAGAATATAGGCATTGGGCCTGGGAAATCTTCTGTACTGAAGTAGTCATGTTTCAGGTCGTCATAAACCATTTCTGCTGATAGGGATGTTTGAGTTCCAATGAGTATGTCAACAATTGGGCGAGAAGATACAGCTTGCATAGTAGTGCTTCCAATATGTTGAATTACTACACCCGGTTCAGTAATGATACTTTCCAAATATTCCCGTTCCTTATCAAACATTTTCATCCAATCGGTAGAATAATTGTATAAGAGGTCATTTACCTTTAGATTGCTTTGAGGATAATGGTAATACTTTTCGACAGGAGAAAAATTTTTCATATTGCCTTTTAAGCAGTTAATGAATTGGATGACATCATCGTAGGAATCGGTGCGCAATTGTTCTTTAATTCTACCAAAGAACAGGCTGGAACCATCAATTACTGCATGAATAAATTCTTCCTGGGAAGGAATAAAAGCTCGGTGAGTAATCTCTTGATTAGCAGTAACTGTTAAGCATAATGCATTCTCAGAGAGTGATTCCACAATGATTCTTTTATTAATCGAACCGATTAGCTTACTACCGTATCCAAATTTAATAAGTTTTTCAACGATCTCAAGTAATGTAATCCATAAGGCATCGACCCAGCCGTATAGTTGGGAGTTCAAAATTAGAGTATTGTCACATTTCATCAAAATGAAGCCTCTAATACCCACCCTTATATCGTTAATAAGGGTAAGCTCATCAGAATCAATATCAAAAAAGAATGTCCCAAGTTCATTTTCCGGTGGGAATCTGTCAAATTTTTTATCCGGATATTTGAGATAGGAAATTACCTCCATTAATATCCCCCCTATACAATCCAACAAGGAGGAGAATTGACTTTTCCTCCTTGTTATCATTTAGATCAAAAATCTTTTATTTCTTTGCTATTCAATTTTCGCAATGTTCCAGCCATCTGGATAGAAGGTGATTACCTTACCACCTTTTATTACAAGTTTATATTTTCTACCGTCACTACCAATAACACTAAATGCTTGTTCACCATTCTTAAATCCATCCTGAGAAATTTTACTTTTATATTTTTTAATTACATAATCTAGGATGTGTCTGAAAACTCATTATTGAGTTAGTTTAAAGATGGACGCGACATATACAAACGCTAGGAATGATTTGGCCAGCTTGTCGTAACGAGTAGCGATTCGTCGAAAATGTTTGATTTTATTGAAGAAGCACTCCACCAAGTGCCGTTCTTTATAGCGGTACCAATCCACTTTCCAAGGATTTTTATTATTCGCTTTAGGCGGGATGGTGTACGCTGCCTGCTTAGCCGTAATCCAATGCCGAATGCCTTCTGAGCCGTAGGCTTTGTCACCAACAATATGGCTTCCCGTAAGATCAAACCCTTGAAGCAAATTGATCGCTGGAACGGAATCATAGACGTGCCCCCCCGTGAGAAGAAAAGCGAGGGGATTCCCTAATCCATCGACGACGGTATGAAGTTTGGTTGTCTTTCCGCCACGGCTGACGCCTATGTGCTGATTTACTTCGTGTCCTTCTGCGTTTTTTTAGCACCCGCACTGTGTTGATGAGCTTTGACCGATGTAGAATCGATGCTCAAGTTTTCAAAGTCAGGTTCTACGTGAAGAGCTTGGAAGATGGCGACAAGTAATCCGGTATCTCTCCACTTGCAGAAGCGACTGTAGACCGTTTTCCATGAACCATAACGTTCTTCCGGCAAATCTCGCCAAGCCGCACCACTTCGGGCAATCCAAAGAATGGCATTAAACATGGTACGATTACTTAATTTGGACGGACGTCCTGTTCGATAGGGGGGGAACATGTCCTGAATTTGTTCCCACTGTTCATCGTTTATTTCGTACCGTCTTTGAATCATGCTCGTTGCTCCATTCGTTTTTCCTAAATCATACCACATTTTCTTTAGTTTTCAGACACGTCCTAGTATGAATCCTTTCACAAAATCATCAAAATCGTGCTTAATACGAGTTCGGATAACTTCAAGATAACTATTCAACTTCTATTGTTATGTTTGCAGAAGTGCAAATGCCTGGCTTTGAAAATCCAAAGCTGGACAAGCCAATCCTTCTTGTGGAGTGAACGAGTATCACTTTGTAAAGCTTAGAGTGATGAACAGAGGCTTTCACTTGCATGTAACCGAGCAGATTGGTCAGACTACTGAATGATTTGTTATGCGATACATCAAAGGAGGAAGCCCATCCATGAAAACCCCAATCCCCTGGACCGCAGCAGTCGCGCTGGCAGTGGCACTCGGAGCGGCAATACCTGCGCCGATTCACGCAGTAAACACCCAGACAGCAGCAGTAGAGCCGATGCGTATTACGCAGGAGCAGGCAAGGCAAATCGCCCTGCAGCAAGTGCAAGGCCGCGTGCTGCACGCGGAGCTGGACACGGAAAACGGCGTGCTTGTGTACGAGTTCATCATTTTGACCGACCAGAACCAGGTGTACGAAGTAGAGGTCAATGCGGAAACGGGAAAAGTAATGAAGGTGGAAAGAGAAGATTTTTAAGGAGAAGAGACTTCGGCTTTGGGGGCTGGAGTCTTTTTTATGTGTGCCGGTTATTAAGTTTTGGCAACAATGAGAACGACAAATTCGCGCTTTGATTTTGTTGTGACGCTTATGTAAACGCTTTATATTTGAGGTGTGCACATTATTAATTTAATCTTGTCAACAATTTATAGAGAGGGTAAAGGAGGGTCCAGTATGGAGAACTTGGCGACAAAGAACCAATCTTCCGGCGGTGTGCGAGTCTCGGTACAAAAATTTGGGCGGTTTCTCAGTGCGATGGTGATGCCGAACATCGGTGCGTTTATCGCCTGGGGACTGATTACGGCGTTGTTTATCCCCACGGGGCGATGGCCTAATGAGGAACTGGCCAAGTTGGTTGTTCCAATGATTACGTATCTGCTACCGCTTTTGATCGGATACACGGGTGGGAAAATGATTCACGATGTACGTGGCGGTGTCATAGGGGCCGTTGCCACAATGGGGATTATAGTTGGATCAGACATCCCGATGTTTTTGGGAGCAATGATAATGGGACCTCTCGGTGGTTGGATCATGAAAAAAGTGGACCAACTACTTGAAGGCAGAATTCGTTCTGGTTTTGAAATGCTGATTAACAATTTTTCGGCGGGAATAATTGGGGGGGTGCTTGCGATAATAGCATTCCTAGCGATTGGTCCGGTCGTGACTGGTCTTAGCAAAGCACTCGCTTCCGGTGTTCAAGTGATTGTGGATGCAGGATTGCTGCCGCTCGCAAGCATTTTAGTCGAGCCGGCGAAGATGCTGTTTTTGAACAATGCAATTAACCACGGTATTTTTAGTCCGATTGGACTGGAAGAGTCAGTGAGAACAGGGAAATCAATTTTTTTCCTCATGGAGACAAATCCAGGGCCTGGCTTGGGAATCCTATTGGCATATTGGCTGGCAGGGCGCGGCAACGCCAAGCAGTCGGCGCCAGGTGCGGTTATCATTCACTTTTTCGGTGGTATTCACGAAATTTACTTCCCTTACATCTTGATGAATCCGCGCCTCGTTTTGGCGGCAATAGGCGGCGGAATGGCAGGGGTCTTCACCTTCACGCTGCTTGGAGCAGGACTGGTGTCATCGCCATCGCCAGGTAGCATTTTCGCTCTCAGTGCAATGGCTCCGCGGGGCGGCTTGCTGCCAGTGTTGGCAGGGGTTGTTGCAGCGACAGTCGTTTCCTTCGTCATCGCGGCTGCATTGCTGAAAATGGGCGGCAAGTCTGATGAGGACGAGTTGGAAAAAGCGACGGAAAAAATGCAGGAACTGAAAGGCAAAAAGCAACCAGCAGCAGAAGGAGAAGAGGTAGCGGCGGCGAAAGCAGTGGTGGCTGCCGATGTGAAAAAAGTAGTCTTTTCTTGCGACGCTGGTATGGGCTCCAGCGCAATGGGGGCGGCATCCCTGCGCAAAAAGTTCAAGGATGCCGGACTTGGCGAGATCACGGTTATCAACACCGCGATCAACGACATTCCTGACGATGCCGACATCGTCATTACGCACAAGTCGCTGACAGAGAGAGCGCGGGCAAAAGCACCGTCTGCCGAGCACATCTCCATTGATAACTTCTTGAATAGTCCGGAGTATGACAAGTTGGTCAAACGGCTGGGGTAAAAGGGGATCAACGCTAGTGAAAGCTAGCGTTTTCCCTCTTTGGCGTTAAGGAGGGAGCAAGGGCATGCATGTATCCTCACGGCAGCGATCGATCATGGAAATTTTATTGCAGGAGAAAAAGGGCATAACCGTAGCGCAGATCGCCGAGCGAATCGGCGTGAGCACGCGAACCGTCCACAGGGAGCTGGACGCCCTCGACCCGCTGTTTGCCGAAAGCGGTCTGGAACTGGTGCGCAAGACGGGGGCCGGGGTAGAGGTTGTAGGCACACCCGAGCAAAAGCTGGCGCTGAAAATGTCTGTCCTGCACCAGACGACGACGGAGTTTACCGCCGAGGAACGCAAGGCGATCATCCTCTGCTCCCTGCTGGCAGCCACAGAACCCGTCAAGTTGATTTCGCTGGCGATTGATCTGAAGGTAACGACCGCCACGATCAGCCACGACCTGGACGATCTCGAGGAACTGCTCGGCCGTTACGACCTGACCTTGCTGAGAAAGCGAGGATACGGAGTCGAGCTGCTGGGAAACGAGGCGTCCAAAAGAAAGGCGATCAGCCGTTTGATTGCCGAGCATCTCGATGACCACGAGCTGATCGGGATTATTAAGGAAAACATTCAAAACAAATCTTCGCGGGACATGGACTCGATTTCCCGGCGGCTTTTGTCACTGATCGACCGGGAAAAGCTGATGAAGGTGGAAAATGCCCTGAGCCACCTCGAAGCCGAGCTGCCGTATCCGCTCGCGGACAGCGCCTATATCGGCCTGGTCGCGCATTTGGCACTGGCGATGGAGCGGATTGAAAAAGGCGAAAAGATTCGCTTCGACGAGCATACGCTGAGCGAGCTGGCGGGAACCCCCGAATACGTCGTCGCCAAAAACATCATGGAACGGCTGCAGCACATCTTTCAGATGGAGATTCCGCAGGATGAAATCGGCTATATTACGATGCATTTGCGTGGAGCGAAGCTGCGGCAGTCCCCCGAGGACGCCGTCTGGCCGGAAAATACCGAGCTGGCCGCCTTGACCGCACGCTTCATTGCCCTGTGCGAAGAGCGTCTGGGGCTTTCGCTGCGGGAGGACACGTCTTTGTTTCATGGCCTGCTGACGCATCTGGAGCCGGCGCTGTACAGGCTCAGGCGTCAGATGGAGATTCACAATCCGATCCTCGGCCAGATCAAGCAAAACTACCCGGAGCTGTTTACGGTGGCGAAGGAGGTGGTGGCGGTCCTCCTGCCTGAGCTGCAAGTGCCGGAGGAAGAGGTTGGCTATCTGGTCATGCATCTGGGGGCAGCGCTGGAGAGGGGGCGGCTGGAGCACCATCGCTATCGCGCACTGGTCGTCTGCTCCAGCGGCATCGGCTCGTCGAAGATTTTGGCGACGCGCATCAAAAAGGAAATTCCCGAGATCGTCAGCTTGCGCAACTTGTCCATGTTTGATCTGGGCAACGTGCCGCGCAGCGACTACGATCTGATTATTTCCACCCTGCCGCTGGCGCTTGACCCGGCAGAATACGTAGTCGTCAGCCCGCTGCTGCCGCAGGACGACATTCAAAAAATCAAGTTTCATCTGCACAACCGCCCGGTCCAGGTGGGGGCGGCGAAAAAGGAAAGCAAAATTGTGCCGCCTGGCAGGCAGTCGCAGGAGCAGTTGAAGGCGATGCAGCTCTATGCCACTTACGCCAATCAAATTCTCGATGGCTTATGGGGACAGCGCGTCAGTAACAGCCAGCACGATATGCCAGCTCTTTTGCGGGACATTTGCACAGAGCTGGAAAAACGGGAAACCGTCCTTGCGGCAGAGGCGGTCGTCGAGCAATTGATCGCACGCGAAAAGCTCGGCGGGCTAGGCATCCCCGGCACGTCCATGGCGCTGTTCCACGGCAGAAACGAGGCGGTGCAGAAAGCGTCGTTCACTTTTCACCGCCTGGAGCAGCCCGTATTGCTTCGCTCGATGGATGAAGAGGAGATGCAGGTTGACCTGCTGCTGCTTCTGCTGGGGCCAAAGGAAGTGCCCAAGGAAGGGCTGGAGGTGCTCAGCGAGGTCAGCTCACTTTTGATCGAGGAAGACATGCAGAACTTGTTGCAGACAGGAGAACCACAGCGCATTGCTGATTATATAGCAGGCAGGCTATATGCCTTTTGCCTGAAAAAGACAGGATGGGAGAGAACAAAATGAAAAACATACTGACCACAGAGAAAATCATGCTGAATGCAAAGGCAGCGAACAAGGAAGAAGCGATCAGACTGGCAGGCGAGCTGCTGGTTCGCGCCGGACACGTGACGGCTCAATACGTGGAAAAAATGCTGGAGCGCGAAGAGCTGGCGACCACCTACATCGGCAGCGGCGTAGCGATCCCGCACGGAACGAACGAAGCAAAGGCAGAGATCCAATCCACCGGAATCTCGGTTGTGCAGGTGCCGGATGGCGTCGATTTTGGCGAAGGGAATACGGCGTACCTATTGGTCGGGATTGCGGCAGTAGGCGATGAGCATCTGGAGGTGCTGTCCAATATCGCCATCCTTTGCTCTGAGGAAGAAAACGTGAAGCGGATCGTCCAAGCCTCTACAGCAGAAGAAATCATGGCGATGTTCACCGAGGAGGTGTAGTCGCTCATGCTGGCAGTCCATTTCGGAGCAGGCAATATCGGGCGCGGTTTCATCGGGCAACTGTTGAGACAGGCAGGCTACGAGGTTGTGTTTGTCGATGTGAACACAGCGCTGGTCGACGAGCTGAACCAGAGAAAAATGTATCACGTGCAATTGGCAACAGCAGGAAATCCCCAGTCGGTCGTGGAAGGAGTGCGGGCGATTCACGGGCAGGATGTCGAAGCTGTCGCTGCTGCTATCGCTTCCGCCGATCTGGTGACTACGGCTGTAGGGCCAAACGTCCTCGGGCAGATTTCGGGAGCGATTGCGGCAGGCATTGCGAAGCGACTGGCAGACAATCCGCGTCCGCTCAATGTAATCGCCTGCGAAAACATGATTGGCGGGAGCGCCAAGCTGAAGGAGCACGTTTTCGCGGGGCTCTCCGCAGAGCTGCAGGCACAGGCGACGGAGTTGATCGGTTTCCCGAATGCGGCGGTAGACCGCATCGTGCCGATCCAGCAGCATGAAGACAAGCTGCTCGTTGTGGTAGAGCCGTTTTTCGAGTGGGTCGTGGACCGTTCGCAGTTAGTAGGAGACGTGCCGCAGATCGAAGGCGTCACCTATGTAGACGATTTGGCTCCGTACATCGAGAGAAAGCTGTTTACCGTCAATACCGGCCATGCCGTGATTGCGTATCTCGGCTATCAGTTGGGATTGAAAACGATTGATGAAGCGATGCAAAACGAGAAGGTGGCGAAGGCTGCGAGAGGCGCCTTGCAGGAGACAGGAGCGCTTTTGGTAGCCAAGTACGGCTTTGACGAGCAGGCGCATACGCAGTATATCGAGAAAATATTGGCGCGCTTCACGAATCCGCTGCTCTCGGACGAAGTGGTCCGGGTAGGGCGTTCGCCGCTGCGCAAGCTGTCCCGCCACGATCGGCTGGTAGGCCCTGCGCTGGAATGCATGGAGAGAGGAATCAGTCCCGAGCATTTGGGGTTGGCGATTGCCGCAGCGCTGTTGTTCGACTCGCCAGAGGACGAAGAAGCGGTGCGCATCCAGTCAGACTTGAAACTGTTCGGGTGGGAATATGCGTTGCACAACAACACGGGCATTCCGGCAGGCCATCCGCTGGAGGAAGTGGTGCGCAGACAAGCCCGGCTGATGCAGGAGTGGACCAGTACCAAGTAAAGAAAGGTGGGTGCAAGGAATGTCCCAAAAAATCGTAGGGGTAAAAGCTTCCGCAGGGGTAGCCATCGGCAAGGCGTTTTTGCTGACCGCTCCTGACATGCAAATCAAGACGGTAGCGGTAGAAGATGCTGCCAGTGAGATTCATCGTTTCGAGGAAGCGCTGGAACGGGCGAAGGCAGACTTGCAGCAAATTGCGCTGCGCGTGGAAAAAGAGATGGGCGCGGAGCAGGCCGACATTTTCAGAGCCCACCTGCTTGTCTTGGAGGACCCTGAGCTTGTCGACACCGTAAAAGACAAGATTACACAAGAAATGACGAACGCAGAAAGCGCCCTGCACGACGTCGCGCAGGCGTTTATCGGCTTGTTCGAACAGATGGACAACGATTACATGCGCGAGCGGGCAGCCGACATTCGCGACGTGACGAAGCGTGTCCTGGCGTATTTGCTTGGAGTGAACTTTTTTCATCCCGGCTCTTTGACAGAGGAAGTCATCATTGTGGCGGAGGATTTGACTCCGTCGGACACGGCGCAGCTTGACCGCCGCTATGTAAAAGGCTTCGTGACCGACATTGGCGGACGCACTTCGCACTCCGCGATCATGGCGCGTTCCCTGGAGATTCCGGCCGTGGTCGGGACGCAGACGATCACAAGCGCGGTTCAGCCGTCTACACTCGTTATTTTGGACGGGCATGAAGGCGTGGTCATCATCGACCCGAGCGAGGAAGAGATCGCGCTCTATACGAGGAAGCAGGCGGAGTACGCCGAGCAAAAGGCCGAGCTGGAAAAGCTGGTCCACAACCCGACCATTACGGCAGATCAGCATCACGTGGAGCTGGCGGCCAATATCGGAAGCCCGGCCGATGTGGCAGGCGCGCTCGCAAACGGCGCAGAAGGGGTTGGCCTTTTCCGCACCGAGTTTTTATACATGGGACGGGATGATTTCCCGACAGAAGAAGAGCAGTACCTCGCCTACAAGCAGGTGCTCGCGGGCATGGGCGACAAGCCTGTCGTCATCCGCACGCTGGACATCGGGGGCGACAAGCACCTCTCCTATCTGGACATGCCGGAGGAGATGAATCCGTTCCTCGGCTATCGCGCGATCCGGCTGTGTCTCGACAGACAGGAGCTGTTCCGCACGCAACTGCGCGCCCTGCTGCGGGCGAGCGCGCATGGCAATCTGAAGATCATGTTTCCGATGATAGCGACGCTGGAGGAGTTCCGCGCGGCCAAAGCGATCCTGGAAGAAGAGAAGCAGGGCTTGCAAAACAGCGGAGTCGCTGTATCCGATCGCATCGAAGTGGGTATCATGATTGAGATCCCTGCTGCCGCC